>NZ_JAELTV010001344.1 GCF_016429005.1 Pedobacter sp. ASV19
GCTATGCACATTTTCCGAAAAATTACCTGATAAATCTACCTGGGGAAACTAACTTTAGTCTCTCTGTTCCAGAAGAAAATCAATCTGATGGTCATTCAGATTTTATTCCCCAGCTACCCGACAACAAAATGTTCAAGGTACTGATTGTGGAAGATAATCCGGAACTACAGCAACTGATTGGCGGTTCTCTTGATCAAAGTTATCATATCCTGTTCTCCGGGAATGGACTGGAAGGCTGGAATACAGCTATTGAAGAAATTCCAGACCTGATCATCAGTGATGTTATGATGCCAGAAATGGATGGTTTTACCCTTTGTGAACACCTGAAAAATGATGAAAGGACTAACCATATTCCGGTTATCCTTCTAACCGCTAAAAGTGAGCAGACCGACCAGATCAGTGG
>NZ_JAELTV010001345.1 GCF_016429005.1 Pedobacter sp. ASV19
CTCCTGGACAAGTAACTGACATTCCACGGTTGTGGAGTGGAAACAGTACTGCAAATAATGCTTCAACAAGATTCCTTGAAAAAGGTGATTTCTTGAGATTAAGAAATCTGGCATTAGGTTATACATTTAAAAAAGACCTGACAGAAAAATTGGGATTGTCTAGCTTAAGATTATCGGCGCAAATGTTTAACGTGCTTACCATTACCAAATATAAAGGATTGGATCCAGAGGTTAATAGCAATCGTAACAACAGTAATATTGCTACTGGATATGATAACCGCGCAGTACCTCAGCCTAGAACATTTATGTTAGGTTTAAATGCTTCATTTTAATAATAATTGATCACACATGAAAATGTTTAAAAAATATAATATCACTTTACTTACCCTGGCGGTAGGAATCG
>NZ_JAELTV010001346.1 GCF_016429005.1 Pedobacter sp. ASV19
GCGATTAATAAGTCTTTGTTTGGATCCGTCCCAAAAATTTTCTTAAATGACCAATCCAGCATCTGATTAATGTACTTCGTATTACTCATAATTTACACTTGATTTTTTAAAAATGCCTTCAAGTGTAACGATAGTTTTTCTAAATAAAAATTTTCATAAAAATCTGTAAATCAATATTTTGAAAACATTTTCAATTAAAAATAGCCCATTACAAAATCCGGTAATCAGCAATAAAAATTTTGATCAACAATAGCCACCTATTTCACCCCCCTCCCCGGTCTGCACCCAAGAAAATATGTTTTTACTGAGGCGAACCTCAGAATCTGTAAGATTCAGCGAGCCCAGTAAAACATATTTTCACCCATCTTAAATCACCAGATTTATTCTTTGATTACCACTGTAT
>NZ_JAELTV010001347.1 GCF_016429005.1 Pedobacter sp. ASV19
CTGTCTCGTGGGCTCGGAGATGTGTATAAGAGACAGAATTTCATATAACATTAGAAATGGAAGCCCTTTTGTTGCTTCTGAGTCAGCATTCCACGCCTGTAGATTTTGTAAAACTTGATAATAATACGCACTTTGCTGGTCAATAAAAAGAAGGCTATTATAGACTGCTAAAGGAAGTGTATTGATGAAATAAATCAACTTTGGCAACGAAATCTCCTTCATAGCAATGGCTTGCCCTATTAGCTCTATGTAATAAGGATCAGAAAGTATTTCTATTGTTGATGGCTCGTTTTGACAAATAATATCAACTAAGGCATAACTTAAAAAGAAGTCACGGACGCGATCATGACGAAAAAAGATAAGTCCATCATCGTTAAAGTAAAATAACTGCCGCTCCAAACCT
>NZ_JAELTV010001348.1 GCF_016429005.1 Pedobacter sp. ASV19
TTGTTTGCGCAGTAACTGTCATTTAATAAGGATCAAAAAATTAAGGGCGGTGGCTTCAACACCGTCCTTTTATTTTGATATGGTGATTGTCTTTTCTTTCATCTCATAGTTAAAGTTCACTGTTCTTTTTAGTGAATTTAATACTTCTATTATACTTTCATTTGCAAAAGTTCCTGTAAATTTATAGTTCTTTACTTCCTCCGACTTAAAAATGATTTGGACGTCAAACCATCTTTCCAGGACACTTTTTAAATCAATAAATTTTTGGTCAAAGATTTCGAGATTATTTTTAGTCCATGCCGTTTCAACCATGGTCGTATCACGAACTTCCTGGTAGTTTTTAATAATGATATTCTGGATACCAGTTTCATTATTACGAGACTTTAAGTCTTCATTTTTAACA
>NZ_JAELTV010001349.1 GCF_016429005.1 Pedobacter sp. ASV19
ACAGGAGGTAAAATGTAGGGGCTCCATTTGCACGATATAGGTTTGCCACATCACCTCCATTTGGATACATTCGATTTTTTATGTGCTGACTTTCTTTAAATTCCTTCACTAATTTTTTGCCATCTCTAGTACTAAGACTAAGTATAACAAAGTCTTTATTCTTATATTTATTTTGAAGGTTATCCAAAGATGCTAAAGATCGAATACAGGGGATACAGCCAACAAAGAAAAAATCTAGTAATACAATTTTGCCTTTAAATTCCGATAATGACGTTTTTTTATTATCGGTATCGTAGAGCGTCCAGTTAGGCGCTATTGTGCCTGGCGCCAACAAAGTAGTCTGGTTTGTGGGTTTTTCTTTGAGTGGATGAAATCCCTGTCTCTTATACACATCTCCGAGCC
>NZ_JAELTV010001350.1 GCF_016429005.1 Pedobacter sp. ASV19
GGTATGGGCATCCTAAAGGGGAAAGAGCTGGTTATTGAATCTGCAAATACCCGAATGCTCGAACTCTGGGGAAAGAACAAATCTATACTAAATATGCCTATGGCTGTTGCCCTGCCAGAATTAGAAGGACAGCCTTTTTTAAGACTGTTGCAGGATGTCTATACCTGGGGGGAAGCTATGGTAGGTAACGAAGCCAAAGCTTTTATTTTGCGCAACGGGAAGCTGGAAACAGCTTATTTTAATTACGCATACCAACCCATCAAAGATAAAAAAGGGCATACTACAGGCATTATGATGATTGCTACCGAGGTTACCCCTTTGGTATTGGTTAAACAGAAGCTGGAAGAGAGTGTATTGAGCTTCAGAAGTGTTGTGATGAATGCACATTATTCATTACTGGTG
>NZ_JAELTV010001351.1 GCF_016429005.1 Pedobacter sp. ASV19
GTAAGGAGCGGATCCTGCACCCCGCGGTTTTTTAAATCCATCACGAACATCTCCCATACTTTATCGCCCTCATGTGGCCCAAGGCCAATAGCTAGAGTTTCCATGCTGCCGTCTTCGAGCACAGCATAAGCCACCATCACGGATTCTTTTCCAGACTTTCCCATGCGCATTCCGACACGAATGGCATCTAGGAAAAGATAGGCCACTTTCAAATGCGATAAATCCCGCTTTTTCCAAATTAAAAATTCGTCTCTGAGCTTCTGCGTAATCCTGGATACAGTGGATCTGGAAAGCTTCGCCTGCTTTCCAACGATGGCTTTTAATGCACGTTTTACTTTCCTTGTATTTACTCCTTCCGCATACATATCGGCCACGGCTTCAGCCATTTGCTCTGGCCTTCTC
>NZ_JAELTV010001352.1 GCF_016429005.1 Pedobacter sp. ASV19
GTTTCGGACGGCGGGGTGAAGCCCGCGGGATAGAGCGCACGGACCTCGTCGTCCGTCAGGCGGGCGAGCAGCGCGCGGCCGGTGCTGGAGGCGAAGGCGGGAATGCGGTCGCCGATCGAGGTGACCACGCGCAGGGCATGGCGGCCGGGATGGGCCGTCACCGCGACGATCTCGGTGCCGCGCCGGACGCTGACATAGCCGGTATGGCCGATCCGGTCCGAGATGGCCCCAACCACCGCATCGGCGCGGTCGATCAGCGAAGCCGCGAACCGATAGAGATGGCCGACCTGGTTGAGCAGGAGCGAGGGCCGGTAACGCTTGCTCTCGCCGACCGTTTCCAGCAGCCCCTCGTCGCGCATCGCCCGGAGCAGCCGCGAGGCATTGCTCTTCGGCATGCCCAGC
>NZ_JAELTV010000142.1 GCF_016429005.1 Pedobacter sp. ASV19
AGGCCCGGTTTTTCGCCCAAACCAGTAACCTGTAAAATTACCCAGCACTGCAGCTATAAAAAGCCCCAGCACCAGTACATAAATACTAACGTCTAATTTACCTGTAGCAACGAACATGCCAGCCAGGCATCAATCTCCGTATCGACAATAGTAAAGGTGATTTTCCGGATCCTGGAAACCAGAACTCTTGTTTTTCCATTAAGCTGGTTATCCTGTATAAAATAAGACCCAACCCGGTTTCGCAGATCTTTGGCCTTACCGATATAGATCAGGGTGCCTTCTGCATCCCAGTACTGGTAAACACCAGGTTTATGGGGGATATCGGCCAGGGCCTTTTTATGGTCAAAAGCACTCATCTGCAATCAGTTTTTGAAAAAAATATACGGTTAGAAACCTAATTTCTCATCCAGTTCGGTTTTATTTTGGTCTGGCTGCTGGTACTGGTTGCAGTCATATACTATGGAGACACCATTTTTAGGGACATCAAAGTCATCTTTTCTGATCTTGAGTTTTGGATTGGCATATACTCTTTTCAGGAAGCCAGCAAAAATAGGCAGTGCAGTATTTCCCCCTTCACCTTCACGGGTACTAATGAAATGGAAAGCGCGGTCTTCGCAACCTGTCCATACACCACCAACAAGCTGAGGAGTAATACCCATAAACCATCCATCGGAATTGTTCTGGGTTGTACCTGTTTTACCTCCAACTGGTGTCTTGATGCCATATTTGTAGCTTAAGCGCGATGCTGTACCATTGAGTACTACACCACGAAGCATACGGGTCATTACATAAGCTACTTCTTCGTTCAGTGCAGGGTGTACACTTGGGTGTTTCTCATATAAAACGATTCCGTTTTTATCTTCAATACGTAATATATAAGTAGGCTCTGTCCAAAGGCCTTTATTGGCAAAAACACTATAGGCACCTACCATATCGTATACCGAGGCATCAAAGGAACCCAGAGAAATGGAAGGGTAGGCCGGAACATCTGAAGTAATTCCCATTTTTTTCGCCAGTGCAGCTACAGCAGTTGGTCCAACCTGTTTCATAAGGTAAGCTGCAATATAGTTTTGGGAGTAGGCAAGAGCTTTTTGAAGGGTAATGGCTCCTGGCAGGGTTCCTGAAGACCTGGGTACCCAAGGTTTTCCGCCTGGTACATCAATGCTTACCGGTTCGTTCATTACAGTGTAGCAAGGGGAGTAACCATTGTCTATAGCAACGGCATAGGTAAATGGTTTAGCTGTAGAACCGACCTGACGTGTACCCATTTTGACCTGATCATATTTGAAGTGCTGGTAATTGATCCCCCCAACCCAGGCCTTGACATAACCGGTTTGAGGATCCATCACCATCATTGCATTGCGCAAAAGCATTTTGTAATATTTTACCGAGTCAACTGGTTTCATGAGTGTATCTATGTCTCCTTTCCAGGTAAAAATATTCAGTCGGGTAGGCGTATTGAAATCTTTTTTGATCTCTTCCTCACTTTTACCTTCTAGTTGCAGTGCTTTATAACGATCAGACCTTTTAATGCCCTGTTCAATTTGTAACTCTTTATCCTTGAAAGGGTTTTTCCCTTTCCAACTGGCCGTGAATTGGGCTTGCAGGATTTTCATATATTCCTTTTGAGCCTCTTCGGCATAGACCTGCATGTCATAATTTAGTGTGGTGATCACCCGGAGGCCATCTCTGTCCAGGTCGTAAGGTGTACCATCTGCTTTAAGAATGGAACGGTCCTGGAAAATTTTCTTGATATCGTTTTTTAATACAGCCCGAAAATAAGGTGCAATTCCGTCGTTTACCGTTGCTGCATTGAATTTAAGACTTAAAGGTTTTTCTTTCTCCGTATCGTACTGTTCCTGAGTTAGCAGGTTCGCTTTCACCATCATTGACATCACAGTATTTCGACGGGCAATAGAGCGGTCTGGGTTACGGGTTGGAGAATATCTGGTGATCCCTTTTTGCAAACCAACAAGGGTGGCTGCCTGCGGTACGGTTAACTGGTCTGGAGTGGTATTGAAATATACCCTGGCAGCTGATTTAATTCCATATGCCTGGTTCCCAAAATCAACTGTATTCAGGTACATGGTAATGATTTCTTCTTTCGTATAGTTTCTCTCCAGTTTAACGGCGATCACCCATTCCTGAAATTTCTGCATCAGCCTTTTAAAGAAGTTTTTCTGACGGCCTTCTTCTGAGAACAAGTTCAGTGCAAGTTGTTGCGTAATTGTGCTTCCCCCTTGTTTTTTCCCAACCAGATTATAAAAAATGATGGTAAAGGTTCTGGTAAAATCGATTCCTGAGTGTTCTTTAAAACGTGTATCTTCTGTAGAGATCAGGGCGTTGATTACATTTGGAGAAATTTGTGGATAAGTAACATTGGAACGGTTTTGCACAAAATAAGTCCCGATCACCCTTCCGTCGTCTGAGACAATTTCAGTAGCCTGGTTGCTTTTAGGGTGTTCGATGTCTCTGAATGATGGTAAAGTGCCGAAAACCCCGAAACCAATAGAGATGATGAACAGTGCAAATAATATAATACCACCAATCAGGAGTTTCCAAATGGTTAGATTATATCTCTTTATATCTGTTGAGGTAAGGCTTTGGCTCATTTCAATAATTGTTTTTGTAGAACTCTATGTACTTGTTTAGAAGGTCCTTGTTTTTTAATTTATCAAAGTTTTCTTTACTGATGATGAAGGTACTGTAAATATTTGCAGGTACTTTCATGATCTGTTTTAGCTGCGGTATAATTCCTTCAGCATATATTTTTGCGTCGTCAAAACTACTAAAGTTCCCGACGTAAATTAGCTGATCATTGTCAAATTCTGTTAAATGATGCTTTAAATTGTCTCCAGTGTAGTTTCCACGGTTAAATTGACCGATGCCAAAACGAGAAGAACTTAGGGTTAGACTGGCATCAGCAACGTCAATAACAAAGTAATAGATTTCAGATTTGGCAGAACTGAAGATGCTTTCTGGTTTTTTAAGTATTGGGTCTGTCGGTTTTGGCTGGGCGGATATTGAAGGCTGTTCTACCGGAGCTACGGTTTGCGGCTTAGGTGCCCCAGATTTAATTGGTGCTGGCACTGTTGTTTGTACAACCATCTGTTCTTTTGGTTGTTGTACCGGTGTACTGGCGATCTGCTGTTCCATAAACCGAGGTTCACCCAGATCAAAGTCGGTAAGAGCAATTTTTCTTTTTTTGAAGATGGCCAGGTGCTGGTCAATATAGGCAAGGTGATCTTGTACCAGAGGGGTAATCAGTTTATCATCTGGAAATTTGCTGACAATTTCTTTGAAGGCATTGATCAGACTATCTACATTATTGGTTCTTCCAATGGCTATAGATTTAAGATAGGCAAATTGCGGAGAAAGATAATTGCTCGGGGAAATTTCATTTAATGCATTTACATCAGTGATGACCTGAATGAAATTTTTCTTTTCGTAAAGGCCAAAGATGTTATTATATCGTTTGGTGATTTCTGCTTCCTGTGCAGATTGTCTGACGGTGAAGTTAGGATCAAGAATTGTCTTCGCATAGACAGTAGACGGAAATTGCGTGAGTACCGTGTTTTTATATCCGGAAGCTTTTGTCGGATTGGAGGTCTTGTAACTTAAATAAAGGCCGTAGCTGATGGCTGCCAGATGATTGTTATCCGGAAATCTTTGGAGCAGGAGTTCATAGATCTTTGCTGCTTCTTCGTTGTCGTTGAGTTCCTGCTGGTAGAAGTTTGCAATCTCATAATAAGCATCAATGATCTTTTGATTGCTGGCTTTAAGGAGGTCCGGGCTCAGGGGGAGTGCTGCAGTGTATGCTTTGATTTTAGCAGAGTCACTGACCAGAGTACCTGGTGCATGATCTGGATTGTTTGGCAGGCCGGAATTATCAAGGTTGGCTACGTTTTGTGTATTGGTTTGTGATGAAGACCGGATACTTTGTCTCCAATTGTCTTCCAGCTTACGGTTGCCCCATCTCTTCTTGAAATCCATGAAACCGTTACTTACTGCAGTTGTATTTGCAAAATAGAAGGTATTTATGGCGGCAACTTTTTTTCCTGAGTTCTGAGGGTTATTCTGGTAGACAGGGAAATTGCTGTTCACATTTAAAGCCTGTTCTGCAGGTTTTTTAACAGGGGGCGTTACAAATGCTTCAATTCTGGGTTTACGCTCCGGTTCGGGAAGCTTTGCAATCCTCTGTAAAGTGTCCTGAAGAGATATGGATTCATACCGGCTGGTCAGATACTCCAGGTTCTGATCCTTCTTAAGAATGAGATCGTAGCCTGTATAGTTTTTAGGCAGCGTAGTTACTGTACTGTCGTAATAGGCTTTGGCTCTCAGGTAATTTTTGTATTCTTTAAAATTAAGATCTGCTATCCGCAAGTACGATAAGCCCTTTTGATAAGGGTTCCTTGTGCTTGCACTTACAGACTTCATGTAATATTTTTCTGCGGCCTGGTAGTCTTTTTCATCTGCATAGCTCTGGGCAATCTGATAAAAGATCTGGTCAATATAATCTGTGTTCTTATCGTCTTTTAACAAGGCCGAAAGTTCTTGCTTACGGTTCATGTTCTCCCCACTTAATAAACCTTTGACCCTGATTCTGCTGAGGTTGGCATTAAAATAGAGTTCAAATGCTGCATTGCTCTTTTGTACTTTGATGTAATCTTTAAGTGCTGGATGGTAATTTTTTTCTTCTTCGTACAACTGTCCAAGGATATAGTTCCACCTGATCTCGTTTCTTTTTATACTTCCTTCTTTAAGTGCAGATTCCAGGTAAACAATGGCATCTTTGTAGCGGTTAATGGCAATACTCATTTGGGCTAGTGTGGCCAGGGGCTCTGCTCTTTTTCTTTTGATGAATTTGAGGTTCTCTTCCAGTGTGTCGAGCGTGAAGCCTGCCTCTCTTAGATTGTTTAATTGGATCAGACTTCTTGCTTTTCCGTTCAGGGCCTGTACGTAAATAGGTAGATTATTTTTGTAGGTTCTGGTCACGTAGTCAAAATATTCCTGGGCAACAAAATAGTTTCCTTTTAAAAATTGTGCTTTTCCAAGAAGCAGGTAGGCATCGTCTATATAGTTGCTGAAACTTTTCTCCGCAATGATCGTTTGTGCTTTATGGATCACTTTGTCTAATGCTGCACTGCTTACAGATCCGCTAAAGGGGTCTCTGGCATTGGGGTCAAATTTTTCGGGCGCAATATAAACAGGTAGGATATCATTGAAATTATCTGCATAATTGTCGCTGAGCTCTGCTTCGTAGTTATCCAATATAACGTTGGCATTATAAAAATAATTATAGCGGGCAGTTAAATTTTGCATGCTTCTGCTTGCGGCAGTGTCTTTGGGAGTGCCGCAGGAGGCAAGGATGCAGGAGCCTAAACAAATTAATATTATCTTTAGGCTATGAATAGCGTAATTTTTCAAAAGCACTTGTTGAGTTAATTTCAATTAAAATGTATACAAAAATATTTTATTCAGCAATTAAATCTAATGAATTGGTGTTTTTTATTTGATAAGGTTATGGAAGACTCTAATAAAGATAAAGGTCAGGGGCCTGGAAATTTTATTAAATATTCTGGCATTGGTTTCCAAATGCTGGCTACTATAGGTGTATTTGCATTTATAGGTTACAAGATCGATGAGCATCAGCATCGTTCTAAGCCCATATTTACCGCAATATTTAGTGTCGTTGGTGTTTTTTTGTCTTTATATCAAGTTGTCAAGCAATTGAATAAAAAATAAGAATGGCTTCTCCAAAGGTATTTTTAATACTTTTGTAAAAAAAAATGGAAATAAAATTGAGTTTAGTAAAATTTACGTTATTCTATGTCGCTTATGCGCTCATTCTTGGTGGAATTGCCTCAATGCTGCCGTCTTTTTTCCCTGCGCAAACTGTTCTCGTTCCAAAGTTCTGTCTGGTTTTTGGCTTCCTTGGGGGGATCACTTTTATCGCTTATGTCGTGGTTTATTTAGGGATGAAACGTAATCCGGAAACGGCAATTATGGCTATTATGGGGTCAATAGCATTGAAAATGTTGTTCTCTATGGCTTTCGTCCTGATTTACAGTCTGAAAAGTAAAGAAAACGGCTTGGTTTTCGTCCTGAATTTTTTTTCTTTATATTTATTGTTTAGCTTCTTTGAAATATACTGTTTGTTATGTAACTTGCGCCACCAAAATAAATAGTAAAAATCTGCGAGTAAATGGATTGTAGCCACGTTTTTGATTTTAAAGTGAAAAGGTTAATTGTTGTTTTTACGCTTTTTTTAGCGTTTTTTTCTGTTACATCACCTGCGTTAGCGCAAGTTGATACGCTGCAGGCGGCAGAAAATTCCCACTCCGAACCTGAAGGTAAAGAGAAGTTTGATATTGGAAAATTTGCATTGCACCACATTGCAGATTCTCATAGCTGGCATGTGATTGGTGAATATTATATTCAGCTTCCTGTGTTTCTGTATACATCAAACGGATTAGTTAGTTTTAGTTCTGCAGATTTTCTGTATGATGATGAGGCTAAGGTTGTCGTAGAGAAAGGTGGTCAGCGTTTTGTGAAGATGCATGAAAAAATTTATTATGCATCTGCAACACCAAATGAACATGGGCAGTATGTTCAGCTTGATGAAAAGCATCATGCTTCAAATGCACGTCCTTTGGATCTTTCGGTCACTAAGAATGTTTGTACCTTGTTGATCTCTATTGTAATCATCCTTGCGGTATTTTTAAATGTGGCCAGCGGTTACAAAAAACGTAAGGGTAAATCTCCAAAAGGATTACAGTCATGGATGGAGCCAATTATCCTTTTTGTACGCGACGATATTGCCAAACCGAACCTTGGTCATAAATATGAGCGCTTTATGCCTTATTTACTTACTGTATTTTTCTTTATTTGGTTTAACAATATGTTGGGACTTGTTCCTTTCCTTCCGGGAGGAGCAAATTTAACAGGGAATATCGCAGTAACAATGATTTTGGCAACAGCGACTTTCTTATTAACAGTATTTAACGGTAATAAATATTACTGGAAGCATATTTTTGCACCTGATGTTCCTAAATTAATGTGGATTGTTATGATCCCTGTAGAGATTGTAGGTATTTTTACAAAGCCAATTGCCTTGATGATTCGTTTGTTTGCGAATATTACAGCCGGACACATTCTGGTATTGTCTCTGATCTGTTTGATCTTCGTTTTTAACAGCTTGTATATCGCTCCGATTTCTGTAGCCTTTGCCGTTTTTATTGGTGCAATTGAATTGCTTGTTGCTTTTATTCAAGCCTTTATATTTACTATCTTGTCTGCCTTATTTATTGGCATGGCAATAGAAGAACATCATTAATTAGAATTTTTAACAACTATTAATATATAAAATCATGATTACAGGAAGTATTGCTGCAATTGGTGCAGGATTAGCTGCGATTGGCGCTGGTCTAGGTATCGGTAAAATTGGTGGTTCCGCTATGGACGGTATCGCTCGTCAACCGGAAGCTGCCTCTAAAATCCAAACTGCGATGTTAATCGCTGCTGCCTTCGTTGAGGCTGTTGCGCTTTTCGCAGTGGTTGTTGCCCTAATGGGTAATGGCTAGTAAACTTGTACCTGGCAGCAATGCCGGGTACAAATTTTTTTAAAAAAGAGAACACAATATATAAGATAGAAAATGGAATTATTAGTACCTGAGTTTGGTTTAGTTATTTTTCAGACAATAGCATTTTTATTGTTAATGTTTGTTTTAGGCAAATTTGCCTGGAAGCCGGTATTGGCAGCAATTAAAGAGCGTGAACAATCTATTGATGATGCACTGAACAAAGCAGATCTTGCTAAACAGGAGATGGCACGTTTAACTACTCAAAATGAAGAGTTGTTGAAATCTGCACGTGCGGAGCGTGACCATATCTTAAAAGAGGCCAAAACTTTAAAAGACAGTATCATTAATGAAGCTAAAACTCAGGCGCATACTGAGGGTGCAAAATTAATCGAGAAAGCAAAGATTGAAATTGAAAATCAAAAGAAAGCAGCTTTATTCGAATTGAAAAGCCAGGTGTCTACTTTATCTATCGATATTGCTGAGCGTGTATTGCGTGCACAACTGGAAGATAAGGCAAAACAAGAGGATTTGGTTGCAAATCTTTTAAAAGATGTTGAATTAAACTAATTGAGATTGTCAGTTAGCTAAAGAAGATTAGAATGTCAGAAAATAAAGCAGCATCGAGATACGCCAAATCAATCTTAGACCTTTCTATAGAGAATAATGCTCTGGAGAGTTTGAAGAATGATATGGTTTTGGTAGAGCAGGTGATTGATCAGAATCCTGAACTGGAGGCTATCCTTAAAAATCCAATTGTTCCCCAGGATAAAAAAGCAGGAATCCTTGAAGGTTTGTTTGCCGGTAAGGTAGATAAGATCACCATTTCATTTATGAAGCTGATGGTCAATAAAGGCCGTTCCGCCCTTTTATTTGGAGCATCGAAAGAAGTGATTGCACAATACAATTCCATTAAGGGAATCGTGACAGCAGATGTGACTTCTGCAACTGCACTTACAGATAGCAGCAGAGCTGAGATCATTGCGATCGTGAAAAAGGAGATTGGTGCGAATGAAGTTCTGATCAATGAAAAGATCAATGCCAATCTGATTGGTGGTTTTGTACTGAAAGTTGGAGATAAGCAATTTGATGCAAGTATCTCTAATGGCTTAAATAAATTAAAAAAGGAATTTGCCCAGGGTGTGGTATAATTCAAATAGATAAAAGATAATATATTACTGATTTACAATAGAAAATATAAATTATGGTAGAGGTAAGACCAGACGAAGTATCGGCAATTATCAGGCAACAATTGTCGGGCTTTAAATCAGAAGCTGAACTTGAAGAAGTTGGTACCGTATTACAAGTGGGTGATGGTATTGCCCGTGTATATGGTTTAACAAAAGTTCAATCAGGTGAGCTTGTTGAATTTGAAAGCGGTTTGCAAGGTATTGTATTGAACCTTGAAGAAGATAATGTTGGTGTGGTTTTATTAGGCCCTTCTGACAATATCAAAGAAGGTGATACAATCAAAAGGACCAAAAAGATTGCCTCTATTAAAGTAGGTGAAGGTATGCTGGGTCGTGTTGTAAACACACTGGGCGAGCCTATCGACGGAAAAGGACCTATCATAGGTGAAACCTTCGAAATGCCTATCGAGCGTAAAGCACCTGGTGTAATCTATCGTCAGCCGGTTAATGAGCCTTTACAAACTGGTATCAAAGCGATCGATGCGATGATCCCGATTGGTCGCGGTCAGCGTGAGTTGGTGATCGGTGACCGTCAGACTGGTAAGAGTGCGGTTTGTATCGATACCATTATCAACCAAAAAGAATTCTATGAAGCGGGAAATCCTGTTTTATGTATATATGTTGCTTGCGGACAAAAAGCAAGTACAGTAGCAAACGTTGTACGTACCCTTGAAGAAAATGGTGCAATGGCTTATACAGTAGTTGTTTCGGCTTCTGCTGCTGATCCTGCTCCACTTCAGTTCTATGCACCTTTCTCTGGCGCTGCGATTGGTGAGTATTTCCGTGATACAGGTCGTCCTGCATTAATCGTTTATGATGATTTGTCTAAACAAGCTGTAGCTTACCGTGAGGTTTCTTTGTTACTTCGTCGTCCACCGGGCCGTGAGGCTTATCCTGGAGACGTGTTCTATCTGCACAGTCGTTTGTTGGAGCGTGCTGCAAAGATCAACGCGAACGATGATATTGCACAAAACATGAACGATTTGCCTGAGTCGTTAAAAGGTAAAGTAAAAGGTGGTGGTTCTTTAACTGCACTTCCAATTATCGAAACTCAGGCTGGTGACGTTTCTGCTTATATTCCGACCAACGTAATTTCAATTACTGATGGTCAGATCTTCTTAGAATCTAACTTGTTTAACGCAGGCGTTCGTCCGGCTATTAACGTAGGTATCTCGGTATCTCGTGTGGGTGGTAATGCTCAGATCAAGTCTATGAAGAAAGTAGCTGGTACATTGAAATTAGATCAGGCACAATATCGTGAATTAGAGGCTTTCTCTAAATTCGGATCTGACCTGGACGCAGCAACTAAATCTGTTTTGGATAAAGGTGCCCGTAACGTGGAAATCCTTAAACAAGGACAGTTCTCTCCAATGACTGTAGAGAAACAAGTTGCTATTATCTATATTGGTACTAAAAACTTAATGCGTACGGTTCCTGTAAACAAAATCAGAGAATTTGAAGCAGAATTTTTACAACAGCTGGAACAGCGTCATGCAGATACTTTAAATGCTTTAAAAGCTGGTAAACTGGATGATCAGATCACTGGTGTATTAGAAACAGTAGCTAAGGAATTAGCCGGTAAATACTAAAATTGCGCTGCAGAAGATAAAAAAGAATGGCTAATTTAAAAGAAGTAAGAATACGCATATCATCGGTACAGTCTACACAGCAGATCACCAAAGCCATGAAAATGGTTTCGGCTGCAAAGCTGAAGCGTGCGACCAATGCTATTATACAATTACGTCCCTATGCTACAAAGCTAAAAGAGATCTTAGGAAATCTTTCAGCTAGTCTGGAAGGATCTTCGTCACCTTTTATACAGGAACGTGAGCCTAACAAAGTTTTAATTGTTGTGGTGTCTTCTAACCGTGGTCTTGCGGGGGCTTTTAACATGAATGTGATTAAAGCCACCAATAACCTGATCGCAGAGAAGTACAGTGAACAATACAAAAACGGCAATGTGAGCATTGTTGCTATTGGTAAGAAATCTCAGGACTTTTACGAAAAGCGTGGCTATAATGTTATTGGTAATAATAATGATGTTTATTCTGCCCTGACCTTTGAGAATGTAACTAAAATCACAGATTCCATCATGAATGGTTTCAAAAAAGGGGAATACGACAGAGTAGAGGTGATCTATAACCGCTTTAAAAATGCCGCTGTTCAATTTGTAACTACAGAACAATTATTACCGCTTCCAAAGGCAGATACAACTGAGGTGAAAACTTCAAATGTAGATTATATTCTGGAGCCTTCTCAGGAAGAAATTGTAGCACAATTGATTCCTAAGTCAATTAAGATTCAGCTGTACAAAGCTGTACTTGATTCACATGCTTCGGAACATGGTGCACGTATGACTTCTATGGATAAAGCAACAGAAAATGCCGGTGACCTGTTGAAGGCCTTAAAACTTTCTTACAACCAGGCCCGTCAGGCTGCTATTACGACAGAGCTTACAGAGATCGTGAGCGGTGCAGCTGCATTAAACGGATAAGTTTAACCGACTATATTATTAAGCCCTTATCAGTTCGATAAGGGCTTTTTTGTTTTAATTGTAGTCTACTGGCTGAGATTGGCTAATTTTGGGGGAAATAAAATAAATAGATGAAAAGACAATTGATTTCTATAACAGCGCTCTTCTTACTACCATTGGCCCTGCTGGCTCAGCAAAATCCTGCTGGGGGTGCCCGTGATTATACCACGTCAATTTTATGGCAGCAACGTTCAGGTGAATACCGGGCACTTGCTTTCCAGGCTTATAATTTTGCCCGTTTGTCTCTTTTGGAGCAAATGAAACTTGCCGATACGACTAAGAAGAATTGTGTGGTTGTCGATATAGATGAAACGGTATTGGATAATTCTCCTTTTCAAGGGACAGAATTGAGGCGTGGCATTAGCTATAACGCAGCCGATTGGTCAAACTGGACAAGTAAGGGAGCTGCAGACACAGTACCAGGTGCATTGGGTTTTTTAAAATACGCCGCATCTAAAAATGTAGAGGTATTTTATATCACTAACCGGGAGGTAACAGAGCACAACGGAACGCTTAAAAATTTGCAGGATCATGGTTTTCCTTATGCGGATAATGCACATCTGGTACTGAAAAGTGGTACCTCCGATAAGGAGCCACGCAGACAAAAGGTGATGGAAACTTATAATATACTATCTGTCTCTTATACACATCTGACGCTGCCGACGAACGTAAAAAAGGGTGGGGTGGGGGGGGGGGGGGGGGGGGGGGGGGGGGGGGGGGGGGGG
>NZ_JAELTV010001353.1 GCF_016429005.1 Pedobacter sp. ASV19
CTTTTCAGTGGTCTCGACGGGAATCGAACCCATATCTAAAGTTTAGGAAACTTCTATTCTATCCGTTGAACTACGAAACCATTTAGTAACGGGCGCAAATATAGCAATAAAACTTTTTGTTTAACAACAAATTTGGATTACCCACGCCCAACATCATTCTTCCAGAAATCCATATTGGCGATACCAATATCTGGCACCTTCACTTTCACAAACCAATATCGGTTTTTCATTACGTTTCTTGTTCATCAGCACAGCAAGGTTTTTTTGCAAATCGGCGGGGCTAAAAGGGACTTTCAGCCTACCCTTATATAACAAGAACAATTCAAGCGCATTTCTGCCTTTCAAGAAATGCCCCTCCTCTATCAGCTTTAAAGTTAAATCATGAACTTGCTCATACAATT
>NZ_JAELTV010001354.1 GCF_016429005.1 Pedobacter sp. ASV19
CGCCTGCCTACCCTCCTGATCGAACAGGTGGCGAAATTAAAAGCACAAATTATTGATTTAGAGTCCAATAACGTAGATGGCCAATACAATACCCTGGGCATTGTCGCGCTGAAAAACATCGAGGTCAATATAGAGAATATTCTGGCCAGAGTTAAAACCATCAACAGCTACTTCAATAAAAACGAGAAGAAAAACCTTAAAGCCAGGCAAATAGACACCGAAAAATTTATTACAAGGCAAAATATAGATCCAAAATTGATGCTGGAGAATTTAACCTTCAGCTCATCAACCTTCAGGCTGTCTCTTATACACATCTCCGAGCCCACGAGACAGGCAGCTCTATCGCGTATGCCGTCTGCTGCTTGAAAAGGGGGGGGGGGGGGGGGGGGGGGGGGGGGGGG
>NZ_JAELTV010001355.1 GCF_016429005.1 Pedobacter sp. ASV19
GATGTAATGATCAATGACATATCTTTAAGTGGCCAGCCAGATTTAGCCAAGAGACACTTAGGCTTTCTACCACAAAAACCTCCTCTATATCCCGATCTTACGGTTGATGAGTATTTAGAATATAGTGCAGGTCTGAGGGACATTGGAGAAGACAAAATCAAAACTGCCGTGGCTGAAGCAAAAGATAAATGTGGTATAAATCACTTTAGTCGAAGACTCATCCGAAATTTATCGGGTGGTTATCAACAACGTGTGGGTATAGCACAGGCCATTGTGCATAACCCAGCATTTGTGGTACTTGATGAGCCAACTAACGGATTGGATCCAAATCAGATAGTAGAAGTACGTAATCTAATCAAAGAAATAGGACGAGAAAGGGCTGTATTATTATCCACTCATAT
>NZ_JAELTV010001356.1 GCF_016429005.1 Pedobacter sp. ASV19
GTGGACCACACGGAGGGACACACATGAACAAGCGCATCGGCAGTATCTCGACCACCTGCGTAGCCATCGCGCTCAGCCTCGCCTGCAGCACGGGTGGCGCGCAGGACCTGGGCAAACTGGGCAGCATGATCCCGGGCGGCGGTTCGATGGCCTCGGGCAGCATGGGCAATGTGGCGGGCCTGCTCGAATTCTGCGTGAAGAACAATTACCTCGGTGGTGACTCGGGTGCTTCCGGCATCAAGGATCAGCTGATGGGCAAGCTGGGCGGCGGTTCCAGCGCCTCCAACGGCAAGAGCAGCTCCAGTTCCAGTGCCAGCGACATGCTCGGCCAGCTCACCGGCGGCAAGGCGAAATCCTCCAGCGACAGCATGGCCAGCAGCGGCGGGGCCAGCAACGACCC
>NZ_JAELTV010001357.1 GCF_016429005.1 Pedobacter sp. ASV19
CCCCCCCCCCCCCCCCCCCCCCCCCCCCCCCCCCCCCCCCCCCCCCCCCCCCCCCCCCCCCCCCCCCCCCCCTCTTTCACTCTCCGCCGCCCACCCCGCCCTACACCGGCTAACGTTCGTCGGCAGCGTCAGATGTGTATAAGAGACAGGATCAAACAAACTTTACCGCCATTAAACTGGCTGTAGGCGTTGCTGCATCAGGACACCAAACACTTATCTTTGGCAGAACAGGAGTGGCAACTGACAACATCCTGTCTCTTATACACATCTCCGAGCCCACGAGACAGGCCGCACTATCTCGTATGCCGTCTGCTGCGTGAAAGGGGGGGGGGGGGGGGGGGGGGGGGGGGGGGGGGGGGGGGGGGGGGGGGGGGGGGGGGGGGGGGGGGGGGGGGGGGGG
>NZ_JAELTV010001358.1 GCF_016429005.1 Pedobacter sp. ASV19
AGGTGTAAAACACCAGCAATTTTTTTTGCCCTGCTTACAGGTTTCTTTGCTTTTTAGTGCACAGAAATGTAAACCTCAACTTCAGCATTGGTCCAATCCTGAATTTTTCGCCATAAAATTCAAAATCTGCCTGATAAGTTCTTGGCGGATCACTGTTCCCAATCGATTCCAGGTATTTACTACGCATTGTGACAGGCTTTATTTTGCCTCGGGTTTCTGATTTTAGTTTCTGGAATTGAAAGTATGTCAGGGTCTGCAGGAAGTTTAAATGCGTTCTTCATCGTCAATTGAACTAAGTAAATAGAAGAAGCAAAACATACTTAGCCTCGCGATACTTTAGGAATAGAATTAAATTAGAAATCCTTTATTTCTTAAAAAAAATCCGTTAATATTGCATTTT
>NZ_JAELTV010000143.1 GCF_016429005.1 Pedobacter sp. ASV19
CCCCCCCCCCCCCCCCCCCCCCCCCCCCCCCCCCCCCCCCCCCCCCCCCCCCCCCTTTTAGATGTGTATAAGAGACAGATTTGAAAAAATACCGCCCTTTTCGTTTTTGAGTTGTTTCTCTTATTTAAGGCTGGCAACCTGAGCTTTTACATAATCCACCAAAGACAAAATGTCCTTTCTTTGCGGCTGTATAATTAAAATCTTCTGAAAATCAGAAGTTGCATTATTGAACAAAGTAATACATGCAGTTTTTTCAGCAGCTTTTTTTACCTTATAAGATTTGAAGATGGCATAATCTTTATAGGCAATGCCCCTGTTTTGCAACAATTGTGCATTTTCTTCCCCATTAATTTCAATAGCCTTCGTAAAATCTTTAATTGCTGAAACATAGAAATTATCCCGCATCTGGTTTAAGGATTCTTTGGGATCATTGGCAATATTCTGTCTGGCCTTTCCTCTGTAATAGTAAGCAGAGTACTCTGATGGCTTCAATACAATAAGCCTGGTATAGGTGGATATTGCATTTTCAAAATCCCCACATTGAAAGTAAGAATAACCCAGCATTTTCAACACCTCTGCATTATTTGGGTTTTTTACATCTGCTTTTTCCAACTGGCTCACTGCACCTTTAAAATCACCTTTCATCATGGCCTGCATACCTAACTTATCATAGCCGCCAGTTTGGGCCATAGATGCTGTTGTAGAAAAAACAAATAAAAGGAAGATCGCTTGTTTTAGGTAATTCATTAAATTTTAATTAAAAAATAAAGATATAAAAATCAAAGGTAAACTTTAGACAACTATTGTACCATTTGCAAATATTAATTTCTTTAACGCTGAATAAGCCAAAATATGATTGGCTGTGAAATAATTTTTGCACACTGCCTTTTTAGCATGTTAAACCCCTTACCTTTGCTTTGGCACAAGAGTTGAAAATATAGGATTCAACACATAATTAATATTTCCGCGACGACATGCTGTCAGATTGTCGTTTATTATTTTAAGAAAGGCTTTTTTAATGAGTATAAAAGATCAGTTTGATTTTGGCAATGCGCTTCCCATC
Organism: Pedobacter sp. ASV19; assembly: GCF_016429005.1. Taxonomy (GTDB): domain Bacteria; phylum Bacteroidota; class Bacteroidia; order Sphingobacteriales; family Sphingobacteriaceae; genus Pedobacter. The sequence continues at coordinate 1,064 of NZ_JAELTV010000143.1, forward strand.
ATAAATGAAGATACAGAATTCTTTCCGCTGATGTCTCAACAGGACGAAGACGAAATGAATAACGAAGAAACACCAGAAATCCTGGCCATTTTGCCGCTGCGCAATACGGTCCTTTTTCCTGGTGTAGTTATTCCAATCACGGTTGGCAGAGATAAATCGATAAAGCTAATCAAGGAAGCCTATAAGGGCAACAAGATTATAGGTGTCGTATCACAGAGGGATGTTTCGATCGAGGATCCTACTTTCGACCAGCTGAACAGTGTGGGAACAGTGGCCCATATCATCAAAATGCTTCAAATGCCTGATGGTAACACCACAGTAATTATACAGGGCAAACAACGTTTCAGACTAATTTCAGAAGTTCAGTCTGAACCGTATATCAAAGTAATTATTGAAAAATTTGAAGAGGCCAAACATAAGTCGGATAAAGAATTTAAAGCACTTGTTGCTTCTATAAGAGAAATGTCTTCGCAGATCATACAGCTGTCACCAAATATTCCAAGTGAAGCTGGCATTGCGTTAAAAAATATTGAAAGTACTTCTTTTCTGATCAATTTCATCTCTTCTAATATGAATGCCGACGTGGCAGACAAACAGAAGATGCTGGAAATGTCCAGTCAGCGTGACAGGGCAGAAATGGTCATGGAATTGCTTACGCTTGAACTGCAGATGCTGGAGCTTAAGAACCAAATCCAATCTAAGGTCCGTACGGATCTGGACAAACAACAAAGGGATTACTTCTTAAATCAGCAATTGAAAACCATCCAGGAAGAGCTTGGGGGTAATTCTTCTGATGTAGAGTATGAGGCACTGGAAGTCCGTGCAAAAAAGAAAAAATGGGAAGTTCATGTTCGGGATCATTTCAACAAAGAATTGGAAAAATTAGGACGAATGAACCCTGCAGCTCCGGATTATTCCATCCAGATCAACTACCTGGAACTTTTACTTGATCTTCCCTGGAATGAATTCACCAAAGACAATTTTGACTTAAAGCGAGCACAACGTGTATTGGACAAAGATCATTTTGGACTGGAGAAAGTAAAACAACGGATCATCGAATATCTTGCCGTCCTGAAACTGAAACGGGATATGAAGGCTCCAATTATCTGTTTGGTTGGCCCTCCGGGGGTTGGTAAAACTTCCCTGGGCAAATCTATCGCCAAGGCCTTAAACCGTAAATATGTAAGAATGGCCCTTGGTGGTATCAGAGACGAAGCTGAAATCCGCGGACATAGAAAAACATATATTGGGGCTATGCCAGGTCGTATTATTCAATCCATTAAAAAAGCTGGAGCGGCTAACCCTGTGTTTGTACTGGATGAAATTGATAAGGTAGGCTCTGACTTTAGGGGAGACCCTTCTTCTGCCCTCTTAGAGGTGCTGGATCCCGAGCAAAATAGTGCATTTAACGATCATTATGTAGAAACAGATTATGATTTATCTAATGTTTTGTTCATTGCCACAGCCAACTCTTTGAGCACTATACAGCCGGCATTGCTAGACCGTATGGAGATCATTGAAGTTAACGGCTATACTATTGAAGAGAAAATAGAAATTGCAAAAAAATATTTACTACCTAAGCAGAAAGAGATCCATGGTATAAAATCGAAGGATATTACCCTAAAATCTGGTTTGATTGAGAAAGTAATTGAAGATTACACCAGAGAATCCGGTGTACGCGGCCTGGAGAAGAAGATTGGCTCACTCGTAAGAGGTGTGGCAACAAAGATTGCCATGGAAGAGACTTACGAACCTGTATTAACCAATGAGGATGTTGAACGCATTCTTGGTGCTCCGATCTATGACAAAGACCTATATGAAGGCAACGAAGTTGCTGGTGTAGTAACCGGATTGGCCTGGACATCTGTTGGTGGAGATATCTTATTTATCGAGGCCAGCCTGAGTCCTGGAAAAGGTAAACTGACCTTAACAGGAAACCTTGGAGAGGTGATGAAGGAATCCGCAGTAATTGCCCTGGCTTATCTCCGCGCTCACGCCAGTTTATTTGGTATTGCCTACGAATTGTTTGACCAGTTTGATATCCATGTACACGTTCCTGCCGGAGCAACCCCTAAAGACGGTCCTTCTGCTGGTATCACCATGCTTACAGCCCTGACTTCTGCATTTACGCAACGCAAGGTAAAATCAAATTTGGCGATGACAGGAGAAATTACCTTAAGAGGGAAAGTTCTTCCTGTTGGGGGTATCAAAGAAAAGATATTGGCGGCCAAACGGGCAAATATCAAGGATATTATTTTATGCAAATCGAATAAAAAAGACATCCTGGAAATTAAAGAAAGCTATATCAAAGACCTGAATTTCCATTATGTAACGGAAATGAAAGAAGTCATTGAACTGGCGCTGACAAAAGACAAGGTTAAAAATCCCCAGGATTTAACAATAAAAACAAAGCCTGCAGCGACTAATTAATTAAAATAGATATATTTAAGGCCCCGGACCCATCGTCCGGGGCTTTTTTAATTCCTTTCCATGAAATTTTTAAAATACTTTATTGTCTTATCCTGTGCACTGTCTTTTCAGATGACGAATGCACAGACCTATAAAAATGAATTTGGCTTTAAAAGCGATAATGATGCCTATCTGGGTCAGGGTTCGGACCGTTATTACACCAATGGGCTGTTCCTGAACTTTAAACATGCACTTGACCAGGGTAAACTGAAAGAAAACCTGGAAAAGAAGACCTGGGAAATTACTGCCGGACAAAAGATGTTCAATCCTTATTCAGGATATGCTCCTGATCCTGCACTGCAGGACCGTCCTTTTGCTGGTTATTTATATATAGAAGGCGCGATGAATTGGTTTTTCAAAAACGAGAGCATTCTGAGGACAAGTGTGCAGATTGGTACAACCGGCCCCAATTCACTCGCACAAAAAGGACAGGAACTTCTGCACAGAACCGTTGGTTTTTATACCCCGGAAGGATGGGAATATCAGATAAAAAATGAAATAGCTATTAACCTTTCTGCACAATACACCCGCTTATTGTACCGGACTGCTGATCCTATTGCTGATTTTTCTTTTGAGGGTTATGCGAATGCAGGTACAACTTTTAGCGGTGCCGGAGCAGGAATATTGTTTAGGATTGGATGCATCAACCAGCTTTTTAATTCTTCCTATACCAATGCTGTCATTGGAAATAATGCAAAAACCAAAGGGCTGGTCAAACAGGAAATTTTCTTTTATGCCAAACCACAGTTAAACTTTATTGCTTATGATGCTACCATTCAGGGCAGTTTATTTAACAACAACAGTCCTGTAACATTTGGATCGAAACCGATTGTATTTGCGCAACAATTGGGTGTAGATTACAGTTCTCAGCGATTTACATTTGATTTTGGGGTATTGTTCAAAACCAAAGAAGTAAAGAGTTCGGCGAGAGCCCATCAATGGGGAACGATCAGCATGGCCTACAGATTTAACTAAACCTGTTTCCTTATAAAATAAAGAAGCCTCAATAATCTAATTGAGGCTTCTTTCGGTTTGCTTTTTTAAAGGCACGTGTTTGCTTGTCTTCCAAGCGCTTTCGCACCACTGCTCCGGGAATCCGGGTAGGCTTTCTTTTCTTATCAACATGCAGGGCCAACTTCAGCAAATGAAGCAGTTTAACAATCGTTTTTTCCTTGTTCAACAATTGGCTCCTGTCTTCCTGTGATACTACGTGAAGGTTCCCTTCCTGATCAATGCGATGCCCAAGACGTTCTGAAAGCAAGGCCTTTTCTTCCGCATTGAAAAAAGGTGCTTCAACAATATTGATCACCAATTCTACTTTACTGGAAACTTTATTCACGTTTTGTCCCCCTTTCCCTCCACTTCTCGAAGTTTTAAAGGTGGCTATTTTCATAATCTCTTCTCTTACAGGTAACATTTTGTAAAAATAATATTTTAAAGGCATTTTAGCCTTAAAATTAGCTAAAGTATTAACTTTGCCTCATATGAGAAAAAACCTTGTGATCGCCATTGACGGCTATTCATCTTGCGGAAAAAGTACCCTGGCAAAGGCCCTGGCTAAAAAATTAGGTTTCATATATATAGACAGTGGCGCCATGTATCGTGCTGTAACACTCTACTTCATCAGAAATCATGTCAATATGAACGACGATGAAGCCGTAAAAGATGCCCTTCAGCATATAGAATTAAATTTTCATTCCCGGGATTATGAGTCTCATATTACTTTAAACGGAGAAGAAGTTTCTGACGAGATCCGTTTGATGCCTGTTTCTGAGAATGTAAGTGCGGTGTCTGCGAATAAGCTGGTCCGTAAAGAAATGGTGAAACAGCAACAACGCATGGGAAAATCCAAAAATATTGTGATGGATGGCAGAGATATTGGCACAAAGGTGTTTGAAGACGCACAGGTAAAACTCTTTATGACTGCAGATCCTAAAATCCGGGCAGAAAGACGCTTTAATGAAATGAAGAGTAAGGGAGATACCACAACCACACTTGAAGAAGTTTTCGAAAACATTGCTCACCGGGATTATGCAGATACCACTCGGGCAGAAAGTCCATTGACCCGTGCAGAAGATGCCATTATTTTAGACAACACAGACATCACCCAGCAAGAGCAACTTGACTTTGCTTTAGAAAAAGTCAAGCCCTATTTGCCTGTTATTTCGTGATTTTCTGCAAAGCTTTAGTTACAAAAGGCTCTGAGACTTAAACATTACAATTTAATGTTTAATCTGTATTTTAGTATTAATATTTTCGTCGACATTGACTTACAAAGACATAAAAAATTAATACTAACATGAAGTTAACAGTCCACTCCATCTGCCTACTCCTACCCGCTTTACTGATGATCAGTTCTTGTGGAAACACTGGTCAGAAAAAGGATGCCGCCAAAACTGATCAGGTTCAGGCTTATCCTGTTTTCACAGTAAACACACAATCTGCTACGCTCCAAACTCAATACCCTGCCACCCTTGAAGGTATACAAAACATTGATATACGGCCAAAAGTGGATGGTTTTATTGAAAAAATATATGTAGATGAGGGTGCTGCAGTGAAAAAAGGGCAATTGTTGTTCACCATTAATGCGCCTCAGTACGAACAAGCAGTAAGAACAGCAAAAGCGGCCATCAGTAGTGCTGAGGCGGATGTCAATACCGCACAGCTTCAGGTAACCAAAACAAAACCTCTGGTAGACAAAGATATCATCAGTAAATATGAACTGGATGCCGCTCAGCTTACCCTTCAAACAAAAAAAGCAGCACTTGCCCAGGCCAAAGCGGAACTGGTAAATGCAAAAGTAAATCTGGGTTACACCAGTATTACCAGCCCGGTTGATGGTGTAATTGGAAGTATCCCATATAAAACCGGAAGTTTAGTGAGCAGTACCAGCACCGATCCATTGACAACGGTAGCCAACATTTCCAGAATTTTCGCCTACTTCTCCATGAATGAGAAACAGTTGCTGGATTTCTCCAGAAATTATAAAGGTAAAACGCTGGAAGAGCAGATGAAAAATATTCCTGCAGTATCTCTGGTACTGGCCGACGGTACTACTTATGCAGAAAATGGGAAGATTGAATCTATCAACAGTCAAATCAATACCAGTACAGGTTCAGCAAGCTTAAGAGCTACTTTTTCCAATCCAGTCAGATTACTTAAAAGTGGAGCTAGTGCTTCTGTAAGTATTCCTCAACATGTGGATAATGCTATTCTAATTCCTCAAAAATCAACAACAGACCTGCAAGGCAAGAAATTCGTCTATGTACTGAACAGCAATGGCGAAGTAAAAAACACTGAAATTGAAATTATGGAAAATACCGTAAACAATTTCTATGTAGTGACCAAAGGACTTAATGCAGGCGACAAAGTGGTACTTGAAGGATTTCAATCCCTTAAAGACGGCGTAAAAATCAAGCCTGAAGAACAAAGTGCCGACGTTGTATTTGCCGATCTCAAAAAATAATTAACCTGCTGATGTGATCCGGTTTAGAAACCGGCTGAAAAAGAAAATATGTTTAAGAAATTTATAGAAAAACCCGTATTGTCAACGGTGATCTCGATCATCATTGTCATCCTGGGTATACTGGGATTAATTACCATCCCGGTTTCTCAATATCCGGAAATTGCTCCTCCAACAGTTCAGGTATCGGCATCCTATCAGGGGGCCAATGCTGACGTTGTAATGAATAGCGTTGTTGTACCATTAGAGGAACAAATTAATGGTGTGGAAGACATGACTTATATGACTTCCACTTCCAGTAACGATGGTACAGCCACCATTACCGTAAACTTTAAGCTGGGTACAAATCCGGATCTTGCTGCAGTGAACGTTCAGAACAGGGTATCCAGGGCAACCAGTTTATTACCTGCAGAAGTAACAAAGGCAGGTGTGATCACTGCTAAGAAACAAGCCAGTAACGTACTGATCTTTGGTCTGTATAGCGATAATCCTTCTTACGATCAGAAATTTTTGCAGAACTATGCGAATATCAACCTGATTCCTCAAATTAAAAGGATCAACGGTGTCGGAGATGCGAATGCCTTTGGTTTAATGGATTATACCATGCGTATCTGGCTTAAACCTGATGTAATGGCAAGTTATGGTCTGGTTCCAAATGATGTGAACGTAGCTTTAGCAGAACAAAATATTGAGGCCGCACCCGGCCAGTTCGGTGAACAAGGGAATCAGTCTTTTCAGTATACTTTAAAATATTCCGGCCGTTTAAAGAACGAACAGCAATTCAGCGACATTATTATAAGAACAGGTGCCAATGGACAGGTATTGCGTCTTAAGGATGTGGCCAGGATTGAACTCGGTGCTCAAAGCTATGCCAGTTCTGTAAGCTTTGATGGGAAACCTGCGTTGGGTATCGCTATTAACCAGACAGCAGGATCCAATGCTAAGGACGTTATTGAAGGTTCCTTAAAAGTACTGGACGATGCAGCCGCATCCTTCCCTAAGGGTGTTCATTACGCACCACTTGTGAATGTGAACGACTTTCTGGATGCGTCTATCGAAAAAGTATTACATACGTTGATAGAAGCCTTTATTCTGGTGTTCCTGGTTGTATTTATTTTCCTTCAGGACTTCCGTTCTACTTTAATCCCGGCCATCAGTGTTCCCGTAGCCATTATAGGTACTTTCTTTTTCCTGAGCTTATTTGGTTTTACCATCAACTTATTAACTCTGTTTGCATTGGTGCTGGCCATTGGTATTGTAGTGGATGACGCTATAGTGGTGGTAGAAGCCGTCCACGCCAAGCTGGACCACGGTTACAAATCCGCTAAAAAGGCAACTATAGATGCGATGGACGATATTACCGGTGCGATCATTTCCATAACACTGGTGATGGCAGCGGTGTTTATCCCGGTGAGTTTTATCCAGGGATCATCTGGTGTATTTTATAAACAATTTGGATTAACACTGGCCATTGCGATTATTCTCTCTGCGATCAACGCTTTGACGTTGAGCCCTGCTTTATGTGCGCTGTTTTTAAAACCACATGCAGAAGAGCATGAGAAGAAAAAGAACTTCCTTCAGAAGTTCTATATTGCCTTTAATACTTCCTTTGACCGCATGACCGGGCGATATAAAAAGTCGGTCAGCTTCCTGGCCAAAAACAAATGGATGGCCGTTGGAGGTATTGCCTTGTTTACTGTAGTGCTGATCTGGACCATGAGAACAACTCCAAAAGGATTTGTACCCAATGAGGATCTTGGAACAATCTATTCTGATATCTCTCTGCCGGCTGCCACTTCTCAGGAGCAGACCAATGTAGTGATCTCAAAAATCGACAGCGTAGTACACACTATACCAGAAGTTAGAAACTCCTTAAAGGTTATTGGACGGAGTTTGATCAGTGGTACAGGTAGTTCTTACGGGATGGTAATTTCGAGGTTAAAGCCATGGAACGAACGGCAACGGGATGTAAAAGCAATTATTGCTGAGCTTTTTGCTAAAACGGCCGGTATCAAAGGCGCTAAGATCATTTTCTTTGCCCCACCTACGATCCAGGGTTTTGGTACCAGTGGTGGTTTTGAATTTCAGTTACAGGACAAAACAGGTGGCGATATTAATAAATTTAATGCAATTGGGAATGAGTTCCTTGCTGCATTGAACAAAAGAAAAGAGGTGCAGTACGCTGCGACTTCTTTTAACCCGAATTTCCCGCAATACCAGGTAGATGTCAATATTGCCGTTGCAAAACAAGCTGGATTGAGTGTGAGTGATGTACTCGGTGTATTGCAGGGATATTATGGTGGTGTTTATGCATCTAACTTCAATAAGTTTGGAAAGCAATACCGGGTGATGTATCAGGCTGACGCGAAATACCGGGCCAATCAGCAAAGTTTAAACGGCATTTATGTAAGAAATGCCAGCGGAAAAATGGCGCCGATTTCTGAATTTATCACGCTAACTAAAGTATACGGTCCTCAGGCCATTTCCCGCTTCAACTTGTTCACCTCTATCTCTGTGACTGGAAACCCGAATCCAGGATTCAGTTCTGGTGACGCTTTAAAGGCTGTACAGGAAGAAGCTGCAATTCATTTGCCAGCCGGATATGGTTACGAATTCTCCGGTTTATCGCGTGAAGAAGTAGCTGGCGGTAACCAAACCGTATTTATTTTCTTGTTGTGTGTGATCTTTGTATACTTCCTGCTTTGCGCACAATATGAAAGTTATATCTTGCCATTAGCCGTTTTGATTTCTCTCCCTATTGGTCTGGCTGGTGTCTTTATCTTTGATAAAATCTTTGGCATTGACAACAATATCTATACACAAATTACCCTGATCATGCTGGTGGGGCTGCTGGCAAAAAATGCCATTTTGATTGTTGAGTTCGCTGTAGACCGCCGCAGAAAAGGAATGAGTATAGTAAATTCTGCCATTGAAGGTGCGACAGCTCGCTTGCGTCCAATTCTGATGACCTCTTTTGCTTTTATCCTAGGTTTACTCCCACTTATGCTTTCTACTGGTGTAGGTGCTGCAGGTAATAAATCTATTGGTACAGGTGCAGTTGGAGGAATGCTTATTGGTACATTATTTGGTGTTTTCGTTATTCCTGCACTCTTTATTATTTTCCAGAGTTTACAGGAAAGGGTAAGCAGTAAATCACCTTTTGATGATGATATTATAGAGGAACAACAGGATCTTGAATTTCCGGTAGCAGATATGCGTGAACATTAATTTTAAAAACATGAACACTAGATATAATAAATTTTATTTCATTGCCGGATTCTTCGCACTTACCCTATCCGCGTGTGTAACAAAAAAATACGAACGTCCTGCAATTAATTCAAAGGACCTCTACCGCAACGTTACAGATTCGGATACCACGACCATAGCTAATCTGTCGTGGAAAGTGCTTTTCACGGATCAGACCCTACAGGGATTGATCCAGCAGGGCATTAATGAAAACCTGGATTTAAAACAGGCCATCGAAAAAATTAAGGCTGCTCAGGCAACGCTAAATGCAAGCAAAGCGGCTTTCCTTCCGAGTTTAAATGCAAGTTTATCTGCTACCGACAACAAACAGTCTAAAGCGGCTGTTAACTTACCAACGGGTGTAAATATAGCTACAGAAACACAGACGTATACCGGCCAGCTCAGCACCAGCTGGCAGGCAGACATCTGGGGGAAACTAAGCAGTGCCAAAAGATCTGCTTATGCTTCTTTATTACAAACGGATGCAGCGAAAAGAGCTGTTCAAACCAGCTTGATTGCTAGTATTGCTAATGCTTATTATACCCTTCTTTCTTTAGACCAGCAACTGGCCATTACCGAACAAACGGTAAAGATCAGACAGACAGATGTGGAAACGATGAAATCTTTAAAAGAGGGTGCCATCGTAAACGGAGCTGCAGTAGTACAGAGTGAAGCCAACTTATATGCGGCACAAGTTACCATACCAGATTTGAAACGCAGTATAAGAGAAGCTGAAAATGCACTGAGTATCTTACTAGGTAAAGGCCCTGGAGAAATTACCCGTACCACAATGGACCAGCAAACCGCTTATGCTGATCTGCGTACAGGCGTGTCTTCACAGTTGCTTCAGAACCGACCTGATGTTCAAGAAGCCGAATTCGCTTTTAGAGCAGCATTTGAGAATACCAACAATGCGAAAACTTATTTTTATCCGGCACTGACATTAACCGCTAATGGCGGTTTGTCGTCTCTTAAACTGAAAAATTTCTTTGACAATTCTATCTTTTATAGTTTAGTTGGTGGTCTTACCCAGCCGATATTTAACAACGGACAAAATAAAGCAAGATTAAAAACAGCTCAGGCTCAACAACAACAAGCCTTCTATGCTTTCCAAAAGACCTTATTAACCAGCGGAGCCGAAGTATCTAATGCCTTGTATGCTTATCAGACAGCTAACGAGAAAGAGGAAACCAGGGCTAAACAAATTGCCTCATTGACTAAAGCAGTTGATTACACCAAAGAATTATTGCGTTACAGTTCTGCTACAAATTATACGGATGTATTAACTTCGGAACAAAGCCTGCTGGCAGCACAGCTAAGCGGCGTAAATGATAAATTACAAAAACTACAGGCCGTTGTGAATTTATATGAGGCACTTGGCGGTGGTTCTAAATAGCTTTTAACATATAGTATATAAAAAAACAGCCTGTTGTTCCAACAGGCTGTTTTTTTATATACAAACGCTTTGTAAGATTATGCGCTAAAGCTAACGTTCAATGTAATTGGGGTTGCACTTAGTGCTTTACTTACCGGACAGCCAGCTTTTGCTGCATTGGCCAGTTCTGTAAATTTAGCTTCGTCCATTCCTGAAACTTTTCCTTTCAGATCAAGTGTGATGCTGGAAATAGCAAAACCACCCTCCACAGGATCCAAAGAGACAGTTGCCTCTGTAGTCACTGTCTCTTATACACATCT
>NZ_JAELTV010001359.1 GCF_016429005.1 Pedobacter sp. ASV19
ATGTAAATCCATTTTCCTAACAATACTCATAAGTCTTTCTTTTTCTTTTCCATCACCAACAATCCATAACTTCGTTTGCGGTTGTTCATAGTTGAACGCTTTAAAGCCCTCCAGAAGCTCCTCTAATCCTTTCGTAAAATTGTCAAGTCGACCACAATAACCCACAATAAATTCATTTGAAGGTTCCCAAGGACTTATATTTTCATTAACCTCAAACCCATAGGGAATTAAAGCAGATTTACTATTTGGAAAGATGACTTGCAAGCCATGTATTTCAGATTGCCCAAGTGAGTGCACCACCTGTGCAGCATGGAGTACTTTTCGTTCAAAAAAATGAAAATACAACCTCTTTAAAAACTTACTTTTTTCCATTGCAATGGTATTATAACTGCCATGTGG
>NZ_JAELTV010001360.1 GCF_016429005.1 Pedobacter sp. ASV19
GAAATATTCCGCAAAGGGATATAATTACAACCAGCAAGGGCGCCATAGAAAACACAGTATAATAAGCGAGTGACCCACTTAATTAAGTGACATTGTGATCGCTAAAACCGATTACTGAATTTTTTAGTACTTTCCAGATTCCTTTGAATGATAACTTCTCTTTTTTCATTGCGAACGTTTAAGCGTTAAACGATTCTTTAGGAAGTTGCCTTGATTTCGGACCAGTTTGTTTTAATGGAAGCAATTCGTGCGGATGTGCGGCATCTGTAAGTTTGTCAGATATTTTTTGGTTATGCTTTCTTTGGTTTTTAACCGCCTTTAACTTAACTTCTTTAGTATAGCCTCTCTGACCTGCATTTGCTATTGCAATAAGCCATGATATAAAACCGCCCCTTGTAT
>NZ_JAELTV010001361.1 GCF_016429005.1 Pedobacter sp. ASV19
TTCCTGAGCACAAGAAAACCTGTATCTGTTAAAAGAAGCAAATCTTCCAAAACCAGTTTTTCAGATAATTTAAATGCACTGTTTGATCAAAGTAAGGTGAATATGAACGTAGTTATAGATAAATTGTATTATCTTAAATTTATGGCTACAGGTGCAAAAGCAGATCTGGCCCTTTCTGAATCCGGCATGACGATTAAAAATGCGATTGTAAAGCACGCGGGAGGATCATTAGCTGTTGATGGTACGCTCTATCAGAAGAATGGACATAATCGTTTTGCTGTAAATGCAATAGTGAGTAATGTAGATATTAAAAACTTTTTTTACTCTTTTTACAATTTTGGTTTAACTTCTCTGACTTCCAAAATCTTAAGGGGGTCTTTGTTTTCTATAGCTAAAATT
>NZ_JAELTV010001362.1 GCF_016429005.1 Pedobacter sp. ASV19
TGAACGTTGCAATTCCGACAGATGGAAACGTTCCATCTGGACGTTCAGAAATCTGCTCACCCAAAATCTTTACGATTGCTAGGGCTTCTTCTTTATTAACCTGATTATCGTAAATACCATCCACCTGAATAAATTCAATTGGCGTATAGTCTTTTGAGGCAGGAACCGGGATTAATCGTTTTCCGTAAAAAGCATAATTGCTGAAATCAATTAAAAATGGATGGCGTGATCTATAGTGAACTGTAAGATACGATTCTTTGAATCCTCTATCCACCGCAAATGCCAATAAAGATTCACTATCAGCCAAATTGATCTGTGAGCGTTGCAGAGAATGCTCTGATTCAATATCGTCTTCACTTTCATCTTCTCCTTCTAAGGGTTCCAATAACGCCCCACTAC
>NZ_JAELTV010001363.1 GCF_016429005.1 Pedobacter sp. ASV19
CGGCGGGGGCGCGCATTGCCAAGCCTGGTGGCCGCAGTGTGTCGTCCAAGTCGGGCAGCGCCGATGTGCTGGAAGCGTTGGGCGCGGTGATCGATCTGCCGCCCACCAAGGTGGCTGAATGCATGCAGGCATGCGGCATCGGCTGTAGGTTTGCGCCGAACCTTCATCCGGCGATGAAAGTGGTGGCGCCGGTGCGCAAGGAAATGGGCGTGCGCACGCTGTTCAACATTTTGGGTCCACTGACCAACCCGGCCGATGCGCCCAATATCCTGATGGGCGTGTTCCATCCCGCTCTGGTCGGCATCCAGGTGCGCGGGTTGCAGGCGCTCGGCGCCAAGCACGCGCTGGTGGTGTGGGGCCGTGATGGCATGGACGAAATCTCGCTGGGCGCGGCCACCC
>NZ_JAELTV010001364.1 GCF_016429005.1 Pedobacter sp. ASV19
TCCTATACCCGCATTGCGCTCCGCATAGTGAAACCGGGCTTTTGGATAATAACCGATGTCTGTAATGTGCAATTGCCTGGTAATGGCATCACTGTTTAAAAAGTCATTGATAATCTTTTTGGGAAGTACAATAAGCTTCTGACCATTAAATCCCTCCCTTTTTCTAAAATCATTTGCTTTCATAACACAAACTTATAAGAATCAGAATAAAATCCATCATCTTCATAAAAACGACTATTTTTTTTGAACTGGTTTTGAGATAGGTTTACATTAACCAAGTATCCAGGTATGAACAAGAAATATGATCAGCAACAAAATCACCTATAAACATTGGGGCAACCACATCGGAAAGGACGTTTTCCTTTTTAAAATACAGAACGAAAATGGCAACTTCGTTG
>NZ_JAELTV010001365.1 GCF_016429005.1 Pedobacter sp. ASV19
GAGTTGAAGAGGAAGTGGGATAACGAAGCTGTTAGGGAACAGTCATTTCTTGATGGTGAGGAGCGTGGTCGGGTTGACGAAAAGAAAGAAATTGCTTAAATCTTAAAAAGATGGGCTTGTCTAATGAACAAATCTCAGAAGCGACTGGTCTCTCTGCTGATGAAATCAACGCACTATAATACCATATAACCAAAACCAACACTAAAAGCCCTGGAAGAATTTCCTGGGCTTTTTTAATAGGAAAGAGCTTCCTTCTAATCCTGCCTGGTTTTTAAAAGAAGCCCTCTAAATTTAACATCTGTTGTAGTAAAGCCGCTTTATTTCAAATTGGCCTTATTAAGACCTGTCTCTTATACACATCTGACGCTGCCGACGAACGTTAGCCGGTGTAGTGGGG
>NZ_JAELTV010000144.1 GCF_016429005.1 Pedobacter sp. ASV19
AGATGTGTATAAGAGACAGGGCACCTGGCTGATAAGGAAATTCCTCTTGCTGGAAAATCTCTTTAACATGTGTCAAAAATTCTTCTTCAGTATGTGCCATTGGGTTCCATATTAATTTGATACAAGGTTCTTAATTTGAGTTTTGCTCTGTTCAGATAGACCCGGCAAATGTTCTCTTTGATGTTCAGCATTTTTGAAATCTCCTGATGCGAAAACCCCTCTATTTCATAGAGATTAAAGATGAGTCTTTGTATTTCAGGCAAATGGTTCAGCAGATTCATCAGATCGGTCACATTCAATTTTAACATCTCTTCTGGAAAAGTCAAAGGATGATGCAAGTCAGTAAATTCACTTTCCGAAATGTCGATTCTGGGCTTTTTTATAAAATCAATCGCTATTCTTGAGGCAATTTTGGCCATCCAGCCTTTAAAAGCCTTTTCCAGTTCTTCGGATTTTTCTGGTGGCTTGAAAGATTCTATATATCTGAATATCTTGATGAAACTGTCATTCACAAGCTCTTCGGAATCATGGATATTTGAAGTATACCTTACAATTACGGCCATTACATATCCATAAAACATCTTGTAAATCTTCTCTTTCGATGAATTACTATTTTTGCTGAATCCAGACAGGATTTCTGCAAGTTCGAAATTGCTTTTCATCGGCCTCAGCATAGAGCAGGCTTTAGTGTCATCTTTTTTAAGGGATCAGATCATCAAAGAGAATAGAACAGGGCTTGCCGTTTGAGACACAACAAGCCTTGTCCCATTCTTTATAGCTTACTTGTTTGTCATCACTTCGATCCCCAGTTTAGTGGCATCGGTAGCATCTTTTAAGCCTCTTACCCAAACGGTATAGATTTTTCCTTTTTCAACCTTAAATTTGTCCAGGGTGGCCAGAACATCCGTCTTTCCATTTTCTTTAACCTCAAATTTAAGTTCCGCAGCTGGATCTACATTCACATAAGAAGAAGCTTCTTTGAATGCTTTTTTGTTCAATGCAGCCTCCGTCTTTCCTGCAACATATAGGTCAAGCACCGTAGTTTCAGGTGATAAATTCACGAAACGCACTTTTGCTTTATCTGTAGCGGGAGCAGAAAGATCATCCTCGACCAAGACAACAGCTGCCTTAGGAGATTTATCTCCAACCAGAAGTGTATAGGAAACTCCGGTTTTTGCAGTATAGTTGATTTTTGCAAGTACATCTGTTGCATCTTTCTTTTTAAAGCTGAACTCACCTGTTCCTGGTTTCAGGTCCATATAGTCAATTACAGTATTATAATTTAAGGCCTTTGATGTGGTTACTTTAGTCCCATTTGCAAAAAAAGAAAGTTCAGGGGTGCCTGGTGAAGAAACCACCAAAGCAAGTTTTGCAGGTTTTACAACAGGAGGATCAACAGCCTTATCTTTTTTACATGCGGTGAACAGAAGTGCAGAGCATAATAGTATCGTTCCTTTTTTTGCTAAAGCTGCCGCGTAATTTTTACTTTTCATTTTTAAAAGTTTAAGTGAATAGATTAAATGATTTTAATTTCTATACACTTAAACTTGCATTTGATCAGGAACGCAACAGGTGCTTCCAGATTTATTCTTAGGCCGTATGCTGGTTGATTACTGCATAATATTTCAGATCTATGATATTATTTGGCAAAGGCCTGGAATTCCATGACTTATGAATAGCCAATGCTGCACCTACTGCTGTTGCCTGGGCCATGTGTGCCGCAAAAACTTCCATGTCTGGAAGTGCTCTGGCCAGTAAATTCATAAATAATGTATTTTTACTAAAGCCTCCATCTACAAAAATCCGCTTTACCTGGGTATCCGTAAGTACCCTGCGGGTAGAAATAACCTGCTCATTAACCAGGTCCAACATCAGCTGATGATAAGCAACACCAGCCGATTCATAATCATCAAGATTTCGTTTGGCAAATGCAGAAACTTTAAGGCCTACAGTCTTTTCTTCAGGCAGCGCATCTACCTTCTGCTCCATCAGTAACAATCTTTCTATCACCTGCGGATCATAGGCCATCGACCTGAAAGAAATACTATCTGTTCCAAAATGAGCCACAATTCGTTTAAGTTGCTGCTCGTGTTCATAGCCTGCAAATAGCCTGGAAGCCTTAACTGGCTTACCTTCGTACTGCAAATAACACAAACAATCATTTTCCAATTCCTGTGTAGTTAACGGAGCCGCATTAAAGGGATTAAAACTGATGGACCAGGTACCGGTTGACAATAAAATAAAAGGCTCATGAAAATTAACCAGGTAAGGCACCAGGGCTGCTGAACTGTCATGGAGCCCGGTCCCCACTGCACAACTGCTCCCGGGAAAAGCAGCAGGCATTACATTGCCTGAGGGCGTAATAGGCGCCAGCTTATCTGCTATGTGCTCTTTTCTAACCCATTCATGGTATTCATTTTTTGTAAAGTCCCATAAATTAGTATGGCAACCGATACTCGTAATATCAGAATAAGCCCTGCCTGAAATCAGATAGCTTAAGTATTGAGGCAAATGAAGTGCATATTTAATCTGCTCAAACACTTCCGGTTTTTGATACTTCATCCGGTAAAGCTGCATCCCTGAATTTAAACTTCCCAAAACCGGAGATGCTGTTCGATTGGAAAAAGCTTCCATCCCACCGTAGGTATTGTAAAACTGTGTCTTCAAATCCTCCGGATAATCCTTAAGATAGTTGTATAATGGTGCTAATGGCTTACCATTGGCATCAATATAAACGAAACTCGCTCCGTAAGTCGCAAAATTAATGGCTTTGATCTCAAAAGCAGGATTTCTAAAAACCTCCGTCAGGGAATCAAAAACAGAAAGCCTTAAACTTTCCAGATTCTCACAAGGATCCCCATCCTCATCAGAAGTCTCTATAAACCTTGCTGTTCTCTCAAAAACAATCTTATAGTACTCATCAAAGAGGAACAGCTTTTTATTCGTTTTCCCAACATCGAAGACTGCTATAACAGGTACTTTTTTGATTTCCGAACCCATATCTAAAGACCCGTTGCTACCGTTTTAGTTCCGCGGTTTTTAATCAGTTCCTGTCTGATATTCAGTTTTCTGAATACTTGTAATGGTGCTAAAGCAGCCCCCGAGCGTAACCTTGCCTCGGCAACCAGTGAACGAACATCAGTTCTGAAAGCATACTGCAGGATTTCCTGGCAGCGAACCACATCATTAACGGCTTGTGCCTCCTGCAATGCTTTACGATCTACAGATAAGGCTTGTGCGTAGGCAATCATAATGGCCTCTACAGATTGCAGGAGATCTTCAAGCGGATCCTTAACGTTATGGGATGCATCAATCATCCAGCCCAGATCATCCTTATGGTCCATTCCCCTTGCATCCATTCCTTCCACCAGCTCATTAAAAATCAGGAACAACTGGTAAGGCTTCATACTGCCTGCAGTTAAATCATCATCTCCATATTTGGAGTCGTTAAAATGGAAACCACCCAATTTTCCTTCCATAAGCAATAAAGCAACGATCTGTTCGATGTTGGCATTAGGTAAATGATGTCCAAGATCAACCAATGTAAAGGCCTTTGGCCCCAGCTTATTTGCAAATAATAAAGACTGGCCCCAATCGCCAACGGTAGTAGAATAAAAGTTAGGTTCAAAGGCTTTATACTCTACAAACACCTTCCAGTCGCTTGGCAGAGCCGCATAAATTTCCTGCAAACTTCCAAGTGTATTTTGAAATGCCTTTCTGAAATTCAGCTGTCCGGGAAAGCAGGATCCATCGGCTAACCAAATGGTTAAGGCTTTTGAACCTAATTCAACACCCTGGCGAATCACTTCTATATTATGTGCTATTGCCGTCTTTCTGACCGCAGGGTCAACGTGCTGTAAAGAGCCAAATTTATAACTGTTCTGCTGTCCGGGCTGATCCTGAAAAGTATTCGAGTTCATGGCATCAAAACGCAAACCCTTCTGCGCTGCAAGACTTTTAATCGCGCTTACGTTATCTGTAGTATCCCAGGGAATATGCAAGGAGATTGCGCCGCTTGAAGCATTTAGTTGATGAAGCAAACCTATATCTTCTATTTTTTCTTCAATATTCCTGGGCTCCCCTCCCGAAGAAAAACGACCAAAGCGAGTGCCTCCTGTTCCTAAAGCCCAGCTCGGAATTCCAATTTGAAAAGCGATCAGCTTTTCTATGATGGCTTCTGCATTTGGGATATCTGAGCTGATCGCCTCTAGTTTTCTCTTATGAGCAGATAAACTTTCCTGGTTATGTTCCTCTATATGATAGTTTTCTAAATTCATCAGTTTATATTTTGGTTATCATTTATCTATTTATTAACGAACAAAAGCATTGGCAACACCTCCATCTACATTTAACACATTGCCGGTTGATTTATTCAGTAAGCCACTTACAAACACAAAACAAGCATTGGAAATATCTTCAGGCAAAATCACTTCATTTAATAACGTCCGTTTTGCATAAAAAGCAGGTAGTTCGGCTACAGAAATACCATAAGCTTTGGCCCTTCCCTCTGCCCAGGCACCTTCCCAAATCTTACTATCGGAGATCACTGCATCTGGGTTAACCGTATTTACCCGGATATGATCATCGCCTAATTCAGCCGCATTTAATCTGCTTAAATGCAATTGGGCAGCCTTTGCAGAACCATATCCTGCATTATTTGGTCCGGAAACCAGGGCGTTTTTACTTACTATATTCAGTACATCACCCCCAATATTCTGCTTGCGAATCACTTCCACTCCAGCTTTGGTGACTAAAAACTGTCCCTTAACCAGAATATCGTATAGAAGATCCCAATCTTGCTCCGTATGCTCTTCAATAGGTTTCGAAATAGATATTCCTGCACAATTTACAACAATATCCACCCCACCAAATTCCAGGCAGGCCTTTTTGAAAGCGTTATTGATACTATCTGCTTTCGTTACATCCAAAATTACTGAAGTAAATGCATCTCTGCCAAATTCCTGATGAAAACTTTCGTTAGCTTTTTCTAACCTGCTGGCATCATTGTCATTAATTACTACGCAAGCTCCCTCTTCAATAAACTTATGTGCTATCGCTTTACCAATCCCTCCGGCACTTCCCGTGATTAGAGCAATCTTTCCCGATAAAGCTTTAGGTTTAGGCATCCGCTGCAATTTCGCTTCTTCGAGGAGCCAATATTCTATATTGAAAGCCTCTTGCCTAGGCAGTGAAGTATACTCAGATACTGCCTCAGCGCCTTTCATTACATTGATCGCATTGATGTAAAATTCTGCAGCTACCCTTGCCGTTTGCTTATCTTTGGAGAAGGAGAACAAACCTATTCCAGGGTATAAGATAATCACCGGATTGGCATCCCGTATGGCAGGACTGTTGTTGTGTCTGCAGGATTCATAATAGACCTGATACATTTCTCTGTAAGCTTCAAACTCCGGGGCCAGCTTTTCTTTTAAAGCTTTAACATTACTTAAATCAGCCTCAGCATCCAGCTTAAGGACCAAGGGACTGATCTTGGTCCGCAGAAAGTGGTCAGGGCAACTCGTACCCAACGGCGCCAGCCTGTCCAGATCATTAGAATTGATAAATTCCAGGACCCTTTGATCGTCTGTAAAATGACCAGCCATATGCTTTTCGCTAGAGCAAAAACCTCTTAAAACTGGTGCAATAGCGGCAGCTTGCTGTAGTCTGAGCTCAGCATCTGCAGACTGGATCTTTTGTCCGCCAAATATCGGTCCTTTTTTACCGTAATTCTGGTCCAGATATTCAGCACATTTCTCTACGACCTCTAATGTATTGATATAACTTTCATAAGCCGTATCTCCCCAGGTAAACAAACCATGAGAGCCCAGCATAATTCCTCGGATCCCTGGATTTTCGTCCAAACATTGGCGCAGCATCAGGCCCAGTTCAAAACCCGGCTTCTGCCATGGTACCCAACCTATCGTACCTCCAAACAATTCTTTGGTAATTTGTTCCCCATCTTTTGCCGCTGCAATTGCTATGGCTGCGTCCGGGTGCAGGTGATCAACATGTTTAAAAGGTAAAAAACCATGCAAAGGTGTATCTATAGACGGTGCTTTAGAATTTAGGTCATAAATACAATGGTTAAACAATTCTACCATTTCATCTTCATACTGAAGTCCTCTGTAGATGTTCTTTAAATTCCTTAAGCGATCTACATACAAAGCCGCAAGACCATTTCTTTTCAGTGTTCCAATATCTCCACCCGAGCCTTTAACCCACATCACCTCTGTTTCTTGTCTGGTAAGAGGATCAACAGCCATTGCTTTGCAGGAGGTATTCCCTCCGCCGTAATTTGTTAAGCGCAAATCCGCACCCAATAAGTTCGAACGGTAGATTAACAATGCAACCTCATCGCCAGCCATTTCAGCGGCCTTCGCATCGTCCCACAAATAGCTTACATGTTTAAATTCAGTTGCTTTAGCAGTCATAATAATTATTATTCATTGATTTTGGTGATTTCATTTATTTGATAGAGTTACCGTATCCTACAATAAAAACAGATAAGATCAGGATCGTTACTCCGGCTAATACAGTTATAAAAGTCTTTCTTTTTACTCCGCTCCATTCTTTAAGAACCAGCCCCCAGCCATTGGCGACTAAAATGATACAGGCCATATGCAAAATCCAGCCGCTGGCCCCATTACCTAATTTACTTTCTCCCATTCCATAGAAGAAGAACTGTAAAAACCAGGTGGTACCCGCCAATGCAGAAAAGATATAGTTTTTAAGTAGTGGCACCTTTTTATTGGTATAATCCCCAAAAGTTTTATTGCGTTTATTGAGCACCATACACCAGAACAGATTGGTGGTTAGCCCTCCCCATAAAATCACCACATAGGTCACGTTATTCTGGAACAGGAATTCTCCTTGTCCGGGATTTAACGCCTTCCAGGCTTCATTGGCGTGGCCAGCCATGTCCTTACCCGCGTCAATACCAAATGCGAAGCAGGCACTCAGGATACCTGATATCACAGAAACGATCAGTCCTATTCCGATTTTATAGTCCTTGTTCGATGGATCTCCTTTGCCCGAAGCCACCAGATCTTTTTCTTTCATACTACCGGCCAGACCACAAACAATAATCCCTATTACACAGACCAATAAACCTGTCAATACCATTTGCCCCCACTGGCTGCCTGCCATATCCGACAGACTGTTTTTACCCGGTGTTGGATTGAAGTCGTAATATAAAGAAGGTACCAGCGCGCCAAACACTGAACACAAGCCCAAAATAATGGTACTTCCAAGTGATATACCGAGATATCGTACACCAAGACCATAAGTTAGTCCTCCTATTCCCCACAATAAACCGAAGAAATAAGTCAGCAATAAAATTTTGCCATTGGTTTGGGCAATAATCTCCATAAAACCAGGAATGGTTAACCATGCAGCCAATGGCGGCACAATCAGCCAGGAACACAGACCTCCAACAATCCAGTAACTTTCCCACGCCCATCCTTTTACTTTTTTATAAGGTATATAGAAACTACCGGAAGCAAAGCCCCCTATAAAATGGAAAATAACGCCGAAAATTACCTGCATAAAGGATTTATAAGTGGTTAATAGTATAATGTCCTAATTTATGCAAGTTATTTTATTCAACTGTCATGTACCATCATGCTAATGCACGAACCGGCAAAGGACCGGTTAAATAGAAGCCCGTTTGGTAAATTTAAAAGGCACTTCTACATGGGTTCTGGACTTGTCGAGTATCATCCGGGCAGCAGCGGCCCCCATGAACCTGAAATCAGTAGATATGGTCGTAATCCCGTTAAGAAGTATTTTTTTCAAGGGTGTTTCATTATAAGAAATAACACCCACATCAGAACCAATCTGATACCCCATCTCAATAATGCGCTCCAGCAATTGCACAAGATCATTTTCCATCAAATTGATGAATACCTCCCCCTCATTGATGGGTTCTTGCTCAATATTGCTCACAACGTAATGAGAAAAAGCATATTGCTGACAAAAACGATGAAATCCGTCCAGAATTTCTTTTGGAAAATAACTTTTTGCAGGAAATATGATTTTTAAGGTGTGGTATTTACTCAAATGGCTTAATGCCTGTTCCAGTGCGTCATAGATATTCTGTTCAAAATTCTCATAAACTGCGCCAAAGGTACCATCAACCCCTGGAATAAACTTATCCATTAAGATCAGTTTTTCTTTTGGGATCGTATTGATGACCTCCTTTGCATATTCACCACCTTCTATGAAATGCGGAATGATCACGTAATGAGAATACTCCCCCATTTTTTTCTGGGAGAGAAACTTCTTAAAAAGCATAAAATCATTATTGTCGATATAAAGATCCACAGATACATCATCGCCTAATGCAGCAATAAAAGCATCATAAACAATTTTTTTATGTGCACTTAGTTTATTAAACAACAGAAATATCTTAATCTTCAGCTTAAAATCTGCGTTAGAGATATAATATCCCTTACCTGGAACAGAATTAATAACACCTATTTTTTTCAGGTACCGATATCCTTTTTCTGCTGTATCTCTCGAAATCTCCAGCTTATAACTTAGCTCGTTGATCGATGGAAGTAAATTGTCTTTTTTAATATTGCCCAATTCAATCGCATTGATGATCGCATCAGAAAGCTGCAAGTATTTTGGTGTAGCAGAATACTCATCAATATGTACAAAATCAAAAAAAGGTTCAGCCATCATTTCCCAAACAATTTAGTTATTTAATTTGAAACTGATACTTACCTGCTGTAATTTCCAGTTGATCAGCTACTGGCCGATCATTTCTATAGGCCTTTTTACCGCCCGTTAATGGAAAAATAACGGTAGCACTGGAATTGGCCGGAATATTAACGGTATAGATAACCGATTGACCAGATCTTTTCCAGGAAGAAACAATTTTACCGAAAGGTCCATCATGTTCAGACTCAAAATGTTCCAGTCCTGAAACAAAATTAGGCCGCAACAATACATTTTTAAATCCAGGATGCTGCTCATCCGGATGGATACCCCCCAGGCCTTTAAAGAACCAGCCCCCTATTTCTCCAAACATCATATGGTTTAAAGAAATATCCCTTGCTGCTTTAATGTCCCAGTTTTCGTAAAGGGTAGTCGCCCCGTTTACAATCCACCATCCCCAGGAAGGATACGTATCCTGTGCAGCAAGCTTATAGGCAGTCTCTGCCTGTCCATTGTCGCTCAATGCATTTAAAATAGCTTTGGCACCAAGCACGCCCACATCCAGATGCATGCCATCAGCAGCCACCTTCTTTGCAAGTTGTTGGGCCAGTTTAGCTTTAAATTCTTCAGGAACAATACCCCATTGCAGTGCCATACTAAGTTCTGTTTGCACGCCTGAGGCATAGATACATTTTTCCCGGTTGAAATATTTATTGTTGATGGCTTGTTTTATTTTCTCTGCAAGGTTACTGTAGGTACTGTAATCAGCCTGCTGACCAAACATTTTTGCTGCTTTCGCTAAAATAACAGCATCTACATAATAATAAACAGAAGAGGTATATTCCAATGAAGAAGGCGATTTAACCGGTACCCAGTCTCCTCTTCCAAAAGTGGTTAATCCGGAAGGGCTGATCTTTTCAACATAATCAACATATTTTTTAATACTCCCGTAAGAATCTTCCAGCAGTTTACTATCGCCATAAAAAAGATAAATATTCCATGGAATAATAGCGATGGTACTGGTCCAGTCTGTCCCGTTGGCTGTACCATAGCCCCAGCCTCCGGTAGGAATAATATCAGGCAGTACGCCATCCGGGCGCTGCTCGTCGCGGTGATCTGCCAGCCATTTCTCGTAAACTGTTATTCCATCGAAGTTAAACAAACCAGTCTCCACAGCAAAATGCCCGTCTCCTGTCCAGCCGTTCTTTTCCCTTTGCGGGCAGTCTGTTGGATAGCCCATTAGATTAGACAGATAAGAATTATTCGTTGCCCACCATAAACGATCTACCAAAGGGTTAGAAGAACTGATTTTTCCCCTGGCTGCAACATCACTATGCATAAAATAACCTGTAATACTCTCCTTAGTTAAGGTGATCGGTTTGCTACTGGTTACTTCTACGTATTGAAAACCTTTGTAATTAAATTTAGGCATGAATTCCAATGGTCCTTTGCCAGATAAAGTAACAATATCGGTTTGAAAAGGATCTGTATTGTCTTTAGGCCTGTAATATACATCGATATTAGAGAGGTCTACCCTTCCGTTTTCATACAAACGTTCGCCATGTTTTATCCGGATTATGGTTCCGGCTTCGCCATTAACCTTAATCTTACTAACCCCGGATATATTTCTGCCCAGATCAAAAACATAGGTTGTATCATTGAATTTTTTCACCGATCTGGCCGGAATTTCTTCTACATTTCGGATAGGCTGCATGGCCTGGCTCACCACCTGCTCTGAAGGTGCTTTACGCAAAACTACCTTGGTCCATTTCCCATCATCAAAATTTACCGTATTCCAATCGGGCTGTTCGAGCCTTGCATCATAATGTTCTGCAGTATAAATATTATTCAGTACAATTGGACCAGAACCGGTTTTCCAGTCTTTTCCTGAAGCAATCACTTCCGTTGTTCCATCGGCATACGTAATTCTTAAATCCATACAGAATGCAGGTCTTGCGCGCCATGGTGCCTTATCAAAATTCCACACGGCTATAGACTGATGGTTATACCAGCCATTGCCCAATAATACACCAATCGCATTTTTCCCATTCTGCAGTTGAGCAGTCACATCGTAAGAAACATATAGGTTCCGCTTATCAAAGCGTGTATACATTGGATCCAGTCTATGGTTTCCAACCTTTTTTCCATTTAAATACAGTTCATACAATCCTGCCACTGCGATATAAGCTCTGGCAGATTTGATCTTTTTCGAAGACCGAAATACAGTTCTGAAATAAGGCGCTTCACGCTTATTGATGTCATCGCCGTCACTGATCCAGCTCCCCTTCCAGTTTTCCATTTTCATCATGCCGGTTTCAAAACTCGATACCTTGGAGAAATTTCCAGGTTTGCCATTTTGATCCCATACCTCAATCGCCCAAAAATATTTGGTAAAAGGTTTTAACAAAGCTCCACGATAAGAAATTAGGGATGCACTTGTCATATTTTTTCCAGAATCCCATGCAGCACCTCTTTTTTTTACAACATCCAAAGAATCTTCGCTTACCAAAATCCGGTAAGCCGTTTGTTTTGCACCTTGTCTGCCATCAGAAATCATCCACGAAAGCCGCGGATGCACGACATCTATACCCAATGGATTGGTTAAATGTTCACATTGAAGGCTTACTGCCGTAGTTCTGTTTGGAACGGTATCTGCCTGTACATTTAAGCCTAGTGTTAAAAAACAAGAAAGCAGTACATTATGGAAAACAGGCTTCATATCTGGTTTTGGAAGGTTCATATTGGTTTTACGAGGTAAATTGCAATAATAAGCCTCTAATCTTAGATTAGCAACCTGTACTGTCCTGTTTATTGTTCCTGGCGCCACTCTGCATATGACTTTTGCAGTGTTTCCAAAAATACAGGGGTTTCCTGTGCTCCTGAAACGGCATATTTTCTATTGAATACAAAAAATGGCACACCACGTACACCAACTTGCTGCGCTTCATAAATATCAATTCTCACTTCATCGGCATAACTTCCATCCTCTAAGGCTGTCTTTAATGCAGCTGTATCAAGTCCAATTTCAGATCCCAATTGAATAAGCGTGGGATAATCATCGATATTTTTCCCATCGGTAAAGTAAGAGCGGAACAGAGATTCCTCCGCTTCATTCTGTTTACCATAGTGTTTTGCAAAATGAGTAAACCGATGTGCATTAAATGAATTTGCCACAATTGAAGTGTCAAAATTATAAACCAGTCCTACCTGTTTAGCCAGCTGACGAACATGGTCGTTCATGCCTTTAGCCTGTTCAATGCTAATTCCTTTATGTTCCGACAAAAATTGATGTAAACTTTTATCCGGCTGCGTGACCAGTTCTGGCG
>NZ_JAELTV010001366.1 GCF_016429005.1 Pedobacter sp. ASV19
GGCTAAGCAACCTTTCAATGTAGTCATAATAATCAGTGATGTGGGCGTCCACTATTGGTATATTCTCTGGCACTTTAAATGGATAGTTTATTCTAGTATTGATTAATTCTGCATACTCCAATACAGGCTTATTAATAAAGTAGTTCCCTGAAACTTGGTGACCATTTTCAGACCTCATCGTTTCACTCAACTTAAGTTTAAGTCGTTCACGCCAAGTATTAAGTTTAGGGATCATCATAGACCTATTCATTGCCCACAGAATAAAATCTACCACCTGAAGCCCCGGTTGGGACTTTCCCGATACTGAAATTGAAACTTTAGGAAAAATATTAATGATCGAAGGCAGATTACCAGCAATTCTTGCGTACTCCCGATAGTATTCCTTTAGAAATCCAGCG
>NZ_JAELTV010001367.1 GCF_016429005.1 Pedobacter sp. ASV19
CGGCAGCGTCAGATGTGTATAAGAGACAGTCTGTCAGGAACTTTTATAGGTGCAATACTTGGACTGGTTTTATTGCTCGCCATCAGGCAGAAGTCCGTACTGCTTAGTCTTTCTACATTCTTTTTGCTGGGCTTTTTTACTTTCAACCGCATAAAATATGTGGTCAGTGTAATCTGTATTACAGCAATGGTTATTCTTTGCCTAAGTATTTAAAGTGGTCATGCCGATTATATTATTACCGAGCGTATTGGTTATACTATTGCAGGATGTGCCATGGCTTTTCTGGCTGCATTTCTTTTTCCGATATGGGAGCTTAAGGGGCTTAAATCGCTGATATCAAATATCCTTAATGCCAATATTAATTATTTAAATAAGGTGATTGCAGAGCTGTGGGGAGA
>NZ_JAELTV010001368.1 GCF_016429005.1 Pedobacter sp. ASV19
TATTATAGGATTAATCCAACCTTTTTTATATGCAAATTTCAGATTTTGTAATTCTCCTTTTTCCATTTCTTTCAAATTAGCACTTAAACCACTTTCTCCAAATCCAGCTTTTCCATCTCCAAAAATTATAAGATTCTTGTTTAAGAAAAAACAATTAAACTCTTTAGCAACTCTCATGAAATAATTACCTTCTTCTGCGTATCTTTGAGTTTCGTTAAAATAACCTATTTTACTCAAAACTTCTCTCCTAAAAATAATTGTAGAAGGTTGAAAATAGTTTTTAAACAACAAGTCTCTAAATTCAATCTTTAATAAATCACCTTTTTTTTGACCAAAACCTTCAAATGAGGCCCCCAAAAAATCAATTAGTTCATTAGTTTCTAAACAATCTATTTGGG
>NZ_JAELTV010001369.1 GCF_016429005.1 Pedobacter sp. ASV19
GATGTAGGCCCCCTGTTCCCAAAGATATTATACAACCTGATGATATGGGGAAAATACTGTATGATATCCATGTAGCTGATGGATATGTGAATACGATTCTCCTGCCGGATTCGGCTAAAAAGGTAGCTTCTTCTTTTTACAAAGGCATTTATAAAAAGTATGGAATTGACTCAGCAGCCTATACGAAAAGTATGAACTTTTACTATACGCATCCGGATCTGATGAGCAGTATCTACGAAAAGATAAAGGTAGATTTGACAGCGGCTAAAAAGAAGGTGGATAAAGTTGTTGCCGATTCTGTGGCTGCGGCACAAAAAAAACTCCAGAAGAAGTTAGACACGGCAAAAAAAACTGCAGTACCGGTACCGGATCCTAAATTAATCAAGAATGTAAAGGTT
>NZ_JAELTV010001370.1 GCF_016429005.1 Pedobacter sp. ASV19
GCAATTGGCCGCGCATGTGCTCGATGTTCTGGTAGGTCCACTTGGCCGGTGCGGTCTTGTTCTTGATCGCGGCATTTTCGGCAGGCAGGCCGAACGCATCCCAGCCCATCGGCTGCAGCACGTTCTTGCCGTTCATGCGCTGGTAGCGGCTGATCACGTCGCCGATGGTGTAGTTGCGCACATGGCCCATGTGCAGCGCGCCCGAGGGATACGGCAGCATGGAGAGGCAATAGAACTTGGGCCGCGAAGGGTCTTCCTTCACCTCGTAGGCGCGCTGATCGCGCCAGAACTGCTGCGCGGCGACTTCAACCGTCTGCGGCTGATAGCCCTGCTCGTTGCCCTCGGGGGAACCCTGATCCTGAATGTCCTGCATGTGTCCGGCGCCATGTGTGTTGCGG
>NZ_JAELTV010001371.1 GCF_016429005.1 Pedobacter sp. ASV19
ATATTACCATTGGTTTGACCAGCAATACCATCTATCATCGAGATACGGGTAGGAAATCCCCGAAGATTGTAGTATACTGCTCCATCACCGCTCCGACCAATACTTCCTTGCATTTTGAGTATTCCTGGCGTATTTTTCAGAACATCGGTCAGATCTGTAGTAATCTGTTCATTAAATAGCGATTTAGTAATGGTTGTATATACTTGTGGATTTTCAAGGTTGTTGAGGGGCAGCTTAGCTACAGTTTCGCTCTTTCTGGTTACGAATTTATTGACTTTTTTGCCGTTGACTTCTACTTCATTGAGTTCCTCACTATTTTCTGCCAATGTGAAATTGACTACTGTAGTTTCTTGTGAGGTTATGGTAACTTGTTTATGTTGCGTACTCAGTCCTATAA
>NZ_JAELTV010001372.1 GCF_016429005.1 Pedobacter sp. ASV19
GTATTGTACCTATTATTATCCGGATTCTGTTTGATACCAGACTGGCGCTTTATCTTCACCTGCTGGTGATCTTAATTGCCGGTTTCTTTGTACCTAACAGCTTTGAATTTGTTTTTTACCAGACTACTGCAGGAATGGTAGCCATTTACAGCATCCGAAACCTGATCAAGAGAGAACAGCTGCTTTTATCCGCTTTATTCATTTTAACCGCTTATTTTATCTGTTTTGTAGGTATTGGTCTATTAAGAGAGGGTTCATTCCAGGAAATTGAATGGATGAATTTTGTACCCTTTATTGTAAGTGTATTGCTATCTCTTCTTGCTTATCCTTTGATCTATGCTTTTGAAAGGGTATTTGGAATTACCTCTGATGTGGCCCTGATTGAGCTAACCAATAC
>NZ_JAELTV010000145.1 GCF_016429005.1 Pedobacter sp. ASV19
GAGCTTCTGTAATGCCGTTTGTATAGGCGTCTCCCCTTAACAATACCTTTGGGTTCCAACCTGATGATCTTCCCCTGAAGTGCAGATACCCCTCTGATGTTCAAAAGAGTGATCAGCCAATCTGAGGCTATATAACAAGGAGGAATAAAAGACCTGGGGGTAAAACCAAAAAAATCCTGGAATATGCTTAGTCCAGCTGCAATACTTTCTCTCTGATAAGCATCCTCCACATCCTCCGTATAATCATAAGCTGCCATATAATATTCAGCTTTGTCAAATACAGGCGCTACTCCAAAAACGCCCTGTTCAAACGCCATCCGTGCAAAACCTTCTCCTTCCCTCAAACTTCTCAACCATCTCTGCTGTTGAACATGTTCCCTTCCATGGTATTGAGGAAACATCAACTTCTCATGCATGCCAGTCTTCCATAACTGAAGCACGCCTGGTCTGCTGCGTTCCAGCGTTTCAAAAAAAGGCTCGGTAAAAAATTCCGTAAAATTATTTTTCCTGATCTTTTCAAAATCAGGATTTCCGGTGGTTACATTAAACGTAAATATTGCCGGATTTCCATTCATATCCCTGTGCCGGCTTAAAACCTCAAACAAGGCAGAAAGATCATCTGCCGAGGCGAGGCTATCAAATTTGCTAAAGCAATCTTTATCGACCGGAATCCCTTTGCCTGCCAAATGATTAAAAGCCTGTAAAGAAGGCATGCGAATGCCGCCCCAATCGTCAGATTCAAACACCACAATCTTCTTCTTTACGGTCTGACCTATCGCAGACTGTATATGATAAGATAATTTTTTCTTCATTTGATCAAACATGATTCCTATTATTGGTTACAGCCAATCACTGTTTAAAAAAATCCAAAACTGCTTTTCCTTTTTCGCCTATACATAAAAAAGGGTTACCCGTAATCGTTAATATATTAATGGTTTGAAAACCAATTCTTAGTTGAAAAGCCACAAAAATGGCCAGCAGCGGCGCGGCCAGATAGACCGATCTTTTTAACCAGATAAACTCTTCCTGATCGTTCTGAACCATTAGGAGCACAAAGCTGTACAGCAAGAAATAGTTCAACAGTTGAAAACGCCCCACAGAGGGTATAGATGCGATGACATTATTGATCACCGAAAAATACAGGATCATGCAAAAAGCATTCATCAAAACCACATTGTTTTTAATGTAATTCCTGTTCAGGAAATAAAGAATTGAAATAAAGATCAATCCAAAATACCGGATCAGTTCAGACTTAAACAGCACAAACCATTTTGTAGTTTCCTGAGCAGCTTCCAGATTTCCTGCATAATTTTCATTAACATACGTATGCAATTTGGTATGCAGAAAATCAGGCGCATACTGCATCAGAAACTCCTGTAAAGGCTGCAGCTGTATGAAATTAAACAGAAAGGAAACCAGAAAGGCAACATATAACACCGTCAGGTTCCTTGTTAATACCCTGGAAAACAAAACTACAGCAACAGGAATAGCAAAAGAAAAATGGAACAAAACTGAACAGGCAGAAATCAACAGGTATTTTGTTTTCTTCTCCTCAAACAGGTAAGGTAACATTCCATATAAAAACAACTGAGAAGCCGTCCAGAAACGGAAGCCATTAATGGACCAGAAAGGAATAATCAAACAAACAATAGACAAAACAATCCAGGAAACAATTTTCAACCTCCCCTCTGCCAGCCCAAGCACAAAAAAAACATTTCTGGAATAAAAGAACCCAAATATCATGGCATATACACCAAAAAGGGCCGCTGCACTTTCCGTAAATCTCGACACCATAAAGGTAGTCAGAGGGCCTGCCATGTCCAGAAAACTGCTTTCATCATCGGAGAGGAACAAGCCCAGAAAATTATCAAAACCCACCTCTGTGCGGTGTAGTGTAACCAATCTTTCCGCATACCGGTTCGCATCCATAAATTCATCATAGATCACGAAATTGAAACCATAGAAAATAATAAAAGCCCACAATACATTTTTCACCAATGGCCCTTTATAACTCCTTAAGGCGATACAAAGCGAGACCAATGGAGACACCAGAAAAAGTGCCCATACAAAAAGTGATATCCTGTAGCGTTTATACATGATCAATGTTCTATTAAGTCAATCATTTTTTGCGAAACCACTTCAATTCTATATTGATCTGGATCTTCAACCAGCAGCTGATTTCTATAGTCCTTATGTAGAAACTCTAAAAAGGTATCTGAAGAAAAACCAAATGTTTTGATCGATAAAACAGGTTTTTTCAGGATGACATAATCAATCAGTTTACTTGGTGACTGCCTGGCACCCTTATTCTCAAAGTTGACCACAAAGTCCATCTCCTGAAGCCTGTCCAGAAGTTCCAGACGAGGAACCGGAGGTCTGACTTCGATTCTTCCACCCGAGCCGGCAGCATATTTCTGCGCATAATCCGTGTTGCCCGTATAAATAAAGAATTTATAATCCAGCTTTGTCTTATTCAGAAATTCAAAAAACTCATGCGGATCCCTTACTCGTGGGATCAGCGTTCCGGCATAGGCAAAAGTTGGTACTTTATTTTGTTTCACCTGATTTTTCAACCGGACATCCTCAAACCTGAATCCCTGAGGGATTACCTTGATCTTGTTTCTGAACTCCGGGTAATAAGCCGGAATGGCTTCAGCTATAGGTACGGTAATAAAATCGGCTTTGCGGCAAAACCATTTTTCAAAATATTTAAAATAGAAAAGACGCTTGAAAGTATCATTTTCGCCCCCCATAAAAGGATCACCGCAATCAGCAACCCACCGCTTTGCAATCGGCCTGCTGTTTTTAAGCGTCATAGCCGCAGCCCAATGTACGGGATGAGGAGCCGCAATAGTGATTAAGAGATCATAATTCCCCTTTTCGCGCTTTAAAGCCTTGCGGACTTTGAACAAACATTCAATATCGGGATACAATACAAGTAAACTGGCTGCTCTTACCAATACTCGTCTAAAAAGTCTGTTCAGGCCACCACCCTTTACCGAAACAGGTTTCCATTTCATTGTACCCAGGTCTTTGATCTCCACACCATGCTCTTTTTCAAAGGCATTATGCAAATCCTTTTTCCGGGGCGTAATAACTGTTACAGAATGCCCCATTCTCGCAAATTGCTTGGTCAGTTCTGTAGTCCGGAACCCCCTGGGTGTATTTTCGGGATAAAAAGACCGGCTAACAATCAATATCTTTTTACTTTCCATTATCCAAATTTTAGCAATAGATCCACAATTCTTTCTGCAGCCTTACCATCCCATTTTTCAGGAATGGAGCCCTTTTTCCAGCCTTTAGAGAAAAGCTTCTCCAAAGCAGGGCCTATCGCTTTCGGCTGTGTCCCGATCAACTCGTTCGTACCCATACTACAGGTCTCCGGACGCTCCGTATTGTCCCGAAGGGTAAGACAAGGTATTCCCATTACAGTGGTTTCTTCGGTAATTCCACCAGAATCTGTAACTACAGCCCTGGCCCGTTCCACCAGGTAATTAAACTCCAGATAACCCATGGGTTCTGACAAATGCAGATTGGGAATTTCTTTTAAACTGACGGCTTGCCCATCTTTTCCTGCTTTAATTTCAATATTTTCTATGATCTGTCTCGTACGTGGATGAACCGGAAAAATCAATGGATGTCCCTTTGCCCCCTCAATAATGGCTTCAAATAAGGCACTGAACTTATCCTCTTCATCCACATTCCCTGGCCTGTGCAGCGTCATCATAAAGTACTCCCCTTTGTTCAGGTTCAACTCCTCCCACAAAGCCGGTCGTTTAAACCGGTGGCGGTTCGCCAGCAGGGTATCAATCATTACATTACCTACAAAAAATATCCTTTCATCCGATATTCCGCTGTTTCTCAGATTATCGCCCGCCCAGGTCGTGGTGGTAAAAAAATAATCTGTAATACTGTCTGTAACCATTCTGTTGATCTCTTCAGGCATGCTCAGGTCGAAGGACCGGATCCCTGCTTCCACATGGGCAACCTTTGTTTGCAGTTTTTTAGCCACAATAGAACAAGCCAAAGTAGATGTCACATCCCCCACTACAATAACAAGATCTGCGGGATTGGCCATTAACTCTTTCTCAAAAGCCATCATAATTGCCGCCGTTTGTTCAGCCTGTGTACCTCCGCCTCCACCCAAATGAGCGTCAGGTTCCGGAATATGAAGTTCTGCAAAAAAAGTATCACTCATCTTCGCATCATAATGCTGTCCGGTATGAACCAGCCTGTAGCTTATATTTTTGCCTTTTTTTTGCGCCGCCAGAATGGCGTGCACAATAGGGGCAATTTTCATAAAATTAGGACGGGCACCGGCAATCAGAGTTAGTTTCATTCTATTGTCTATTTATTTTGTAATCAGTATATATAAGGCCGCGTAAAATCTATGCATGAAATAGGAAACAGGATTTTTTCCATGTTTAAAAATGTCACCTGCATATTTTATTGTTCCTAAAAAGGCTTTGGGCAACGCAACCCAGCCATTCATTCGCGCATCAAGCCCACCCGTTACCCGGTTCAATCTGTCATCGTATTTAGTCAGTGCTTTTACTGTACTTTGGAAAGGATGCTGTACCAGGTATTCAGGAAAATATTTCACCCTCAAACCGGCCCTGATGCAGTCATGTAAAAAGATTTGCTCATCAGATCCGATCAGCAACTTCTGGCCGGCCCCAAAGCGTTCGTCAAAAGCCAGATTACGCTCTTTAACCCGGTCTACCCTAAAAGCAAGCTGAATGGTACCTACAGAGGGTGCAGCAGTATACTCTATGGATTCTGCAGGATATTCACGGTATTCCGGCTCACCAGGTAAGGTTTTAATTTTAAAAATAGCCACATCAAGCGCATCATCCGCTTCAAATGTTTGCTTAAGCATATCCAGCCACTCCCATTTGTACACCACATCATCATCTGCAAACACGCCGATATCCGCATGGGCAAGTCTGATGGCATTATTCCTCGACCGGGTCACTCCTCTTCCCTCCATACGGCTCACCAATACATCTTTTCGATGCAAATGATCAGGTACGGCCAAAAATTCCGGGCTGGTGTACTGATGAGATATAATATAGGATACATCCTCCCGCGGAGCAAGCAAGAGCTCGTCCAGTGCAAAAATTCCTTTATCTATTGTCGAAACTAAAATATTTATTTTCATACCATCAGGAATTAGACAAGCGTTTGTTTTTTAAACTATAAAGAATTGACATTGGAGAAACCGCATTAAAAAAGCGATATAAAAGGCCACAAAAAGTGCTTCTCCTGTTTAAATTCAAAGCATCAAAGCTCCGCTTCAGGTAAAAGCTATAGTGATAAGAAAGGCTTTCATACCACCTCAGATAGGGATATATCATATCCAGTTCAAATCCACGCCTTTTCAGGTAAAAATTATTGAATAACTTTTCTATACCGGTATGAGAAAACACTGAATTCCCATGTAAGCGGTACATTAAAGTATAAGCAGGCATATAAAAAACTTTTTGCCCCCTTGCCGTAATACTTAACCACATCGGATGATCTTCCAGCAGCCTGTACTTTTCGTTAAAGCCACCCACTTCTTCCAGCAAAGAACGTTGTAAAAACACCGTGCCTGCATGCAGATAATTGTTTCTGACCAGGAGAAAATGCTGCCGCTCTGCACTAAGCCCGTAAAATGCCAGATCACGGTCATCACGGTTCTCTACACGGTTACTTTCAGAGAAAGTATCCTGAAAAGAAGCAAATGAAGAGGCAAAAATACGTGCCTGTGGCACTGCCTTAATAAAGTTGGCAGCATGCTCAAATGTTCCAGGAAACAGGGCATCGTCACCCGCAATATATTTAACCCATTCGCCGGTTGCAGCTTTCAATCCCTGGTTGCAATTGGCCGGGATCCCCTGGTTCCGCTCGGGAACCAACAGCTGGGTGCGAACAAACCGCCCGCCATTCAGTTCAATCCATTGCCTGCAAAGTTCAATAGTCGCATCGGTAGAACAATCATCGCTGATCACCAGCTCCAGGGATTCATAATGCTGATCCCTGATGCTGTTCAATGTTTCCAGGATAAAACCAGCAGAATTATAGGTAATCACAATGACCGATATTAAAGGCCCTCTAGTCATTTTTCACCTCCCCTGCAGACAATTTCAAAGCTGCAACAACTTTACCTTTACCAGACAACTTTGCCTGTAGCATTCCAAAAAGCTCACGTACACCCAGTCGCTTGTCAATCTCGTAGAAAGAATATCCCACAGAAGCGCAAACCAGTAAGCCCCCCGCAATATAAGCCCAGAGCGTACTCAGGCATACCGAAACAAGAAAACACGAAAGGCCTAAGCCTGCATGCACCAGGAAGATCCGAATGAAATTCCTGTCAAAAGAAAATCCATATAATCTTTTGGTCAGCACGGTGACCTGTACCAGATAAATCAAATAAGCCACCAGAAAGGATATACCCAAACCGGTTAAGCCCCAGAAATAATAACCAGTAAGGTTAAAAATCAATAAATACGTATCCGTAATTAGCTCATTCCAGAAAAAAACTTTAGAATCACCTCTGGCCAGGATTAAAAAGGCCACAGCCCAGGAACTTGCTTTAAGGAACATGCCAAGGGCCAGCCAATGTACCATAGAATTGATCGGGCTGAACTTATTAGAATAAAGTAAAATAACTGCCCAGTTTACAAAAACCAGGAAAAAGCAGAGTATTGGCGCCATAATCAGCAACCCGGTTTCCGCCTGCTGGTTAATTTCCTTTGCAGCTTTCTGATCATCGTGGGCTACCCCAGCCAATCTGGGGTAATAATCTGCCGATAAAGCCGTAAAGATCAATCCAACATAAGAATTGATCATGGCAAAACCGGCATTATATAAACCGACGTCTTCAATTGAACCTGTCCTGGTGATAAAAATCCGGAGGACATAAGCAGATCCCATGGTAATCAGCCCGCTCAGACTGAGCATAAACCCCATGCGCAGCATATCCTTTCCTTCGTCAAAAAGAACAGTTCTGGTTACCGCAACCTTTTTAACCGGAACTTTTCTGGAAAAATACCAGGTCAACAATAAGCCGGTTACTGCAGTTACAATAATTGCAGGAACAATACCTGCATTTTTAAAGAAATAATATAAAGGAACAGAAGTCACCAAACCAATAGCAGAGCCAATCATCCCAGACTGGGCCATGTACTTGATCCTTCTCATCCCCCTCAGGATAACCCCTTGTCCGGCGCTGATCTGTGTCATCAATAAAGTAACCGAAATGAGCACAAACGACCAGGTGTACTCCTGGTTTCCAAAAGCCAGCTTGCTCAGCCAGGGCGCCGTCACCAGGGCAATTACAAAGCCCAGCATACCGGTAATCCACACCCAGTTTTTAAAAACGGAAACCACCTTTCCTACACGCTCCTCATCCCCGGAAGCATGGGCAACAGCAATATTTTTAACGGCACTGGTGGCCAGGCCAAAATTGGTCAGGCCACCTATAACACCAATGGAAGAAGTCAATAAAGCATTGATCCCAATCCCCGCAGGGCCCAGGAATACAGCAATGAATTTAGAACGTATAATCGTGATCAAAATCCCGAATACCTGCACGCCTCCAAAAACAGCCGTTGCTTTAAAAATATTTCTGTAGGCGTTATCCTTCATTAAAATAAGCTTTAATGGTTTCACAAACCTCACTCACCTGTGCTCTGCTCATTCCAGGCCAAAGCGGAAGGCTTAAACTGGTTGCGGCCAGTTCCTCTGCGATCGGAAAATCTCCCTTTTTAAAGCCCATCCCCTGGTAAGCCTCCTGCAGGTGAGGAGGAATAGGGTAATGAATCAAAGAGCCTATTTCTGCATCTGACAGATAATTTTGTAACTCATTTCTATAAGCTGTACGAACAACATAGAGGTGAAAAACATGCGTGGCGCCAGGATGAACATAAGGAAGCACCAAATCTCCCGTGCCTTCAAGTTCAGACTGATACCAGGATGCAATTTCCTGCCTTTGGGCAGTCCATTGCTCAAGGTGTTTCAACTTGACACATAAAAAAGCCGCCTGAAGTTCATCAAGCCTCATATTATGTCCAATAACCTCATTCTTATATTTGGTTTGGGAACCGTAATTCCTTAAAGAGAAGATCTTCTGGGCCAGGTGGAAATTATTGGTCGTAATTGCCCCCGCATCGCCCAGGGCCCCCAAATTCTTTCCCGGATAAAAGCTAACCCCGTTTAATATCCCAAAAGATCCGGTCATCTGGCCGTTAAACGTAGCTCCATGTGCCTGTGCATTGTCTTCAACGATAAACAAACCATGCGATTGGGCCAGATTCATCAACTCATCCATCTCACAAGCCTGGCCATATAAATGTACCGGCATGATCGCTTTGGTTTTTAACGTTATGGCCTTCCTCACCTGCTCAGCACTGAGGTTATAAGTCAGGATGTCCGGTTCCGCAAAAACCGGGGTAGCGCCGGTATAAGATACGGCAAGCGCTGTAGCGATATAGGTGTTGGATGGCACAATCACCTCGTCTCCTTCACCAATCCCCAGCGCTTTCAAAGAAAGATAAAGCGCATCAAGCCCATTACTCACACCTATGGCAAACTTAGTTCCATTAAAATGAGCATAAGCCATCTCGAAGTCTACCAAACGCTTGCCCATAATAAACCAATTTGCAGCATACACCTCCTCAAAAGCTGCCGTCATCTCCTTTTTAACGAGTGCATGCTGAGGTTCAAAATTTAAAAAGGGTATTTTCATATCATTACCAGATTTTGATCTATAACCATCCACATTCTTTGTTCATTGTCCCGGTATCCACCATTTTCAGGAATCATTTTGGAACCATCTATATTTACCCAGCCGGTAATCCTTGCAGGATTCCCCATCACCATTGCCCTGTTTGGCACATCCCTGGTCACCACGGCACCAGCTGCGATCAAGGCGTATTCCCCAATCACAGTACCACCCAGTACCACAGCTGCAGCGCCAATAGATGCTTTTCTTTTGACAAGGGTCTTTTGAAAACTTTCAGGATACTGTTTAGAACGTGGATACCTGTCGTTTGTAAAAGTGACATTGGGTCCAACAAATACATCGTCCTGTAATTCAATCCCATCCCAGAGGTAGGCACCGGACTTTAGGGTAACCCTATCCCCAACAACCACCTCATTTTCTATAAAAGTATGGCTGTTGATGTTGCAATCCCGGCCAATAACCGCACCTTCCAGCACCACTGAAAATTGCCAGATCCGGGTTCCCTCTCCAATATTTTTTGTTTGCACTTCCGCCAATGGATGTATCATAAATTATTTCTTATAGTTTAAGTAATCACCATATGCTCTGATGTAGTCTTGCTCATCATATTCATGTGAAGCCAATACCAGGCAAATCGATCCGCTGGAAAAATTATCCAGTTCCCTCCAGATCCCGGCAGGCATATACACGCCCATATTTGGCCTGGCAAGATGAAAGGTTCGTTTAATCCGTCCATCATCAATAATCAGATCAAAACTGCCACTGGCGGCTACAATCAGTTGCTGCAATTGCTTGTGTCCATGACCACCACGGGATTCCCCGCCAGGAACATCATACAGATAATACACCCGCTGAATATCGAAAGGGACCTCCAGGCATTCGTTCACCGCTGTAATATTTCCCCGGTCAAAATGATTTTTAGGTAGTTCAACCAAAGTACAATCATAAACTGTCGTCTCCCTCATAAGGCATTGGCTTTAAAATCCATAAAATCTCGTACGTAGTCAGTTTCAGAGAAAGTTCTGCTAGACAAATGCAGGCTCAGTGCATTCGTTGAAAAATTTTCCATATGTCTCCAGGTCAGTGGGGGAATGTACAGCCCATAATAGGACCGGTTGAGCTGAAACCGCTGTTCTGAGCCATCCAGCTGGGTAATCACCACATCAAAACTGCCGCTAAGGGCAATGATCACTTCCTCCTGTTCTTTATAAGCATGGCCACCGCGCTGCTCTCCACCCGGCACGTCATAGGTCCAAAAAACCCGCTTTATATCAAAGGGGATCTGCTGGCTGTGCTGAAGGAAGGTTAAGTTCCCTCTGGGATCAAGAATTTTTGGAAACTCTATTCGCTTAATCATTTAAATCTCTTTAGTAAATTTTAATATCTATACCGCTACCTGTTGTAGCTCTGCCATATCTCTAAATGCAGCACTGCTGCGCATCAATTCTGAAAAACTATTCGCCTGCCGAATCCGGCCTTTTTCCAGCAGTACAATACGGTCTGCTTGTTTAACTGTAGCCAGGCGGTGGGCAATAACGATCAGCGTCAACTCCCCTTTTAACAATTGCATACTTTCCCGGATCACCTGTTCAGTACCCGAATCCAGCGCTGAAGTCGCTTCATCCAGAATGAGCAGATCTACTTTTTTATACAATTCTCTGGCAATAGATATTCTTTGCCGCTGGCCTCCGCTCAAATTGACACCAGACATACCAAGCTCTGTATCAATGGTTTCCGGTAGCGAAGACACCATATCCCATAGTGCAGCCTTTGCGCAGGCTTCGCGGAAGCGTGCTCGGTTTTCATCGCTCTTTTCGGCCCAGAGTGTGACATTGTTAAAAATAGTATCGTTAAAAATCACCGGCTCCTGAGTAATATAACCAACACACTTCCTCAGTCCTCCAAGGTCAGCATCAAGGAAATCAACACCATCAATTTCAATTTTACCCCCGCTGGGTTTCAGCAAACCGCAAATCAGATTCACCAAAGTAGATTTTCCGCTCCCACTCTCTCCAACAAGGGCCAGGGTTTCATTCTTTGAAATACATAAAGAAACGCCCCGAATGATTTCCCTTCCATCGTACTCAAAATCAATATCCGTACATTTGATTTCCCTTTGAAATCCAGTAATCACCTTCGTTCCACTCTGCTCGCGGCCTGTTTTTAACTCTCCCCCAAAAACCTCCAGATGCTCCAGCGAACCAGACAAAGCCAGAAAGGAATTCCAGGAACCCTGAAACTGCATCATAGCCCCCAGTGCACGATAAAAGAACAGCAGACTGATCAGAATAGCCGTTAAATACGTATGAAAAATTGCCGTTTGGATTAAAATAACTACTGCTACTACCACTATACTTAAAGGTTCCCGGCAAGCACTAAGCAATACAGAAAGCACACCAATCTTACTATTGTTTTTCTCTATACTTTCTACCTGGTCTGTTAGTTTTTTTTGATAACCCTCAATTCCACCAGTTGCCTTCAGATATTTAAAGCTGTTCAGAAACTCTTGGATCATGCCCTGAAAACGTCCGTTATCCACACTCAGCTCCCTGGAAATCCCTTTTGTGTTTTTATAAATCTTTCTATACACCAGGTCGGAAAAAAAGCCACCAATACTGACCATCACCGCAAATTGCCAGTCTACGGCAAAGGCGAACCCCACATAGATCAATACCAAAACACCTTGCTGAAATGCTTGGAAATAGGCCTGACATGCTTTAGAAACTTTATCCACCTCACCAGTAAGAGAATTTTGAATTTTTCCTATATCCGCCTTTACAAAATAGACATAACTCATTTCACTCAATCCGGCAATATGTTTCAATCTGATTTCCCGGATAAAAAACTGTTGCATCTTCACCTGGTACTTCCCCTTGAAATAATAAAAAATGCCTTTAAGGGTAAAGAAAGAGACAATAACCGCAAGTATCACCTGCATATTCATTACAAAACCTGCTTTTTGCAGAAAATTAACCAGAAATCCAAGATGCCCCATAGGCTGTGCACCACCAGGAACGGAACTATCCGTCATCTGTAAAAGAGGAAGGAACATACTCAAGCCAAAACCATCCAGCACCCCTACTATAATATTTAACAGGATGATTATGAATACCCTTTCCCTTAAATGGCCATAGAAATAGGCCAGATAAGAGACTGTCTCTTATACACATCTAAAAAGGGGGGGGGGGGGGGGGGGGGGGGGGGGGGGGGGGGGGGGGGGGGGGGGGGG
>NZ_JAELTV010001373.1 GCF_016429005.1 Pedobacter sp. ASV19
CAGGGATTTATGCTATAGGCAAAGTGTAAGGGACGGTCGCGAATATCGATTTCTTACAGTGGAATATGATAAAGCTTTTTTTAATGATTATGTGGTTGACAACCTAGAAGGAGACATCTCCTTAAAGGAATATCATTCTGCGGTTCGTATACAACAAGCATATGATTTTTTTATGGCAAAGGTGAATAAAATGAAAGAGTCGACTTTAACAGGGCTATTAAGCACTTTACTGGAAGCGAGATGCAGTACCTATGTCGTTAGCAGCGAATCGGAGGCAATTCAAATGTTTATCTTTCAGAATGACAGAGGTAAGAAACCATCAGCACTTGAAATATTAAAAGCTGATTTTATGTTTGCGATACACTTGAATGGCGGTGGTCAAGTAACGGACTTGATC
>NZ_JAELTV010001374.1 GCF_016429005.1 Pedobacter sp. ASV19
GCGGTTATACTTATGATGATAAGTATTTTATTGAGGGTGCATTTAGGGCGGATGCTTTTTCTGGATTTGGTATAAAAAATAGATGGGGATATTTTCCAAGTGTATCTGCAGGTTGGATTGCATCCAAGGAATCATTCTTACAAGACAATAGATATGTAAATTACTTAAAGATTAGAGGTAGTTATGGATTAGTAGGAAACTCACGTGGCGTCGGATCATATGCGGCAAGAACACTTTATGGTGGTGGATCTTATGCATCTTTGAATGGTTTTTCCAGTAGTCAACTTGGGAATGCAGATTTAAAATGGGAGTCGTCTAAAAAATTCAATATTAGTACGGAAATAATCAAAAACTACGCCTATTCTACTATTTATGATATTTGCATCAAATCCCTGT
>NZ_JAELTV010001375.1 GCF_016429005.1 Pedobacter sp. ASV19
ACACCTAAAAAATATAGGCGCAGAACTGGATTACAGGGACAGACTGAGTTTTAAAAATCCATCATTGGTTCATCCGGCTAAGCCTTATTTCCAGGTTTTTGAAGACAGGACTGGTTTTATTGAAAACCTGAGTGTGGTGGATTTGTTATTTAGCCAGGGCCCTCAGGCGAAATTATTCTTTTAAATAGATATGGGAAAACGCATTAAATCAAAAAGAAAAAGAAAGCATTACTCTTTACCAGTAGTGGGCTCCAGTCCAGGTCAGGTCTATATTGATGAGCATTCGCTGGAACCGAAAGTGACCGTTCATGCATTTAACGCTGGCGAATATAAGATTGAGGAAACCAATTCTATTGAGCCTGTCTCTTATACACATCTGACGCTGCCGACGAACGT
>NZ_JAELTV010001376.1 GCF_016429005.1 Pedobacter sp. ASV19
CAGATGTGTATAAGAGACAGTGCCAATACAAATCCACTGATAACAAAAAAAATATAAACCCCTAAAAAGCCCCTGGAGGCAAGAAAAGACACAACGTGGTCTATCGGTTGCGTATCGAACTTGATTGTTGTATTCCGATCAAAACGCTCAGTAAAATGCTGTATCAACACCGGAAGGATAGCGATGAATCTAAGTCCGTCGACCTCTCGGATTAATTTACCTCCAGAAGTGATTCTGGTTAGCCTTGACGGAATAGAATTAAGAAATTTAAGCATAAGACGTTTCGGCTATAAGATAGTTATTTTAGATTATTTTTATTTCTGAGTTTTCTTCCGTTTATAAATCCCCACACTAAAAATGCTAATGCCTGTCTCTTATACACATCTGACGCTGCCG
>NZ_JAELTV010001377.1 GCF_016429005.1 Pedobacter sp. ASV19
AGATCTACACCGGCTAACGGTCGTCGGCAGCGTCAGATGTGTATAAGAGACAGTATCTTCAACCTGACTTAGGCTGAGATCCTGGAGTACTTTCCTGTCAATTTTGCCATTGATGTTTAATGGAAGTTCAGAGAGTTCTATCCAAAGGGATGGCACCATGTACGCAGGTAAAATCTTTTTTAAGTGATGAATCGCTCCATCCCTGGTAAAGGTCAAGGTGGGGACTAAAAAGCAAACCAGGTATTTCTGACCGGAATTATCGTTTCTTGCCACAACCGCAGCATGTGCTATACCTGAATAGCGGCTAAGCGCATTTTCGATTTCACCTAGTTCAACCCTGAAACCTCTAATTTTTACCTGATTGTCCTTTCTGCCTAGAAATTCCATATTCATATC
>NZ_JAELTV010001378.1 GCF_016429005.1 Pedobacter sp. ASV19
AAGAATTGTACAAAAAATGGGGATTGATCTTGGATTGCAATGCAGCCAGTTCCGCCTGTGTTTTCATCTGTTTCAAACGAAGTAAATCCATTTCTTTCTGTTTGATCTGGCTGTTGAATTTGTTCTTCCTAGCAAAGTAAATGTAGGAAATTGTACAGACGATTATGGTGATCACACCGCTAAAAGCAAGATCGGTTGTGTGAAAAAAAGTGTATTTAATCTGAAAAATAGAGGCGAACAGGTAATAGTTCAATTCAACAGCGAGAATTACACCAATCAGGCTGAAGGTATAATAAACAAGAAGATAGCGTATGTTATAACCTTTTTTATACCAGAGTTTTTTGGACAGTAATATACTGTTGCATACAAAAAAGGAGATGGCCACACTGAAAAGC
>NZ_JAELTV010001379.1 GCF_016429005.1 Pedobacter sp. ASV19
CCCCCCCCCCCCCCCCCCCCCCCCCCCCCCCCCCCCCCCCCCCCCCCCCCCCCCCCCCCCCCCCCCCTTCTTACTCATTCGCCGCCCCCCTAGCTCTACAACGGCTAACGTTCGTCGGCAGCGTCAGATGTGTATAAGAGCCAGATACTGCAACGCTGATTATTTTTTTGCTAGTATAACCAGACGGATTGCTGGAGATGGGAAGGATTCGGGAATTACCAAAGCAGTATCTGTTCTGGTTGCTTTTGTTAGGGGGGGGGGGGGGGAGGGGGGGGCCCACGAGACAGGCTGCTCTATCGCGTATGCCGTCGTCTGCGTGAAAGGGGGGGGGGGGGGGGGGGGGGGGGGGGGGGGGGGGGGGGGGGGGGGGGGGGGGGGGGGGGGGGGGGGGGGGG
>NZ_JAELTV010001380.1 GCF_016429005.1 Pedobacter sp. ASV19
CTCACCAGCGGCGAGCAACTGCTCAGCGAGCATGTCGTGCTGGCCGTGGGCCACAGCGCGCGGGATACCTTTTTCATGCTGCACGAACGCGGCGTCTACATGGAACCCAAGCCGTTCTCCATTGGCTTTCGCGTGGAGCACCCGCAGTCCATCATCGACCGTGCGCGCTTCGGCCCGCAGGCTGGCCACCCGATCCTGGGCGCGGCCGACTACAAGCTGGTGCATCACTGCAGCGGCGACCACCAAGGCAAGGGACGCTCGGTGTACAGCTTCTGCATGTGCCCAGGCGGCACCGTGGTGGCGGCAACCTCCGAGCCCGAGCGCGTGGTCACCAACGGCATGAGCCAGTACTCACGCAACGAACGCAACGCCAATGCAGCCATCGTGGTGGGCAT
>NZ_JAELTV010000146.1 GCF_016429005.1 Pedobacter sp. ASV19
CCCCCCCCCCCCCCCCCCCCCCCCCCCCCCCCCCCCCCCCCCCCCCCCCCCCTCTTTTAGATGTGTATAAGAGACAGCCTTTAATGTATCCGGATAGGTAATGCTGCCATGAACAGCCCGAACCAGGGAATAATTTGCACGTGTCAGCAAGAATGCAGCAATAAAGAGGATAGGTAAAATACAAAACCGGATTGCTTTCATCTATTGTTGATTTAGGAGGTTAAGCAATGCAAATATAAATTCTTACCAGCTTAACCATCAAATAATCTTTGCCTGTTTAAAAGATCAGGCCCTCCTCTTAAACAATTGGTTCTATTTTTGCATACCGTTAAGAAACTTATGAATAACGCCATATCTATGAATAAATGTTATACGTTAATTTTTCTGTTGTTTTCCACTTTTGCATTGCATGCACAAACAGCTGGCGATTCTAAAGTGCTTAATGAAAAGCCGAGAGATACCTCTAATAAAAGAGATTTGATTGATATTGCCAAAGTTCTTTTTAAAATCAGGCCAGGCAAAAATCCAAAAAACGGAGAAAAGAAGATTGAGTTTTCCCTGTTGCCTATTGGTGGTAATGTTCCGGGGGGCGGAAGGGCGCTGGTTACCTCAACCACTGCAGGTTTCTATCTTGGACCGCGCAAAACGACCAATATATCCAGTGCTGGTTTCGCGCCTTACTGGAATTTTAAGGGACGTTTTGGCTTGCCCTTAAGATCGGATGTCTGGCTTAAGGACAACACCTGGGTGATTCAGGGAGATACCCGTTTTCTGGTTTACCCTCAATATACCTGGGGCTTGGGAAGCGGGCAGGAGGATAACAAATTGTTGGTGAATTATAAATACATTCGGTTCTATCAAAGTGCGCTGAAACGTATTAAGCCTTATTTTTATGCTGGTTTTGGCTATAATCTTGACTATTTCATCAATATCAATACCGCAGATACAGATCCGGGGCTGGAACAGTTTTCCGGTTACCATACAGGAACTCAAAAAGGGAGTAACTCCTTTTCTTCAGGTATCTCATTTAATCTGCTCTATGATACCAGGTCAAGTTCCATTAATCCACTTCCAGGGAGTTATTTTAACGCCGTATTGAGAACTAATC
The DNA here is from genome assembly GCF_016429005.1 of Pedobacter sp. ASV19. GTDB lineage: Bacteria > Bacteroidota > Bacteroidia > Sphingobacteriales > Sphingobacteriaceae > Pedobacter. Next base: position 1,109 of record NZ_JAELTV010000146.1, read on the forward strand.
CCAAGTTTTTAGGGAGTAATTCCAGCTGGAAATCTTTATATCTGGATGCAAGGAAATATGTTCCTTTGAATACAAAACCCCATCAGCAAAATGTACTGGCTTTTTGGACTTACTTATGGACTGGATTGAGCAATGATGTTCCTTATCTTAATCTGCCGAGTATAGGCTGGGATCCCTATAACAGGTCTGGAAGAGGAATGGATCAGAACCGGTACAGGGGGAAAGGTTTGTTTTATTTTGAGAGTGAATACAGAAGGGATATTACGGATAATGGATTGCTGGGTTTTGTTGTTTTTGCTAATGCGACTTCGGTTACGGAACCAGAAAATAATATGTTTAAAAAGATTCATCCGGCCGTGGGAGCTGGGATGCGGGTGAAGTTTAATAAAGGGTCAAATACAAATGTGGCCATAGATTATGGGATGAGTAAAGGATATTCGGGATTTTCTATCGGCTTAGGAGAAGCTTTTTAAATTTGTAGTGTAAAAAGGCTGCATAATTTTCGCTGAAGAAGCGAAAACAACGGCAGGCCTTTTTTTACACTACAAATTTTTGGGTGCAAACCTTTCCTTGCCGATACAAAATATTGGAAATGAACTTTACAGAGGGGGAAGACTGGAAGGGGGAGTTTTTTGAGCAGATTTTTCTCTTGCCTATACAAATTTTTGAGAACGATCTTTCCTTTCCGGAAGGGAGTTTTTGGGTAGAGATTTTAGGGAAGATTGTTTTGCTATTTTTTTTAGTTAAAAATAAAATGATATCTTTGCTAAAATTTATAGTATTTGACAGATGCCAATGACCATAACAGTACTCGCCGTAATTGAACCTGATATAACTTCCGCTGCACCTTTATCCAAAGTGATGAACGAAAGGCTCCGACGTCTGGCTGCTGAACTGCAGGGCCAGCATCTTAAGGACCTTAAATCAATTGATTCCGGATGTGAAGATGTGGTTATTTACATCAGTTATAACAACAAATATAATATCCGCTGGAAAATTGTAAATGATGTTCCCTCGGTTATAGAGGCTGAAGTAGCTCACCAATGTGCTCTATTGGGTTATATCCTGTGGAAAGGCAGTCCGATCTATAATTTTAAATTTTAAAAAAAAGCTACCTTTTTCATTGGTGAATTGTATAAATTTACACTTATGAACGGAAAGCCACTTCTGAAATATCATGACCAAATTGCAGCTGTCAGCTGCCTCTTTATTCAGCGTGGTGATTTCCCTGCCAGAAGAAAGCAGGAGCCAAACTGGAAAAATATCATTAAAAGACCATCTTAGTTCACGTCATTTTCAGACCTGATCTGCTTTCTGGCAGATCGAGAAATTAATCATCCACCTTATTCCTGCCGTTTGAGCGTACTTTCATTTACGAAAGTTCTGTCTGCGGAGTCTTTTAATGATAAAAAAATGAGAACCATCATAGAACCATTCAGAATTAAATCTGTAGAACCTATACATTTTACAACACCGGAGCAACGTAAAGAACTGTTAATCCAGGCACATTATAATCCTTTCCTGTTAAAAGCTAAGGATGTGATCATCGATTTACTGACGGATAGCGGTACTGGCGCCATGAGCAGCGAACAATGGGCCGGAATTATGCGCGGAGACGAAAGCTATGCCGGAAGCGAGAGTTTTTACCGGTTTGAGTCGGCCGTGAAGAATATTACCGGTATGCCTTTTATTATTCCCGTTCACCAGGGGCGTGCTGCTGAGCACATTCTTTTTACCTTCAAAGGAGGAGTGGGAAAATACATCCTAAGTAATACACTATTTGATACTACCCGTGCCAATATTGAGTTTTCAGGCGCTCAGGGACTGGATCTTTTGTGTCCTGAAGGTAAATTGCCTGCAGTTTCTGCACCCTTTAAAGGGAATATTGATATACAGAAGCTGCAACAGGTTATTGAAGAGAAAGGCAGGGAAAACATTTCTGTAGTTATTGTAACGGTAACCAATAATTCCGGTGGTGGGCAGCCGGTCAGCATGGAGAATATTAAAGCGGTTAGGGATATTTGCAGCCGTTATGAAATTCCTTTCTTCATTGATGCTTGCCGCTTTGCAGAGAATGCCTATTTTATTAAGAAGAGGGAGGCCGGCTATCAGGATAAAACGATCCTGGATATTGCAAGAGAAATGTTCTCCTATGCAGATGGCTGTACAATGAGCGCCAAAAAGGACGCTTTTGCCAATATTGGCGGTTTTTTAGCGTTAAATGATGCAAAACTTGCAGAACAGTGCCGGAACCAATTGGTCATCACAGAAGGCTTTCCAACTTATGGCGGGCTAGCAGGAAGGGACCTGGAAGCTATAGCCATTGGACTCGGAGAAATTGTACAGGAGGATTACCTCCATTACAGGATCAGGAGCATTGAATATATTGCTGAAAAACTGGATGCTGAAAATGTTCCCTATTTAAAACCTTCAGGAGGACATGCCTTGTATTTAGATGCCAAGGCTTTTCTACCGCATATTCCTGTAGATGAATACCCAGGTCAGGCTTTAGCTGCAGCATTATATCTCGAAGGTGGGATCAGGGGCGTTGAAATAGGTTCAGTGATGTTCGGTAAATACGATCAGCAAGGTAAACTGATCCCTGCAACACTCGAATTGCTCAGACTGGCTATTCCGCGTCGGACATATACCCAAAGCCATATGGACTATCTTCTGGAAGTAATCATACATGTTTATCACAACAGAGAAAACATCAAAGGCTTCGAAATTACTTATGAAGCGGAATATTTGCGCCATTTTACAGCGCATTTTAAGCCCGCTACTCAGAAATAGAATTGATCTGGAGGGGTCAGTTTTTATCAGGCCGGGAATTTACTTCCTGGCCTGTTTCTTTTCTTGGGGCTTTAACTGCTTGATTACGGCAATGATATCTTCTTCACCGTAGGAAGGTTCAGCCTGTTTATAAGTCTCTAAAGCTGTGGCGGCAAGCGGACTGGAGAGCCCTTCATTTTTAGCCAGGTTCAGGTCTTTAACAATGTGTTTCAGTGCAAACGCAGCATTGTATTGATCATTTAAAATGGCATCCCCCTTAATCTTTGTAAAGATATTGCCCAGCGCACCCTGTCCAATCAAGGTTAGTAAATCTTCGGTTTTGATCCCTTGTTGATTGGCGAAAATAACGGTTTCTGCTAAACCTTGTGCATACAGTGCCAGTAAACTGTTGATGGCCAGTTTTGTGCTGTTTCCTGCGCCGGTTTCGCCCACCAGTATAGCCATTTTTCCAAGAACTTCAAGAACAGGTTTTACCTTTATAAAGGTGCTTTCCAAGCCCCCGGCCATAATTACCAATTGCCCTTCCTGTGCTTGTTTAACACTGCCTGATACAGGTGCATCGATATAATCATGACCAAATTTAGCAGATAATGCCGCCATTTCCTTACTCACACCGGGCGAAACAGTACTCATATTAATTATGATTTTGCCCGCAGTTTTTATACTCAGTAAGCCGTTTTCTGCATTAAAGATTTCCCGAACAGCCTGGTCATCTGAAACCATCAGGATCAGGATGTCTGAAGATTGAATCAGTTCAGCAGGTGAGGGGGCAATCCCGGCACCCATTGCTTTCAATGCACTTTCCTTTTTTTTGCTTCGGTTGTAAACCTGCACAGGATAACCTGCTTTAATTAACTGTTCAGACATGGGGATTCCCATATTTCCAAGGCCAATCCAGCCAATTTTTGTCTTGTTCATATCTAATTTATTTATGATTTTAATCTTTTCTATACCTTAATAAAGATCTTGATTTTTTAAAGAATCATTTATATCTCGCGTTGAAGATGCAGGTGATAAAGCTTTTGCCGCAGTGCACTTAAAGCTTTGCCCCAGTCTGTTTTAAAGTCGTTTAGATTTACACATTCACTAATGGTTAGCGTTTCCTCTGCATATCGGTCAGACCATAATCCTATTTCTATGATCAGGGGCACCAGACCAATACCTTTTTCGGTCAGGCTATAAATCATCTTTTGTTTATGGTCCCTGTCTCTTTCTTTAATGATAAATTTTTCTTTCTCCAGGAAGTTTAATCTGTTGGCCAAAATATTCGTGGAAATATGTTCCGCAGAAGAAAGGAACTCATTGTAAGAACGCTTATTGAAAAAGATCATATCCCGTATGATCAACAGGGTCCACCGATCCCCGAAGAACTCCAATCCAAAATTAAGGGGGCAGTCAGATTTCATATCATCCAGTTTAAACTACTTGCAAATATAAAGTAGTTATTTATATTTGCAACAGCTTGCTAAGTGCAAGTAGTTAAAACTTGTAAAATGAAAAGAGTAGTTATAACAGGAATGGGGGCGCTTACGCCGGTAGGAAATGATATTCAATCTTTTTGGGACAGTCTTATCCAGGGAAAGAGCGGTGCCGACCGCATTACCAGATTTAATCCCACTGCATTTCGTACACAGATTGCCGCAGAACTTAAAGACTTTGATGCCTCACTTTTCCTCGACAGAAATGAGATTAAAAGAACAGATCCTTTTACTCAATATGCACTTGTGGCTGCCGGACAGGCTATTAAAGATTCCGGATTGGATTTTTCTTCGATGAACCCTTATGATACAGGGGTGATCTGGGGTTCAGGACAGGGCGGAATGCTTACCTTTGAAGAGCAGGTTACGGAATATACAGAAAACAATTTTGTGCCAAGGTTCAGTCCCTTTTTTGTTCCTAAGCTTATAGCCAATATGGCATCTGGAATGATCTCGATAAAGTATGGCTTAATGGGCATCAATTATACGACGGTATCGGCCTGCTCTACTTCCAATACGGCCATCATGGATGCTTTCAATTACATTAGATGGGGAAAAGCAAAAGTGATCGTTACCGGAGGTTCTGAGGCTCCGATTACACAGGCTTCGGTTGGTGGTTTTTGTGCAATGAAGGCAATGACTACACAAAATGATACGCCTCAAACTGCCTGCAGACCTTTTGATGCAGGGAGAGATGGGTTCTTAATGGGTGAAGGAGCCGGTGCTTTAGTTCTTGAGGAATACGAGCATGCCATTGCCAGAAATGCAACCATTTATGCAGAGCTTGCAGGAGCCGCTATGACAGCCGACGCTTATCATATGACCGCGACGCATCCGGAAGGAGAAGGGGCGGCTACAGCCATGCGTTTTGCATTGGAAGATGCAGGTTTAAATATAGAAGATGTCGATTATTTAAATGCCCATGCTACCTCAACACCTGTTGGAGATATGAGTGAGTTAAAGGCTATAACAAACTTGTTTAAAGATCAGACAGATCATTTGCATATCAGTGCTACAAAGTCGATGACAGGTCATTTGCTTGGCGCGGCTGGTGCTATAGAGGCGATTGCTTGTATCCAGGCCATACGACATTCTATCGTTCCTCCAACAATCAATTTGACGGATCCGGATCCCGCAATTCCTTCCAATCTGAATATTGTTAAGGTACATGCAATGGAGAAGAATATTGATGTGGCTATGAGTAACACATTTGGCTTCGGCGGGCATAACGGTATCGTCGTGTTCAAGAAGTTCCAGGGTTAAACTATATTCGGGTTTTATGGAAAAATTAAGGTGCTCTTCGAGGACTGGACTCCTTGCCCCGCTGCGCTCTTGTGGCAAGGCGCCCTGAGGTCCTCTCTGAGCAATCTTAATTTTTTTGGGCGCAAACCGATATGGAGCATAACAAGCATGGAACCTGTATATTGATGTCGTTATAACCAAATATGGAGTATATCCGTGCTGTTCCGCTATTTTTACAACATACCGGTTAGGCGTGAAATCCAGAAATAAATTTGGTGTCTGTAGAGAGGCATTGGCTGGTTTGACCCCTCTTCGGGGGCTTAGCAGGCGCAACCTCGAAACAGATACCAAATTTATTTCAATTCAGCACCCAACAAAAAAATCCGGACGTAAGTCCGGATCCATTATTATAATTATTAAACATGAAAACTAAGCCTGAGGCTCCAGGTACTGCGCATAGCAATATCCTTCTTCACCGTCGTTCGTGCGCACCAGCCACCATAAATCGTTACTTCTGTTAACCAGAGTAATCACTTCACCATGAGCCGCTTTTCCTACAATGGGCTGATCTGTTCCCGGACCTTTCCGAATATTCAAGTTGGAACTCTCTGTAACAACTTTTGCATGCGTTACAGCAGCATCAACAGCTACATTCACATTTAGGACCAGGTCGCCAGAGGCGAAATTCGGATCAATCTGATTGTAGATATCCCAAAGGTTATCCTTGGTTGCGCCATCCGGAGCTGTACCATCTACATACAAAACGCCATCCTGCTCACGTACCGCAAGATCGGTTATACCAGCAGCTGAGGCCGCATCCGTTAGTTGTTTATATTTATCTTGTAAAGCCATGATGCGTGCTATTTAATCGTTAATTTGTTGTCAATTTTTTTAGGCTTAAGCGCAGAAAGGTGCTGCATTAAAGTGATTAAAGAAGCTTTCTTAAGCTCTCCGGTTACGGTCACTACGCCATCTTTAACATCTGCTTTTACCGTTGGGAAGTCCTTTATTGCATCGGCAACATTCTTTTGAAGGACTGTATCCTCCGCAATCACAACAGGTGCAACAGCAGGTTTAACCGTTAAATCGTTTGTAACAGACTTGACCCCTTTTTCAGCTTTTGCAACCTGTTCAGCAGTTGCTTTTGCCGCATCATCTGGCACCTCACCAGTTAAGGTAACAGCACCCTTGGCCACGGCAACGGTAATTCCACTGGCCTCTTTAGCCTGAACAGCCGTTTGAATGTCTGCATCCTTTGGCCCACAACTCGCCAGGAACAGCGTAGCGGCAATAGCCGCATTCATCATTAATTTAGTTGTTTTCATCTTTTGGTATTATGTTAATTGTAAAATTAAGTTGTATTAATAAGCAAAAGTAGAAGGGAAATGTTTTAGCAATTTCCTATTCATGATCAAAATTAGAGACGACTATTGATCTAATATAAGAATATATATATTCTGCTAGAAAAAAAATTAGCCAGGCCATATACGATGGCAAGATATTTGAACCAAAAATGGTCTATGAATGAACAATCATCTCTCTTACAAGCCCTGAGATCGGGCGATGTAGAAGCGGCCAAACAACTATTAAATAGTGGGGAACGCTTACCTAAAAACCTTCAGTCCTATGAATGGAGTGCTATTTTTGATAAAATTAAAGATCGTAAAGCATTTGATATCCTGGATCAGCTGATCGAAGACGGTACCATTGAAACTGACCTTTACGAATACGATTCTTTTAAAAAAAGCATCTTTGACCACATCATTCGTTTTTCGACAGACGAAGCCTCACTCGACTATTTTAGTACTCTAATTGGCAAATTTCAAAGCCTGAACAGTGACCTTCAGGACCAGACCTTGCTGGGCTATGCGCTGGAAGAAGGGGCAGATATTGCGCTTATAAAACGTTTGGTGGACGCGGGCTGTGACATCAATTATAAAAACAACGCCGAAGAGAATTTTATCTATCAGGTTGTAAATAATGGTGCCCTGAGTCTTAGAAATAAGGAAAGAGGCATAGAATATCTAAAATTTTTAATTGGCGAGGGTCTGGAGGTGGATACAGCGAATATTGTAGGAACCACGCCACTTCATTTGGCCATTGACAGGAACAGAGCAGAATACCTGGATGTGCTGCTGGAAAATGGAGCCAATCCAAATGCGCAAGACAAGAAAGGCAGAACCCCATTTTATAACGTTGTAGTAGATCAGTTTAACCTTGCTTCCTATGATAAACTTGCCAGTTATGACAGCCCTGCATTTGAACTTCGTGCTCAGGAGGAAGGAACGATGCTGGCCAAATATGTGAGCAGACTGGACAGGGCATCAGAAACAGAGATCAAATTGCTGGAACGCCTGATACAAGATGGGGCAGACGTTTATCATACCTCCGAGCACTACGGAAAAGAGAAATCAGCTTTAGACTGGGCGGCGGAAAAAAATGCAGAGATATTAAAAATCTTAGTGGAAGATGGAAATATAGACATCAACCAGCAAGATAATGAAGGAAATACCCTGCTGCATAAAGTTTGTGCTCATGAATTGTACCGCGATAACGAAAAAGCCAAGGAGACTTACCGTAAGGTAAAGCTGCTTCTTTCAAAAGGTGCCGATATTCATATCCAGAATGATAAGGACCAAACCGCACTCATGCTGGCTTCTCAGGACAACACCAAATCAAAAACTGTCGAACTCTTATTACAGAACTAATATGTCAATGTCATTTATCCTGGCTTGCGAAAGCGGAAATAGAAAAATAGCAGAAATCCTCCTGGCTAATAAAGAAGCAGATTTTAACTATACAGATGAAAAAGGGCGTACAGCATTACATTATGCGGCACATCGAGGCTATCTGGACCTGGTTAAAATACTGGTTGGCGAGGGTGCCGACCTGAACTATGAAGACCACGAAGGTGAAACCCCACTTTATTTTGCTTGCCTGCAAAAACAAAAGCAGACAGCGTTGTACTTGTTGGAAAACGGAGCGAATATCAATATCAACGATAAGCAAGGCAACAGCCTTCTGCATTTGACCGCATTATCCGGGCAGGTAGAAGTGATGGAAAAACTGTTGAAAGAAGGTATTGAAATCGATCTGGAGAACAATGCTGCAGAGACAGCTCTTCTGCTGGCTTCCGGCTGCAGAAATAAAGAAGTTGTGAAGTTGCTTCTGCAGCAAGGGGCAAATATCAATACGACCAATAAACACGGAGAAAGCCCGCTATTATTTGCAGTCAGGTCTAAGAACCTGCCTATGGTCGAACTATTGCTGCAAAACGGAGCCGATCTGGATCACCTTAATCACGCCGGTGAAAATGCCCTGTTAATTGCCTGCTATGAAACCAACAGAGTCATTACTAAATTATTAATAGATAAGGGAGCAGATATCTTTGTCACATCCAAGAATGGGGTATCCCCGGTATGGTACGCCTGCGCCAACAACCAGAAGGAAATCGTTGACCTGTTCCTTGAAAATGGTCTGGATGCCAACCACAGTAAACCGGTTTCTGATCAGACAGATTCCATGAACTCTTATCTGGATTGGGTAGAATCAGCCAATGGACTTTCCTCAGACAGTAATTTTAACTTAACAGGTTCTTACAGTTCCGGTGGGGAAAGCTTGTTGCATGTTGCCGTTAAAAATGGCCATTTGAGTATGGCTAAATTGCTTGTAGAGAAGGGTGCAAACATCAATATTCAAGACGAATCTGGAAATACGCCATTACATTATGCCGCTGCAAACGGTAAGAAGGACGTTGTGAAATATCTGCTCGAAAATAAGGCCGATGTTTCCGTTGTCAATGTAAAGGAACAAAAGGCAATTGATTATTCCAATATCAAGGGTTTTAACGAGATCACAGAACTGATCCTTAAATTTAGTCCGCAGGGAACGGCCGTTAAGCCTGTCGAACCGGTAATGGCAGCAGTGCAAGCAGTTCCTGAAAATGATATGGCAGCAAAAAAGAAAGCTTTGCTCGATCTAAAAGAGCTGCTGGATGCCGGTATTCTCTCACAAGAAGAATTTGATGCCGAAAAAAGTAAAATATTGAAGGGATAACAAGAGATCGGAATCAGCTGCGTTCTATGATGCAACGCTCATTTTTGAGTAATTCAATAGACTCAGCGATTTCGAACTCTGTTTTCATTCTCTTTTCTTCCTGGCGGAGATATTTCTTCAGTTCCTTTTTATGGTAAGCTTGAAAAAAGCGTCTGATGTCGTCGTCCGATTTAAGGATCAGACCAGGTACCTGGAGCGGCTTATGGTCCTCATCCATCGCCACCATAGTAAAGTAACTGGTATTGGTATGTTTTACCTCATTGGTCTTTACGTTCTCTGAGATCACCCTAATGCCAACCACCAGGGAGGTTTTACTTACATAGTTTACAGAGGCCATCAGGGAGATCAGTTCGCCTACCTCAACCGGTGCAAGGAAATCAATGGCATCTACAGATGCCGTTACACAATAAGAACCGGCATGTTTTGCTGCACATACATAAGCAACTTTATCCATAAGGCCCATGATAATTCCACCATGGATTTTGCCCCCAAAATTAGCATAGGAGGGAATCATTAATTCTGTTAAGGTGGTATGCGAGTCTGAAACGGCTTTATAGTTTTCCATATGTGATCTGTTACCGGAAAGTTATAAAAGAAAAATAAAAACAGGAAGTGATCATCCGGTTTTAATATAGAAATGACCAAAATAAATATTCCTCTATCTTTGAATATGCGTAGACCTGATTCAGATACAAGGCAAAAGACTGTTATTGTTGACTTCAACCTGAAGAAGGAAAAAAGAACAGTTGTACCTTTTGGGGTGGCAGATTTCCAGGGAAGAAATGAAAATTCCTATTTTACTTTTGAGTATAGCCTGGGAAGTCCTGTAAATGCCGTTCTCCTGGAAATCCTGGATGCAAGAGACCAAGTCCTGTACCAATATTCTGCTGAACTTGTACCAATGCAGCCCGGTATTTATCAAATTCACTGGGACGGCTTTGATAAGAAGGGAATTTACGATAGCAGAAGATTTGATCAGCAGTATTTTTATGCGAAACTGACGATTATAAAAGATGCGGCTGTTGAGTCTGAAGTCTTGAAATTCGGTACACGCTATAAGGAGGCTGTCTCTTATACACATCTAAAAGGGGGGGGGGGGGGGGGGGGGGGGGGGGGGGGGGGGGGGGGGGGGGGGGGG
>NZ_JAELTV010001381.1 GCF_016429005.1 Pedobacter sp. ASV19
GTGGTGTACCATTGGTGCTGGAGCCTCAAAATCCTGACAATATAAAACTGGAGGGACGTGCGAAGGCTGCTGAATGTTTTAAAGCGATTGTAGATGATTTGGATTCGGCAATGGTTTTGCTGAAAAATGTGACCTGGAATGATGCCACTGAAAGAGGTAAATTTACGAGAAAAGCTGTAGCTGCATTAAAAGGAAGGGCTTTGTTATATTGGGCAAGCCCGCAATTTAATCCCTTAAGCGATCCCGCACACCCTTACGATCAGCAAAGATGGCAGAAAGCTTATGCTGCGTGTAAAGAAGCTTATGATATTTGTAAATCGGAGGGGAACTCTTTAATGCCAAATTATGGAGAGATTTTTCAGAAAGAGGGAAGTTCGAATACCGAGGCTATTAT
>NZ_JAELTV010001382.1 GCF_016429005.1 Pedobacter sp. ASV19
GACCTAAGGTATGGCCAATTTCATGAGAAGAAACAAAGCGGATCAACTGTCCCATTAATTCATCGTCAAATTTATTTTTACGGGCTTTTGGATCTATTGCACCAGCCTGAATCATATACCAGCGGTGCACCAGGTTCATCACATTATGGTACCATCCGATATGACTTTCCAAAATCTCGCCTGTACGTGGGTCGGCAATATTTGGTCCGTATGCATTTTGTTGTGCTGATGCGAAATAACGAATCACAGAGAAACGAGCATCATCCAAACTCATTGTAGTATCGGCTTCTGGCCATTCCTTACCCACAATGGCATTTTTAAAGCCAGCCTGTTCAAAGGCCTTCTGCCAGTCATTGATCCCTGCAATCAGATATGGTCGCCATTTTTTTGGTGT
>NZ_JAELTV010001383.1 GCF_016429005.1 Pedobacter sp. ASV19
GTATAATCAAACCCTATCAAAACCCTCTCCTCATCTCCTACCTTTTTCAAATATTTTGCTACGGTCGAAACCCTCGAATTGGTTACAAAAATTGCTGCAATATTATGGTTATGCAAAACCTCCTTTAAAGATTTGCTCACATAAGCATAATCCGTTTGCTTAATATCAATTTTTAGAATAGAATTTTCCAATTTATGATCCGCGAAATAATTTCTGAAACCTTGCTCTTTACGCGAGAGGTGATGCTCATTGTCTATTTCCTGAGATATATTAACAATAAGAATCTCGTCCCCTCTTTTTACAAGGTATTTCATTAAATGCGCAGAAAGATAACCACTTTGATAAAGATCCGGGCCAAAGTAACTTAAACTATTATGCCCCTGAATATCAGAAT
>NZ_JAELTV010001384.1 GCF_016429005.1 Pedobacter sp. ASV19
AAGTACGCCAGTAACAACGTAGTTGTCGTCTTGCTGCAAATAATGGCTTGCAGGCATTCTGTGTGTGTGGTTTTCTATGTTATCTCCTTCTGGTGATAAATTGAAATAACCATGGTGCGTCAGATTAATGGCAGTTGGCTGATCTGTTTCTGCTCTATAATCAAGTACAAGTTCGTTTTCTTCTGTCAATTTGAAAGTCAGTTGTACCGTTAAATTTCCTGGAAATCCTTCCTCACCATCTGCACTGATATACTGTAAAGTTAAACTTGGATCGGTTGTAGGCAGTATATCCCATACTTTCTTATCAAAACCATTTTTCCCTCCATGAAGACAATCATTTCCAGTTGTTTGTGGAAGCTGGTAGGATTTTCCATCAATACTAAATCTGCCATCT
>NZ_JAELTV010001385.1 GCF_016429005.1 Pedobacter sp. ASV19
CTTCCAGCAAGGTAAATTCTTTGGCAGAAAGCAGGCTGATCTTCCCTTTTCTGGAAACTGTTTTCTTATAACAGTCCATTTCCAGATCCCCCACCTGATAAATCGTCCCCGGTAAAACCAGATCTTTTCTTCTATTTAAGGCTTTAATCCGGGCAAGTAATTCTTCGAAATGGAAAGGTTTGGTTAAATAGTCGTCGGCTCCGTTTTCCAGGCCCTGAACCTTGTCATTAACGGTATCTAATGCGGAAAGCATTAAAATAGGTACTTCTTTTTTTAGCTGCCGTACGAGTTTACAAACTTCCATTCCATTAATATGCGGCAAGACAACGTCCAGAATAATTAAATCATAGTCATTTTCCAATGCCATTTTACAGCCCACACTCCCATCATAGGC
>NZ_JAELTV010001386.1 GCF_016429005.1 Pedobacter sp. ASV19
GTGCTCACGCACTTCGGAGAGCGAGGATTTCTTATCGGTCATGTCAATGGTTCTGGAGGGAAAGCAGTCTAAACGGGGAACCAGGGATAGTCGGCCATAGACAACCCGATTCGCAACGGTTTCATCCGTGACGTTTTGCGAAATCCCCCATAAAGGACACCAGGGCCTGTACTGCTTCCAACGGCACGGCGTTGTAGATCGATGCGCGCATGCCGCCCAGCGCCTTGTGACCCTTCAATGCAAGCAGGCCAGCCGACTCCGATTCTTTGAGAAAGTCGGCGTCCAGCGCGCTGTCGTGCAGGGTAAAGGGGATATTCATCAGCGAGCGCGCCGAAGGCTCTACCGGGCTACGGTAATAGCCGCCGGAGCCATCGATCGCGTCGTACAACAAGCC
>NZ_JAELTV010001387.1 GCF_016429005.1 Pedobacter sp. ASV19
CCCCCCCCCCCCCCCCCCCCCCCCCCCCCCCCCCCCCCCCCCCCCCCCCCCCCCCCCCCCCCCCCCCCCCCTTTTCACGCAGAAGACGGCATACGAGATAGAGCTGCCTGTCTCGTGGGCTCGGAGATGTGTATAAGAGACAGGTTTCTGGATCTCAATGTCCCTTGATATTGAGATCCAGAAACTGGGCGAACAGCTCATGACGAATAAAGTTGGCAGTATTGTAGCCATCGAACCCTCAACAGGTGGGGGGGGGGGGGGGGGGGGGGGGGGGCTGCCGACGAACGTTAGCCGGTGTAGTTCTAGGTGGTCGGCGGATGGTTAAAAGGGGGGGGGGGGGGGGGGGGGGGGGGGGGGGGGGGGGGGGGGGGGGGGGGGGGGGGGGGGGGGGGGG
>NZ_JAELTV010000147.1 GCF_016429005.1 Pedobacter sp. ASV19
GTTTAACCTTTTCCAAACTAACAGATACCGTTCCGTCTTCTGTAAATTTAATGGCATATCCAATTAGATTATTTAAAATCCTGCTCAGTCTCAAGTCATCAATCATCAAACACATTGCAATCCCCTCATCGTGATAAAAATGCAATTTCAAACCTTTTGTCTCTGCCCTGGGTGTAAACTGTTTTCCTATATTCCTGACCAGTGCAATTAAATCTGTTTCTTTCTCATTCAATTCCATTTTACGGCTTTCAATTTTCTCCAGATCCAGAATATCATTAACCAGATGCAAAAGATGATTAGAAGAAAAATTCAAATGGTCTATATATTCGATTGTCTGTGGGTCCGAAAACAGCGATTGATTTAACAAATTGCAGATACCGATAATCCCATTCAAAGGCGTCCGGATTTCATGGCTCATAATCGAAAGAATCTCTGTCCGTTTTCTGGCAATCTGCTCGGCCAGATTTTTAGATTCAATAAGCTCCAGATTCATCCGTCTCAATTCCAACGCATTTTGCTCTAGCTGGTCACTCATGTCTTTTTTAGAAGTAATATCTTCTATGACACAAACAATTCTTGCCTCTCCATGTTCAGTATCTATCTTCTGAAATTTAGCACAAAACCAATGGTGTTTTTTTTGATCAAAATCAGGATATACACATTCTTGCCTTTCGCCTGTAAGGATCAGCTTTTCAATGCAACCAATAAATCTGTTCCCAAATTCACCGAACACTTCTTTAAGGGTCTTATTCATAAATTGTTCCGGAGGAATGAACAATTTAGTTTTATCCTTTACCCAAACCCTCCTGATGACCATCTGGTCATTAAGCTCCAACACAATATCATCCAGAGATTCAATCAAACATTGCAAACTCACCATTTTACTGAGGCTACAGTTAAGTTCAATATTTCTGTTTCTTTGTTGCTCCTGATCTACAAGCATACTCCTTAAAACAGGAATACTTAACCTGATGAGTTCACATTTCTTTTCTATATTATCGCTCTTATTTCCTATGAGAGACACAGTCCAACAAATCTCCTTTGTATCTTTTATGCCCCATGAGAGTTGTTCAATATTCTGTTCATGGCTGACAGAGAGCCGCTCCTGAGTCATAATTACCCTGTTATTAAATAGAATGGCATTCGGATCTTCTTTTGGATGCGGAACAATGACATCCAGTATAGCATCCTTATGATGAAATATAGCTGCCCCTGAAGAATCACTCTGCTTGCAAAGCTCCAAAACAAGAGCCTCCAATATATTGACTTTCAAATCACTATGATAATAGCCATCGAGTAAGTGCATTAGTTTATCTGCAAATACCAGATTTGATTGCAGCGAATAATCTTCGGACGTATTGGTTAAGTATTCCATATCATACAGTACTCTACAGATCTTTAGTTAAAATACACAAAAAATCTATTTTAGAGTACTAAAGACAGTGAATTATTGATTTAAATGTTCATTGCCTTACACTGAAAAAATCAGGCCAATATCTTATCGTTTTTTATTTACTTCACCTTAAATATTATAGCCGCTAAAGATAGGCAGATTTTAACCCATTGTAACACCAACCAGATGCCCCCAACTGTCAACTAAAACAATTCACTAACAGTCCATTTTTACTCTTGCTTTTCTTTTGCTATCCTTTTGCTATCCTTTTGCTCTTAGCAATAGAAGAACAGACAGATAACAAGATTTCACTAAATTTTAAACAGTAGATGGGTATAACTGTTTCCTAACCATTGTATAACCTTGATCAAAAAAAGCATGGCTAGCCACAAATAAAAAACAGAAGAAAGAAAAAAGAAATAACAAAAAATTTGTTTCATAAAATAATAAAATTATATTTGTACCGAGAGCGTTAATTTAATGAAAAAGGGACCGGGTCGCTAGACTTAGGTCCCTTTTCTATTTACAGCCATGCATATTTTTAATCATACATTCGGGCGTTAATAACAAACAATAAGCATGGCATTCCCATCCGGAAACCACCATGCTTTCAACTTATTACTACTTTCAGGTTATGAAGCACGTTTAATAGTAATAGAGCGAACTGTATTCTGTACTAAGAGCCTCAAATATCCTATTTGTATTTGTACTTATAAATGGTTGACCTTAAAATCCATAAACTTTAAAGAAGAAACCCATTTAAACCATATTTAATTCTAAAAAAAAGACACTCGATCAATCTGATTTACATATTATTGGGTTTGCTTCCTATTTTATTTACCCTTTTGTTTTTGATATCTTTATAAATAAAAAGAATGGGCGAACACCATCACGAACATACACATGACCATCACGGACATAACCACGGTGCTGTAGTTAAGTTATCAAATGTTGGT
Organism: Pedobacter sp. ASV19; assembly: GCF_016429005.1. Taxonomy (GTDB): domain Bacteria; phylum Bacteroidota; class Bacteroidia; order Sphingobacteriales; family Sphingobacteriaceae; genus Pedobacter. Next base: position 2,350 of record NZ_JAELTV010000147.1, read on the forward strand.
ACTGCCTTCATTACAGGCATTGTACTAAACCTGGTCTATGTAATTGTACAGGTCATCATTGGCTTCAGGATCAACTCCCTTGCACTGCTGTCTGATGCCGGGCATAACTTTCTGGATGTTGGCGCATTGGCTTTATCCCTGCTTGCTTACAAGCTCCACCAGTCAAAACCAACCAGCCAGTATACTTATGGTTACAAGAAATCTTCTATCCTGATTTCACTTTTCAATGCCATTGTATTACTGATTTCGATTGGTGCTATTGGCTACGAAGCCATTTTACGCTTCAATAATCCGCAACCGCTACCAGGGGTAACGATTGCAATTGTTTCAGCCATCGGGATTGTGATCAACGGAGTTTCAGCTTTTATGTTCTTTAGGGATAAAGAAAAAGATCTGAATGTAAAAAGTGCTTTCCTTCACCTTGCTGCAGATGCACTTGTCTCTCTGGGACTGGTTGCCGGAGGTATCATGATGTACTGCACCCATATTTATTGGATAGACCCCGTATTGAGCCTAATCGTTTGTGCAGTAATCATTGCCAGTACATGGAATTTACTGAAAGGTAGCCTTCGCCTGTCGCTTGACGGTGTACCTGAAAATGTGGATATAGAAAAAGTCAGAGAGGCCGCCTTGAAAACAGGCGGCATAACAGGAATTCATCATATTCATGTTTGGGCCATTAGCACTACTCAAAATGCATTAACGGCCCATATTATTGTTGAAGAACACACCAGCCTTGAAGAGGCACAAAAAATCAAGGACATTCTAAAGCATGAACTTGAACATCAAAACATTCAGCATGCAACACTGGAAATTGAAATTAAAATCAATAATCACAAATGTTAAAAGCTATAAGAACTAGGCCATAACTTCAGTTTCCTGAAGAGATTTTTCTTTTAACCGGGCATTGATCTGATCAAACTGGATCTTGCCCTCAGGATGTAATGCTAATATTCCATAAACCTGATCTTGCTCTCCCCCCTCTATCTTTGCATTCAGTTCAAGAACATCCTGCTCCGACAGTCCTGTGGTCTCAAACTTTGAAGTCCAGTGATTTATAAACTTAGCTATTGCCTGGGTTTCCATTTCCCGAACAATTGGAGATAAACGCTCCTTCAAAAGAGCAGCCTCATTCATTTCTTTAGTATAAAAAGGATGAAGTGCTTTTAAAAAAGGAATCTGATGGTTTTGAACTTTTCTAATGATACTGATCAGGTAAGGAACAAAAAGGATAACCACCAGAGCGGTGGTTATCGTAATAGCATTTATAGTCATGATTTTTATTGTCGTTTGAATTAGCTCATGCTTAATTTTTTCTGGATATCTGTTACATATCCTTTGAATTTTTTATCGCTGTCAATCAGATCTTCAACAGTCTGGCAGGCATATATTACCGTAGAGTGGTCACGGCCTCCGTAAAAAGCACCAATACTTTTTAAAGAAGATTTAGTCAGACTCTTAGACAGGTACATGGAAATCTGTCTGGCCTGCACTACTTCACGTTTACGTGTTGGCGATTTCACCAGATCAAAAGGCACTTCAAAATACTCACAAACAACCTTTTGAATATATTCCAGAGAGATTTCTTTGCTGGTATTTTTAATGAAATTTCTCAATAAAGATTTGGCCAAGGGCAGATCTATTTCTTTTTTGGTCAAAGTTGCCTGTGCAAGTAAGGAAACCATAGCACCTTCCAGTTCACGAACGTTATTATCGATGTTATGAGCAACGTATTCAACAACCTCCGAAGGTACATTAACACCATCCTGAGCTGTCTTTTTTCTTAGAATAGCCATTCTGGTTTCCAGATCAGGGATTTGCAAATCGGCAGAGAGCCCCCATTTGAACCTACTCAGCAAACGCTCTTCTAGTCCGGATAAATCTTTTGGTGCTTTATCGGAGGTAATGATAATTTGCTTGCCCGACTGGTGTAAGTGGTTAAAAACATGGAAAAAGATATCTTGCGTCTTTTCTTTTCCCGCAAAGTTGTGGATATCATCCATGATGATCACGTCCATAGCCTGATAGAAATTCACAAAATCATTGATGGTATTGTTTTTCAACGATTCGACAAACTGCTGACAGAACTTCTCACAGGAAACAAAAATAACCAGCTTTTCAGGATATACACTTTTGATTTCATTTCCTATAGCCTGTGCCAGGTGTGTTTTGCCAAGTCCTACCGAACCATAAATCATAAGAGGGTTGAAGGATGTCCCTCCTGGTTTAGCAGCAACAGCGAAGGCCGCAGAGCGCGCCAGACGATTACAGTCTCCCTCTATGTAATTCTCTAAGGTATAATTAGGGTTAAGTTGTGGATTAACATTCAATCTTTTTACCCCCTGCACAACAAAAGGGTTTCTTAGATCCTTACCAGTTGATGAAGTTGTTGCCGGTGTTGAAGCAGGTACTGTCTGCGCTTTTGTAGATACAGAGTTGTTTTTCGATGTTTTATCATCTACAACTATATTGTATTCCAAACGCCCCTCCTCTCCAAGTTCTTGTTTTACGGTTTTGCGTAAAAGGCCTACATAATGCTCCTCCAGCCACTCGTAAAAGAATAAGCTAGGTACTTGTACAGTTAAAACGTTTCCTTCTAATTTTAAAGCAGAGATGGGCTCAAACCAGGTCTTATAACTTTGGCTTGGGATGCTGGCTTTAATTGTTTGAAGTGAGTTATTCCACACTGCGGTACAAGTATTCTGCATAGACATTTTAATTAATTTGTTGTTGTTATTTATTCTTTATTCGCCCCTAAAAAAGCTTCCTTCTTTTTTGGGATTGCGAAGATCAAGAATATTACCAACAAAAAAACATAAACTTATCCTAATCATTAAGCCGCTAAAAAGCAATCCTTTAAAAGACGTTTTTCCGGCAAAATGTGGATAACTCTTGCTTATCCACAGGTTTTGTTAATTACCCCGGTTTGGCCTAAATTTGGGCATGAATTTCACACTTGTACATCTGGATATTTCTACTGTTTCAGACCTTCAAAAACTTGCCAAAAAAACCTTTTTCGAGACCTATGCTGCCTACAATTCTGCAGAAAACATGCAGCAATATCTAGATACAAATTTTAGTATTAAGAAACTACAGGAAGAATTATCGAACCCTGATTCTATTTTTCTTATCGCGTTAGACACTGAAAACAAGCACATTGGATATATGAAATTAAATTTCAGGAGCGCACAGACAGATTTACAGGATCAGAACACAATGGAGGTAGAACGCATCTACGTACTACAAGAATTTCAGGGTCAGAAAGCAGGTCAGTTTTTACTAAATAATGCGATTGAAATTGCCAGAAAAAATCATGTGGATAACCTCTGGCTCGGGGTGTGGGAAAAGAACAATAAGGCTATTGCGTTCTATAAAAAAAATAAGTTTAGAGATTTCGCTACACACATCTTCAGATTTGGTGATGATGAACAACTGGATATTTTAATGAAATTTGAACTCTAACCATCAAGCTATTTTTCTACTCTTTTATCCAGCTATACCAGGCAACAATAGCATAACAATAACTTAACCTTAAGTAGCATCGTAACCCATCTAAAAACCAGATGTTTGGCAAACGAACTATTCAAAGAACACATGTTATCTACGCTTAGTCTCATTACCCTTCCACTACTTGGAGAAATTGATTTAAGCCATCCGGTTTTAATCGTCTTTTTTATTTGTCTTGCCACAGTACTGGCTTTTGAATTTGTAAACGGCTTTCATGACACTGCAAACGCCGTGGCAACTGTTATTTACACCAAGGCTTTAAAACCTCAGATTGCCGTGCCCTGGTCTGGAATCTGGAATTTCCTTGGTGTTTTTGCGGGAGGTGTAGCTGTAGCCATGGGAATCTTAAAACTAGTCCCCCTGGATGAATTGATGAATCTCCCCGTACAGGTAGGTGCCTGCCTGGTATTGGCAGTATTGATTTCTTCCATACTCTGGAATTTAGGAACATGGTATCTTGGTATTCCTTGCTCCAGTTCACATACCTTAATTGGTGCGCTGATCGGCGGCAGTATTGGCTTTACCTATTACTACGGTGGCAGTGTAAACTGGAATAAGGCGGAAGAAATAGGTCTGTCTCTTATTCTCTCCCCGATATTTGGATTTGGGGCTTCTGTGCTTCTGATGTATTTTATTAAAAATATCCTTAAAGCGAAAAAGCTTTTTCATATCCCTCAGGGCGATGATGATAAGCCACCTGTATTTGTCAGGTTATTGCTCATTACAACCTGCACCCTGGTGAGCTTTTTCCATGGAAGTAATGACGGACAAAAAGGTGTAGGCTTACTGATGCTGATCCTGATTACCTTTCTCCCCGCAAAATTCGCTATAGATCATTCCATCACTAATCAACAAATACTGAATACGCTTAATACCGCAGAGCAACCTTTGCAACATCTGTTAGCTGGCAATACGGCAAACTCTGCCCCTATCCAGTCTGCAAAGAAATTAATTGAACAAACCAAACAGGAAATTGGTGGGAATGCCAAGGGAAGTACTGCGGAGATTTTTAAATTCCGGAAGGATATTGAAAAGGTAACCAAGGAATTGAAAGAGCTCTGTAAGAATCCAGCAATTCAAATCTCTGAAGAAGACCTGTCTGGCCTCACAAATTCCTGTAAGGCCTTAAATAAGGTAACCGACTTTTCACCAATTTGGGTAATAGCGGCAATTTCTATCTCACTGGGCCTGGGCACCATGATTGGCTGGAAGAGAATTGTTGTAACTATTGGTGAAAAAATCGGCAACGAACATTTGAATTATGCTCAGGGTGCAACTGCGGAAATTGTTGGCGCTGCAACAATTGGTTTAAGTACGGGCCTTGGCCTTCCGGTAAGCACTACGCATGTTCTATCTAGTGGAATTGCCGGAGCTATGGTTGCTCAGGGCGGAGCCAGCAATCTGAACAATGGAACATTAAAAAATATTGCTATGGCCTGGGTACTTACTCTTCCCGTATGCATTGCATTGGCATTAGCTTTGTTCGCTCTCTTTCGCTTATTCCTTTAATCCTCTTAATCCCTCCCCATGAAACAGATACTTGTTGCTACTGACTTTTCAAATTGTGCCAGCAATGCCATGGAATATGCTCTGGAACTGGCCAGCATCCTTCATTTTGAGGTATGTGCCATTCATGCCATACACCCCACTGAGGGCATTGACAATTCGATATATAACGCGATCTACATAGAAAACTACTATAATTCAAAAAGGCAAGCACTGGCGCACTGGGCAAAAAACCTCGGTGATCAGAAGGAATACGCTCAAGTGAAAGTAACTACCCTATGTGCAGTTGGCTTTTTAAATGCAGTTATTTCCAACCATTTAGCAAATCATCCTGCCGAGCTGCTGATCATGGGAATTACTGGATCAACAGGTATTTCTGGTATTGTAGGCAGTACGGCAAACATGATCGTTTCCAAACTTAAATTACCAACATTGATCGTTCCACTGGAAAGCAAGCCTTCTAAAAAACCTGTTATTACACTCGCTACAGATTTCTCCACAGAACTATCAGCAACAGATGTACACATTTTAAAAGAAGTAATACAAGCTTTCGAAACTGATGTTCTCCATGTATTAAACGTGATGGACAAATTAGACATTTCCCCAGCTATAACCGGAGAAAGGGTGCTGAAAGACTATTTCAAACCTGTCGCGCTGCAATTTAATTACATTAGCCATAGCAGCACAACTGACGGCATTATGGATTTTGTTGTCAACAATAAAACAGACATCCTTTGTGTGGTTAAACACCACCACAATATGTTGTACCGTATCTTTAACAGAAGCACCGTAAACCAGGTGATGAATAAATCGATTAAAGCCATTCTGGTTCTGCACGAATAAGCCAACGGATCAATTACAAGTTCAATTAGCGGAATCTGCTTTTCCGATCCTGTTTTATGGATCGTTATTTATACATTTATGAATATGATCCTCGAAGTAGCCATATTACATATTATACAAGGAAAAACAGCAGAATTTGAACTTGCTTTTGCAAACGCACAACAAATCATTTCATCAATGGAAGGTTACCTTGGCCACGAACTGCAAAAGTGTATAGAACACAACCACCAGTATATTCTTCTGGTTAAATGGGATACCCTTGAAAACCACACAATTGGTTTCCGCAATTCCGCAGAATATCAGGAATGGAAAGCCTTGCTACATCATTTTTACAACCCTTTTCCAATTGTTGAACACTATCAGATCGTATAAGAGATGCGAAGAATATACCTCATTAGTGGCTTAGGAGCTGACCGAAGGGCTTTCAGAAGACTGATTTTTCCTGCGGACGTTGAGTTGATCCATCTCGACTGGATTCCACCACAACCTAAAGAGCCTTTGGCGAACTATGCAGCAAGACTGTCTGAAGGGATCGATCCTTCTGTTCCATTTTATCTGATTGGCCTTTCCTTTGGTGGGATGCTCGCCACAGAAATCGCTAAGAAGCTTAAACCAATACACACTTTTCTGATTTCCAGCACCCCTGTTTATACCCACTTGCCCTGGTATTACAGAACAGCGGGTTTCCTTCGCCTTGAAAAGATGGTTCCGGTAAGCCTGATGAAACAAAGCAATTCTATTGGTTTAAAGTTTATTGGTGGTAAAACAAGTGAGGAACTTTCCTTACTAAAACAATTGGTTGCAGATAGCGATCCTTATTTTATGAAATGGGCTTTAACCTGCATCCTAAACTGGAGAAACAAAGAAATACCCGCAAACCTTACCCATATTCATGGTACAAACGACAACGTATTGCCTGCTAAATACACCAAGCCCGACCTTCTGATAAAAGGCGGCGGGCATTTTATGGTTTACAGTAATGCGGGAGAAATTTCAAGAATCATCATTGAGCATATCTGACGACCCAATGATGATTTCTTTTTAAAAACGATCTATGGATCTAATGGCTCATCAAAATCAATCTGCAATGACATCGTATTCGGATAAAATTCCAGTTCCTGATCAGACAAGCGCTGTCCTATACGGTAAGGTACATATCCAAGTTCCTGCACACAACGCTGGGGCATAACCCCGCTGATGTACATACTTTGAGATTTTACCGTCACCACCAGAGCTGGTTTATCCATAGGAAAACCATAACGGAACATGATCCTGGAAGCATTACGCATGTTTGTCGTGGTATGTCTTGCATGTGGCTCCATTAAGATCACTTCTTCCGGTATTTGCAAGGTGTTTTTTAGAAATTTCTTCATCTCGTAAGCCTCGCTGTACTTGGTCTTATATGGATGAACCCTTCCTCCGGACACCATAATAAAAGGCGCAACTCCCTTCCTATATTGTTCTGCTGCCAAACGGCAACGCAACATTCCACCAGCACTCAATTCGGTATCGCGTTCCTCAGGGCCTTCGCCCGGTACCAGGATCAAACTGTATTTATAAAGAGAAAAATTTATTTTTTGAATAGACAACAACGCTTCTTTATTGACTGTGCTGACCATCGGCTCATAATCCGCAGCATCGTTTCTTTCGTTAATTTCCAGGGCAACCAAAGCGAACTGCATTGCTGGTTCAAAAAACAAGGTATTTTTTGTATCCAGACTTAACAAAGCATTGGTTTTAACAAGTTCCGGATAGCTTTTATCTTTCACATTGAAACCTATAGAATCTATTGCCGGGTAATTGGGCTTCCGGCCTTCAACATACACATCAATTGTATAGTTAACAGCTTTAGCATCCTGTTCCCATGCTTTAATCAACAGGTCTTTGGGGGCAAGATCTGCATAGCTGTTATAGCATCCGGAGGGGATCAATTGATTCTTAACCAGAAGATCGAAGGCATTGCCAGTTTTGAACAGACTCTTTAAACGTTCCGCCACAACACGGATTTCATCGTCATTAAATTTAATGGCTGAGGTAAAACAGGATATATCCCCGGTACAAGTTTTCAGGGCATTATTGATCTTTATCTGTTTATCCTTTAAGAAAGCATTCAGAGCCTGATCATCCTGGATCATTTTCTTTACAGCCTGGTCTTTCTGCCATAACGTAAACAAGTAGTAATTTTTATACTGAACCGGGTTATGGGTACTTTGTAAAACGTATGCTTTATCAGGTCCCGCTTTTTGAGCCAGAGCATGTAAAGATAAAAATCCACAACAGATCAGAAAGGACAAAATTCTCATAGATTTTGATTTATCATTCAAATATATTTAAAATTAAAGAGCGCCCGGAAAGTATAAATTCCGGGTCTCTATTTATTTGTAACCATTAATAACCGGTATTTTGCCAGCCGGCTTTATTAGTAATGTTATCAATTTCTGGTTGAGGAACCGGATACAGGCTTCTAAACGCAGGTATACCTGGAAAAACTGCTGCCATTTGATTGGTTCGCACAATATCAAACCATCTATCCGCTTCCAAAGCCAGCTCCAGCCTGCGTTGTAAATACACCTCTTTTCTAAAATCGCTTTGAAGCGTAAGCATTGCTGGTGTTTTTATTGGAATACCCGCATTTGCTCTCACTGCATTTAGTGCGGTAAAAGCTTCAGCGTTACCATAAGCAAGCTCATTTAAAGCCTCTGCATACATCAGCAATACATCCGCGCAACGAATCACCGGAAAATCACTGCTGGTTTCCGTATTGTTGGATACTGGATTATTGAATTTTCCAGGACGGTTTCCAATATTTGTTGGAGCAACCAATGCTTTACGGTTATCACCGGCTTCAAATAAACTCTGTGGCAAAGTGATGGTGTTGGTATTGCTGTTATTTCTATAACGGTTATCCTGGTTAACAGCCTCTTTGACCCCGCCAGCGAGATATTGCACAGCAAAAATAATATCCTTACTCGTTTTCAAACTGTTCGGAAATGTAACTGGCTGAGGCACGGTTGACAATACAGTACCTGCATAGATTGCAGCGACTATCGGCTGTAATGTAGAAGCGGCCAGATCATATTTCTTCTGATACAGATAGACCTTAGCCAGCAAAGCAGAAGCCGCATAACTTGTTGCCCTTCCTCTTTGTGCGTCAGGCCAGGAAACAGGTAGTTTTACAGCAGCATCCGTTAAATCAGCAATGATCTGCTGATAAATCTGAGCAGAACTTGTCCTGCTGTTTGCTCTGGCCTCTTCTGTTTTCTGCACCTTCAGAACCAGGGGAACATCGCCCCATAAACGCGTCAGATTAAAATAACTAAGGGCCCTGATAAATTTAGCCTGTCCAACGATCTGATTTTTAGTTCCCTCATTCATGTTAATACCAGGCGCTCGGTCTAAGATAAGATTACTTCGGTAAACCGCTTTGTAATGTCCCTGCCAGGAAGCCGCGAGAATATTGTTGGCCGGGGTTTCTGAAAAAACCTCTATCTGATTGCGAACACCAGCACCAGAACCAGGGTCGTTGTCAGTCACATTGTCTCCGCGCTGTCTCTTATACACATCTAAAAGGGGGGGGGGGGGGGGGGGGGGGGGGGGGGGGGGGGGGGGGGGGGGGGGGGGG
>NZ_JAELTV010001388.1 GCF_016429005.1 Pedobacter sp. ASV19
AAAACCTATCAGAAGAAGTAAAAAAAGGGAATTTCAGAGAGGATCTTTTTTATCGCATTATGGGATTGCCTATAGAGCTTCCTCCTTTGAGATTTAGAGAAAATGATATACTCATTCTGGCAAAGTATTTTGTTGATGAGTTTGCTTTAGACAACAAACTTGGTACCGTGAGTATATCAAAATCTGCGAAAGAAAAGTTATTGAAATACAATTACCCTGGTAATGTAAGAGAGTTGAAGGCAATTATGGACCTTGCCACAGTTATGTGCAATCAAAATGAGATCCAGCCGGAAGATATTACTTTTAACTCCGTGCTTCATAGCGATATGTCAATTATAGACGAAAAAACTTTAAAAGTTCATAATCTGGATATTCTCAGATTTTACCTGAAAA
>NZ_JAELTV010001389.1 GCF_016429005.1 Pedobacter sp. ASV19
ATTCGTTGTATTTTCTATTATGGCACTATGAAGCGTTTTTTGCTGGTTTATAAACTTGCCTACCTCTCCGGTAAGGGATAGACTTGCCGTGGGAAATATTTTTTTTCTTGCGGTTACAGACAGGTTCATATTGTATGATTCAAATGGTGAAATTTCATCATTATACAGATTGTAGCCTTTTTGCAGGCTTAGATTCCCATTTCCTGAAATGTTAGTAGAGAGAAAAAACAAGTATTTTGACACACCTCCGCTAACAGTATAGTTGTCCGACTTATTTTTGAAATCTATTGCAATCGACTTTGTGATTCCTTTGTCTATAGTAAAAGAATTAATATAGTTTTGTTTTGTACAGTTATAGCTGAAATTGATATTATAGAAAACCATTTTTAAGGG
>NZ_JAELTV010001390.1 GCF_016429005.1 Pedobacter sp. ASV19
GTATGGGATCAGCAGCTGCCGCCGGTTGTCATCGAGGAAGCGGTAAGCGTTGGCGGGTGAACTGGCGATATCTCTGGCTTCATGAAACACCCTCATCTCAACCGGCGCGAGCACGGAGGACTCATCCGCCAGCTTCTTGATTCTCTTGGGTTCGAGGATGCCCCGCTTGCCGAAAGCCTTGAGCATCATCCCGCGATAGCCATCGGGATCGGTGGGATTGACGATTTGCTCGGCGCGCAACACCGCCTCCGCATAGTCTGCGAAGGTGACATCGACAGGTGGAAGCAGATCGAGCGCCTGTATGGCAAGATTCTGCATCCGGCTGGCAGTGAACCAGAGCGATTGCGGGACGCTATGTTCGCGTTTTGTGCGGTTGTAGCGATAGACCTCCCG
>NZ_JAELTV010001391.1 GCF_016429005.1 Pedobacter sp. ASV19
GGTACGGACAGCATTGGACAGGATCAGGATCAATAAATCTCCTCTGAGTTTTGTGGAAGATTATGAGAACCTTTCGACCGGGCATGTTGAGATAACGGATACCCTTTTTGTAGATGATATTATGAAATTGTTGTACCATCTGCCTGATTTGCACCGGACGGTATTCAATATGTATGAAATAGAGGGTTTTAGCCATGATGAAATATCTAAAACTTTAGCTATACCTGAGAGTTCAAGCAGAACTTATTTAACCAGGGCAAAGCAGCGGTTAAGAGAATTATATATAAAAAAGCATTAGAGTTAAGGGATGGAAGCTCCGGATAAGAAAGAATTAATTGATGAGATCGCTGCTCTTTTTAAAGAGCATGAGGAGCCCTATGAGGTTGGTGCCT
>NZ_JAELTV010001392.1 GCF_016429005.1 Pedobacter sp. ASV19
GTAAAAGGGCCTGCATTTTGTTCTTTAATGCTTTTTATAGTTAAGGGTGTTTTAACACCTCCTTGCGTTACGGTAAATTTAATAGGCGTTGCTTTAAGTTCTTTAAACTCCGTGTTTATTGCACCTGGTGTAAGTTCAATTTCTTTTGTTGCCCACAGCTCATAAGTGCCGCCATTATTATCTTTATAGGTGTATTTTTCGGTATTATAGCCAGACAAAACTTGTTTTTCTCCTGTAGCTTTAAAGTCGCTGTATTTAATCCCTCCTGTTTGTTTTTCCATGTCTTCTTTAGACATTTTAGCGGCAAATTGTTTTTGTGCGACAGGAATACTGATTAATAGAAGGCCGTTATCTGTAGAACCGTCTTTAAAGATCGTTAATAAAGCAGGGC
>NZ_JAELTV010001393.1 GCF_016429005.1 Pedobacter sp. ASV19
GTTTGATAGACAGGAATGACCTGACCTCTTATACCAATTATACCGGTTTAAGGAAAGGTGATGCGGATTTTGAAGGTTATATCAGCAATGGCGATATCAATAAGAACAATCTGATTGATGCGTATGACATCTCGCTTGTGGCTACTAAAATTGACGGTGGGGTTAATGACAGCAAAATTGAAAAAGTAGCTGGTTCACTGGAAATCAGTACGGCAAAAGAGAATTACAATAAAGACGAAATCATTGAAATTAAGGTAAAAGGCAATAACCTTAAATCTGTGAATGCTTTGAGTTTCGCATTACCGTACAATCCACAAGATTATGAGTTTATAGGTGTACAGACTGTAAACACGAAACAAATGGAGAACCTGACTTATGACAGGTTACATAC
>NZ_JAELTV010001394.1 GCF_016429005.1 Pedobacter sp. ASV19
GATTATGATATGGTTCAATCTGAGATCAGATGGGTGCGGAATGATGGCATGTACAATTCTGAACTGGCTGGTAAAATCAACTTGTTCAACAATTATTTTGGCGGTGGTATGGGTTCTATTGTATTCCAAACCATCAGAGAGTCTAAAGCATTGGCTTATTCTACTTATGCCTTCTATTCCGCTCCGGATAAAAAAGATAAAGAATATGCAATGATTGCTTATGTAGGCAGTCAGGCCGATAAGATGAATGATGCGGTTAAAGGCATGAACGAACTTTTAACCGTACTTCCGGAGAATGAAAAATCTTTTGAAGGTGCAAAAAGCAATTCTGTGAATGCCATCCAGACGGAACGTATTGTCTGTCTCTTATACACATCTGACGCTGCCGACG
>NZ_JAELTV010001395.1 GCF_016429005.1 Pedobacter sp. ASV19
CAGCATCCTGTCCGTGATATTTTACTTTTGTGCCCAGCGGATCCTTTAAGTTCATGATTTTCACAGCAGAACTGCTCAACAAAACCCCCGCCGTATCAGAAGCAAAATTTCTGGAAAAATCACGGCCCCGAATTAACTTAATTCCATTGGTTTTAATAAAATTATATGTCGTTGCAATTTGATTAAAGACAATTTGTTTGTCTTGATCTGCCATACCAGGCCATTCAAAATTCCAGAAACTGGACCCCTCATTAGAGATACTCATGGAAGACTGGCACATAGAAGTTATTGCACCCGACTTCAGCAAATTTGTTCTTAACAATTCATATTTACCCTGCAAAAGACCATCCTGAGGCATCTCAACCAGCAAGTTCGTATCATAACCTAAGGG
>NZ_JAELTV010000148.1 GCF_016429005.1 Pedobacter sp. ASV19
CCCCCCCCCCCCCCCCCCCCCCCCCCCCCCCCCCCCCCCCCCCCCCCCCCCCCCCCCCCCCCCCCCCCCCCCCCCCCCCCCCCCCCCCCCCCCCCCCCCCCCCCCCCCCCCCCCCCCCCCCCATCTTAGATGTGTATAAGAGACAGGTAAAATGCACTCTATGAAAATGGGAAAAAAACGCATGAAAACGATGAAAAAAGACAGTACCAGCGTGATGTAATAGGACGTTGTTTTCTGTGATTTTTGAATCGCCTAAATTTTAAATTGCTTAAAAAAAAGAATACATCTGCTCGGATGCTGCTTAAGCTTAAGCGGACTGAAAAAGTCCGCAAACCTTAAAAGGCATTCTCTGCAGATATATTCTTTTTTTCTGGGTGTCTAGCCCGATAAATGGCATAAAACCCGGGTCACCTCCTTCCTCTGCAATTTGCTACGTAAATTCTCGTACGCTGCGAAAAGAACTCAGAGATCTGCTGACCTTCAGCCCGCCTGATATCGTTAGTCTTGGAGCAGTTGTACAGAATTTTCCGCACAATTCACTTCTCTAAATTATTTTGCCTGTTTTAAAACAACGGCACCTAAAGGAGGAATATCCATATTTATAGAGTATTCTCTGAAATGACAACCGACCTGCTCCGGCAGATAGGTTCCATCATTGACTTTCCCACTGCCAAAAAGTTCAACGGCGTCAGAATTAAAGATCTCCTTCCATTCTGCTTTAAAAGGCAAACCAATCCTATAATTTTCCCGGAACACAGGTGTCAGATTTAAGATGACAATCAGCGTATCCTTAGCTTTCAATCCCTTCCTGATGTACACATAAACAGATTGTTGCGCATCATCGGCATTGATCCATTCAAAACTATCATAAGAATAGTTATTCGCATATAATGCTGGCTCTGTCCTGTACAAACGGTTCAAGGTTTTTACAGTGTCTTGCATGCCTTTATGAGAATCATATTGCAACAAGTCCCAGTCCAGGGATTTTGTGAAATTCCATTCTCCGTTTTGTGCAATTTCATTGCCCATGAACAAGAGTTTACTTCCCGGCTGGGTAAACATATAAGTATATAAAGTCCTCAGGTTTGCAAATTTCTGCCATTCATCGCCAGGCATTTTATAGATCATAGAAGATTTACCATGCACCACTTCATCGTGCGAAAAAGGCATCATAAATTTTTCTGAAAAGGCATAGGTAATGCTAAAAGTCAATTGATGATGATGGTATTTTCTGTTGATCGGATCATTCTTGAAATACTTGAGCGTGTCGTTCATCCAGCCCATCATCCACTTTAAACCGAAACCAAGCCCCCCTTCTGAAACTGGATGCGTGACCCCAGGAAACGTACTGCTTTCTTCAGCAATGGTTAGCACCCCCTGGTAATTTCCGTATACCGCTTCATTCATATCTTTCAGGAACTGGATCGCGCCAAGATTGTCACTACCCCCATACTCATTAGTACCTGCCTCTCCATCCTTCCTGGAAAAGTCAAAATACAACATAGAGGCAACTGCATCTACCCTGAGTCCATCTGCGTGATATTTATCCATCCAGAATAAGGCATTACTGATCAGAAAAGACCTGATCTCATTCCTGTCATAATTAAAGATATAAGACTTCCAGTCCGGATGAAAACCTTTTCTCATATCTGCATGCTCATATAAATGCGTACCATCAAATTTATACAAACCATGTGCATCACCCGGAAAATGAGAAGGTACCCAATCCAGGATCACAGCAATATTACTTTTATGGAGCTGCTCAATAAGATACATCAGCTCCTGAGGAGTTCCATGCCGGGAACTTGCGGCAAAATATCCTGTGATCTGATATCCCCATGATGGAAAATAAGGATATTCCATAATCGGCATAAGCTCTACATGGGTAAATCCCATTTCAAGTATGTAGGGTACCAGCGTATTTGCAATTTCCTTATAGGTCAGAATCCGATCAGGATCACCTGGGTCCCTTTGCCAGGAGCCCAAATGCAATTCATAAACAGAAACAGGCTGGCTCAATGTATTTAATTTAGGCCTTTTGCTCAGCCAACTCTTATCCTTCCAGCTATAATCTGTATCCCAAACCACAGAAGCTGTACGAGGGGGATGCTCCCATCGGCTGGCAAAAGGATCTCCTTTTTCAATATCAATACCATCAAAACCTTTAATGGCATATTTATAGACTTCGCCCTTTCCTATTTCTGGAATAAAGCCCTCCCAGATTCCTGAACTGTCCAGCCTCCGGTACAACTTATGAGCCGTCTTACTCCAACTGTTAAAGTTACCCGTAACACCAACTTCCTGGGCATTAGGCGCCCAAACTGCAAAAAAGGTACCCAGTGTTCCGTCAACCTCCATCACATGAGCACCTAATTTCTCATACAAGCGGAAATGCTTACCAGATATAAACAAGGAGGTATCAAAATCTGTAAATAAACTATAGATCCAAACCGGAGTACTTTGCTTTTTAGGAACACTTTTGGGGGACTTGCTCATGATATCGGATTGAAACTGGATTTATATAAGGTTATATAGTAAATATTCTAATATCGCCAAAATTCTTATTGGATTTAAAGCATAGATGCCCGTTTTCATCCAAAGTAAAATCAGTCAGCTCCCGGTCGTCGATAATGATCCTTTTCACTTGAAACGGAATACCAATGACCTGATAGCTGTATAACTCATAATTTGGGGTATACAGCCCATCTGTGGTTTGCTCTATCAGTAAAGATACAGCATCGCCCCTTACACTGAACTTCTTTTCTGAATAAATATCCTGTTCATAAGCAAAAGTATCCCCATGGTCTTCAAAGAAGAAAGAATTTACTTCATAGTCACTATAATAAACGTTCAACATCACCTCGTCAATATGTTTTTCACCAACATATTGCATTACCGGATATTCCGGTATCACAGATCCCGCCTTCACAAACAATGGCATACTTTCTATCGGAGCTGCAACATCATGTTCTTTTTCTCCTTCAAGCAATTCGTTAGTCCAGAAATTATACCACTTTCCTTTTGGCAGATAAACGATCCTGGATATAGCCCCTTGTTCTAAAACCGGACAAACCATAATCTTGTCGCCAAAAGTAAATTCATCCTGCCTGTAATGGTTAGTTATCTTATCCTGCTCCAGCATCACCAAAGGCCTCAAAATTGGGAAACCATAACGGTGGTGCTCCCAGAATACCGAATAAATATAAGGCATCAGTTTATACCGTAGTTCAATGAATTTTCTGTTGATGCTGGTAAAAGGTTCCCCAAAGCTCCAGGGCTCTCTTTCAGATGTATCACCGGCAGAATGGGCCCGCATAAAAGGAGAGAAAGTGCCCATCTGTATCCAGCGTGTAAACAATTCTCCGTCTGGTTCACCGCTAAAACCGCCAATATCTGTCCCACAGAATGGAACCCCTGATACAGACATTCTCTGGCATTGAATATTTCCCATTTTTAAATGTTCCCATGTGGCCACATTATCACCAGTCCACACACAACCATAACGCTGCATACCCGAATAACCAGCCCTGGTGATCGTGAAAGGGCGTTTATTACGCATTAATTTCTTTAGTCCATCATAAGTAGAACGAACCATCTGCATTCCATAAACATTATGGGCTTTTCGATGCGATCCACGGTAGCCATCAAAATTATGCCTTACGTCATTAGGAAAAGTTCCTGAGCCAAAAACAGCAGGCTCATTCATATCATTCCAAACGCCTGCAACACCCATATCTACCAATTCTTTGTACAACCCTCCCCACCATTCACGAACAGTAGGATTGGTAAAATCAGGGAACTGACAACGTCCGGGCCAGACATGTCCCTCCATAAAATAATCATCACTCCTGCGGCAAAAGTAGTTGTTCTCTTTACCTTCCTTAAATACCCAGTAATTATCATCCACTTTAATTCCCGGATCAATCATTACTACAGTTTTCATCCCGATATTTAGGAGCTCCTTGATCATTCTTTTGGGATCAGGAAAATACTTCTTATTCCAGGTGAAACAGCGGTAGCCATCCATATAATCAATATCCAGGTAAATAGCATCACATGGAATATCCCGGGAGCGGAACCCTTCGGCAATTTCTTTCACCTTACTTTCAGGATAATAGCTCCAGCGGCACTGATGATAACCTAAAGCCCACTTTGGTGGCATAGGGTGTGTACCGGTTAAGGTTTGATAGCGCTTCACCACATCCATCAGATGGGGACCATGGATATAATAATATTGCAATTCACCACCATCGGCCCAGAAACTTGTCTTGGAAACATCTTCCTTACCAAAGTCAAAATAGGAACGGAAAGTATTGTCGAAAAATATTCCATAGGCAGCCTGATCATGCAAGCCACTATAAAAAGGTATAGTTCTGTACAAAGGATCCTGATCCCATCCAAAGGAGTAGGCATCTGTGTTCCAGTTCTGAAAGTGCCTTCCTCTTAAATTTAAATTACCAGACTTATCTCCCAGGCCAAAAAAGTTCTCTTGGGGTAAACATTTTTTTGTAGCATACACATAGTAGCCGCCGAATTCAACATTTTCTTCCCAGTGCATAGGTGATTCGTCTTCGCTCATCACCATCTGCGAACTGTTTTCCACAAATGAAATCAGGAAATCTGACTTCCTGATGTTACAGGTAATCGTGTTCGTCGAGATAGAATAACGGTCTTCAAACTCCACCATTCCAAAAGTTGTAACCTTCTGATCTACAGTTTTTACTGCATAAGAAAAATCATCCAGAAAAACACCGTGCGGTGCAAGCCTTACGCGAATAATCTCATCGCTTACCACACGAACTTCGACCCTGGCATCGCCATCAGAGAAGAAAAATTTATTTCCTTCTGTAACCACTTTAGTTACAGATGAAAGGTATTTCTTTACTATAGGTTTAAGAACAGTTACCGGATTGTTTAAATGTTGGATGGTTTCTTCAACTATTTCCTGAATATTTTCGTTGTCTTTTATTTCTTTTCCTTGTTCGTTTCTTTCTTCCATGAAATCGTTTGTATAAAAATTGGAAATCCTGAGATCGTGTACTTTATACATCTAAAGTGTTAATTTTTATATTAAAAGCAAAGGATATTTAGATATATAATTAGCACCATTTATTTGTATTTGATACTTTAACCAAGTTTTCTGATTTTTCTGCTGGTAATTTTTGGGCCTTGTTTAAAGGGAGGGTTTGCATAGTTGGAATGGTAATCATAAAAAAAGCCCCGGTAAAAATACCGGGGCTTGTAAGAATAAGGGTAGTATCTAAAGATTAAAAGCATAGGCCACATAATATATCGCTCCTGCAGCCGGATTACCATAGGAGGTAATATAGTATTTGTTCAAAATATTTGACCCTCCGATTTTAATCATGGAGTTTACTGACCGTATCTTCAGGTTAACCTGGGCATCCATCGTTCCAAAAGCAGGGACTTCTCCTGAAGAAAAAGAGGAGTTCCAATAAAAACTACCCTGCCAGCGATAGTTTACGTTAAAACCGATATTTTTAATGATTTCCTTATTTCCAAAGCCTAAATTATAGCGGATTTCGGGCGTATTAAAATCATTGATATAATCAGCTGGAATATCGCCTATCTTATTATAGGATATATTACCACTCAGATTGTATTTACCCAAAAGATAATCTATTCCTAATGCTGCACCATACGAAGTTACCTTTCCAGTAGCATTCACGGGAACGCCAAATTTAGTAAAGGACCCTGCTCCGTTACTTTGATAAACATCTACTGAGGTAATAAAATCTTTATAAATATTATAGTAAGCATAGGCATCAATCAAAAATTTAGGCCCCAGCAAACCTTTATACCCCACTTCATAGGCCTGAACACTTTCTGGCCTTACCCCTCTCGGATCAAAGGTATAAGGCACCAATAAAGCAGGATTAGGTGTCCCGGTTGCCGCGGAATTCAGAAATGCACGATAACTCACATCGGTAAAAGCCTGATTGGTAAACAAATTGTATTTATTGAGGATTTCCGGCAAACCACCAATTAATCTTTGTGATCCTCCACCAACAGATAAATCTATGTACTGGTTCTGCGTAGTTGGATTCCGATACCCTGTCTGATAGGAGACCCGGATATTATTGTTTGGCGCCACAGTAAGTACGCCGGTAATTCTTGGCGTAAAACGGCCGTCAAAATTCTTACTTTTATCATAGCGCCCTGAAAAGGTAAGCTTTAATTTATCGTCCAGAAATTTCTTACCCAACTGGGCAAAACTTCCGTATTCTTTGATGTCAAGGTCCCTGTTCAAATCATCAAATATAGTACCTGCAGACCGGAGCTGGAAAAGCCTGTAGGACGCACCAACCTGGAATTCTACCACATTATTAAAGGCATTGCTGAAGTTATACATACCCTCATAGTGGTACAAATTTGTTTTATCATCAAATTTAGCACCGTATTTACCTTTAGCAAAGTCTGTACTGGCGATGGTGGTGTTCATGATTTGATCTTTCGCCGTCTCAAATGCGGGTGAGCCTGGCTCAAATCGCCCCTGGTTAGCCGCTGCTCTGGCAGCAGCATTTGCAGCTGCGTCACTTGCGCCTTGTGCCTTGGCTCCGACATAAGTACCTACATATTGCGGAAACCATTGTGTAGAAGGTTTAGAGACCTCATTAATATAACTTCCTAAAATAGAAGAGATATAAGAATCACCTGAACGCTCCTGCGTGGTATAAGCCCTCACAAAGAAATCCTGTCCTTTCAATTCCAGTTTGTATTGGCCAATGCTAAAATTTCTCAAAGAATAACGGTCAGAACCTGTATATACAGATGTACCAGTTCCCCAGTTGGCTTGAGCGATAGCTTCTATGGTAGACGTAAATTTATAATGCAGTGCTCCGGAAATCTTTAGAGATTGTGTTTTATAATCTACCAGGTCCCGCTCATTATAACCTGTTCTGGACACATTCTGATTGGGCAGCAATCCTGGAGTATTCAGACCTGCAAAAAAGGGCTTCATTTGTGCATTGGTGCTTAAAAATCCATTCAGGGCATTCAGACCTTGTTGCGTAGATTTAAAAGCCGCGATCTGAGCCGCTGTAGGATCGGTCTGCAAACCCAATGCCCCTTTCACAAAAGCAGAAGTTCCCGCATTCAAAACCGACTGTGCTACATTTCGCATGTTCTGGCTAACCTCATCTCCATAAACGTTAACCCCATCATAATTGGGATCTGAATTTCTGTCTCCCGGAATAACCGTCCTTGAAGCGCGGTTAAAATTATTATAATTATCCGCCTGCCAGTCCTGGGCTTGCAAAAAAGAGAAAGTCGCTTTGGCGGCAAATTTATTATTCCAGGCTTTAGCCACCCTTACATCCAACTGGTTAAATGGCTGAGTGCTGCTGTTGTTGTCATTGACGTGGTTAATTCCCGACTTAAACTGAAAACTTGGTCCCTGATATTCAAAAGGACTTTTTGAAGTCATGAGCATTGTTCCGTTAATTCCCCCGGCTCCATATAAAGCCGAAGATGCTCCTGGCAAGAGCTCCACATTGTCTACGTCCAGGTCATTTATACCCACTATATTGCCCACAGAAAAATTTAATCCTGGCGCCTGATTATCCATCCCGTCCACATATTGGTTGAACCTGTTGTTTCCATTGGAATTAAAACCCCTCGTATTAATGGATTTAAAAGTCAAACTCTGTGTACTTACTTCTACGCCTTTCATATTGCTCAGTGCATCATAAAAAGAAGGTGCCGGCAGCTCTTTAAGGGTGCTCTGTCCCATTCTTTCAATAGAGACAGGTGATTCCAAAATTCGCTCTGGTGTTCTTGAGGCTGAAATAACAACTTCCTGCCCCAATATTCCTGTCTGTTCGAGTTCTATGTTCAATCCTGCAGTATTACCTGTAATTAATTTTTCCACAGAAGCATACCCAATATAGGAAATGACTAAAGTAAGTGGTCTTTTTTCCGTGGTACTGAATGAAAATTTTCCGTTTTGGTCTGTTGAAGTACCTGCTGTAGTTCCTTTAACAGTGACCCCCACACCTGGTATCGGTTCATGGCTGAGCTTATCTGTAACTGTTCCACTGATCGCAATGGATTGTGCCTGTACCGATAGCACAGCAGAACAACAGACCAGAAGGATCATCACAATTTTTGTAAAATTTCTTATCATACGCTGTAATTTAGATTTGGGTTTAACTTAGTGTATATAAATTTAACACAATTAATGAAACTAACAAATTCATTTTTAAGCCACATTAAGATTAGAAAATTTGGATTGGATGAAAATTGATCGAAGTTTTATTAAATTGCCTTAGAAAACTAAATGGATTGTTTGTTCCAACAGGACGATTTATTAACTAAACTACAATGAATAAAGTTAAAGCTACATTCTGTGTCGTCATCCCCCTTTTGTTAGTTTATATTTTCAACACCAAATTTGGCGCTGCCCCTCCTTTGCTTAAATTTCTGAATCCTTTTACAGGATTCTGGCAAAATGCAGAGCCCTCTGGTATTGGTCTTAATCATAAGGTTGTGCTTAAAGGCACCCATGACCGTGTTGAAGTGGTCTTTGATGATCGGATGATCCCTCATATTTTTGCGAACAATGACTATGACGTTTACTACACTCAGGGTTATGTTACTGCTATGCACCGCTTATGGCAAATGGATTTCCAGACCCTCTTTGCTGCCGGTCGCTTATCAGAAGTAGTAGGTAGTAAGGCCATTGAACTTGACCGTTACCAACGCCGTATGGGAATGGTTTATGGTGCTGAAAACTCTCTGCAAGGTATGATGCAGGACCCAAAATCCAAAGAGATGATGACCGCCTATACCGAAGGGATTAATGCCTATATCCATTCTCTTTCCAGGGCGAACCTACCTTTAGAGTATAAGATCCTGGATTTTGTACCTGAAGACTGGACTCCGCTTAAATGCGCTTTGCTTCTCAAACAAATGTCGGCCGTACTCGCAATGGGTTCCGACGAATTTTACATGTCGAATATACTTAAAAAATATGGCCCTGAGGTAACTGGCGATCTCTTTCCTGATTATCCTTTCAGAGAAGATCCTATCATCCCTAAAGGCACAAAATGGGATTTTAAACCACTCCCTGTTCCGGCAGCGCCGTTGGCTTTTAACCAGATGGTTACCGGCGACATCAGGACGAAGCAAAAAATAGACGGAATTGGCAGCAACAACTGGGCACTGTCTGGGGAAAAAACAGCTTCCGGTTCACCAATTCTGGAGAATGATCCGCACCTGGATCTAACCTTACCTTCAATCTGGTATCAAATACAATTACATGCTCCAGGTTTAAATGCCTATGGTGTTTCGCTTCCAGGAGCTCCTGGTATTACCATAGGATTTAATCAGCGCATTGCCTGGGGCGTAACCAATGTAGCAGCCGATGTACTGGACTTCTATCAAATTAAATTTAAAGACAACACCCACAAAGAATACTGGTACGACAATAAGTGGAACAAGACCACGGAAAGACTGGAGAAGATTAAGATCAGGGGCGGTCATACAGAAACAGATACCGTGATTTACACGCATCATGGCCCGGTAGTTTATTTTCAGAAACCAGAGAAACTTTCCAGGGCAGATAATGTTCCTTTAGGTCATGCTTTGAGGTGGATAGCCCATGAAAAGTCAAATGAACTCATGACTTTCTATTACCTGAACAGGGGGAAAAACTATAGCGACTACCGAAAAGCGCTGGCCTATTATACCGCTCCTGCACAGAATTTCATTTTTGCTTCAGCAGATAACGATATTGCCATTACACCAAACGGTAAATTTCCCTTAAAATGGAAAGACCAGGGAAAATTTATTCTCGATGGCAGCGATCCTAAAAGTGACTGGCAGGGCTGGATACCTGCATCCCAAAATCCGACAGTTAAAAATCCACCCCGTCATTTTGTTAGCTCTGCCAATCAGAGCTCTACCGATCAAACTTATCCATACTATATCAACTGGGAATTCAGCTCTTATGAACGAGGGAAGCGCATTAACGATCGTTTAAGCAAAATGACTAATGCGACAGCCGACAGTATACGGCTTATGCAAAGTGATGCCTACAGTATTTTTGCAGAGAATCTGCTTCCTGCGCTCCTCAGCCGGGTAGACAACAATGCTCTGAACGCAACGCAGAAGGAAGCCTTTAACATCATCAGCAAATGGAATAAATATTATAATGCGAAAGAAATTGGCGCCAGCGTCTTTGATTTGTGGTCTACCCGTTTGTTCTTTGACATATGGGATGATGATTTCACGATTAAGGGGATTCCAATGCGTTATCCTTCCAGAGACAGGACAATAGAGCTCATTCTGAAAGATCCCAACTCCAAATGGTTTGATAATGTTCTGACTTCCAAAAAGGAAACCTTAACCGATCTGGTTAACGAATCGTTTAAATATACTTGCGATAGCCTGGAGAAAAAACTGGGGCCTATCGGGAAGAACTGGGAATGGGCCAGAGTTAAGCAAACCCATGTTCCGCATTTAGCCAATATCCCAGGTTTGGGTTCAAAGACCCTAATGATGGGCGGTGCAAAAAGCACCATTAATGCTCTTGGTGAAAAGAACGGACCATCATGGAGAATGGTGGTTGAACTCGGTAAAAATCCCAAAGGACATGGGGTATTTCCAGGTGGTCAGTCCGGGAATCCGGGCAGCCCCTTCTACGACAATATGATCGGAACCTGGTCAAGGGGAGAGTTGTATGACTTGTATTTTATGCAGGCACCAAACGACCCATCCGCCAAAATAATTTCTAACCTGCACATCTCCAACAAATAGATTATGGTCTTTATCGTTATACTCATTGCTTCATTCCTATTACAGATCATCTTTCCATGGTGGGTCATTGTGATCATCAGTTTCGTTACCTGCGGCCTGATAGGAAAAACGGCCAAAATATCATTATGGTTTCCTTTTGCAGCCATATTTCTGCTGTGGATTGGCATGGCATTGTTTAAGAGCATTCCAAACCACAATATACTGGCAGGACGCATAGCAGAAATGCTGGCCGTAAAATCATGGATACTGGTGTTGATACTCACCGGAGTTCTGGGTGGCTTTGTTGCTGCAATCAGTGGCATTTGCGGATATCATTTCCGCAAGGCAGTCTTGTGTAAAAAAACAAAATCAGGACAACATGCAGGTTAAAGGCTATTCTAAAACAAAAATCTTGTGTATTTTTGCATAGTGAATCCTATCCAGCAAATATTTTCCATTAACAATGATTCTGAGTTTGATGAAATGGCACTGGCCATTTTCAAGCATCAGGCAGAACATTGTGCAGTATATGCATCTTATATCCAACACCTCAACATTTCCCCTGCTTCCATCAGCAGCGTGAAGGATATCCCTTATCTACCCATTTCCTTTTTTAAAACGCATGAAGTACTGAGTGATGCGAGAAAACCGGAAATTATTTTCAGCAGTTCGGGAACAACAGGAATGGTGCAAAGCCGTCATCTGGTTACGGATGTCGGGATTTATGAAACTAGTTTTAACAATGCTTTTGAGCAGTTCTACGGCAAGATAGAGCATACCTGCCTGCTCGCACTACTGCCGTCTTACCTGGAAAGAGATGGCTCCTCTTTAATTTACATGGTGGATGCCTTATTAAAACAGAGCAAACATTCTGATAGCGGCTATTTCCTGCATAACCATGATGAGCTGTACCTGTCTCTTATACACATCTAAAAGGGGGGGGGGGGGGGGGGGGGGGGGGGGGGGGGGGGGGGGGGGGGGGGGGGG
>NZ_JAELTV010001396.1 GCF_016429005.1 Pedobacter sp. ASV19
AAGACCCCCTCTTCTTTCAAAAGATAATATCTAATATTTTCTTCAACGGTCTTATTAACGCTTCCAGAATAAAAGGGTTTAGATATAAGGATCTTTTTAAGGTTCTGCTTCAATAATTTTACTTTCCCATCGTACAAGATCTCTAAGAACATTTTTTCAGTTATTCCATCACCAATTTTAAATCCTCGCCTAAACAATCCTGGGTGAAAAATATTATTATCCGTATAAGGCATTTTAAACTCTTTTGGAACAGTGATAAAAGCAAATTGTTCATTCTTACCGTTCTTAAAGATTAACAAGTTTTCAACCTGTCTCTTATACACATCTGACGCTGCCGACGAACGTTAGCCGGTGTAGATGTGGGGGGGGGGGGGGGGGGTATGGGGGGGGG
>NZ_JAELTV010001397.1 GCF_016429005.1 Pedobacter sp. ASV19
GGTATTTACCATAAGCATTATATAAAAAATGGCTTATTTAATACAAGCCATTTTTTATATAACCGAAATAAATATATTAGTTATAGCTGTTCAGCATGACTGGCATCACCAGCATCAAAACATCTTCATTTTCATCATTGGTTTGCGGGATCAATAGTCCTGCACGGTTTGGTGTAGAAAGTTCTAAAGTTACTTCCTCCCCAGAAAGATTGCTCAGCATCTCAATTAAGAATTTTGCATTGAAACCAATTTCAAGATCCTCCCCTTCGTACTGGCAGCTTAAACGCTCATGTGCTTCATTTGCAAAATCAAGATCTTCGGAAGAAATATTCAATTCGCTTCCACTGATCTTCAAACGAACCTGGTGTGTGGTTTTATTGGCAAAAATAAC
>NZ_JAELTV010001398.1 GCF_016429005.1 Pedobacter sp. ASV19
GTGTTAAAAGGTGGGAGTGTTGTAACCCCAACTGGAGGAGGATTACTATCATTGTATGGAGGCTTTAGTACTGTATTTAAAGTCTACAAGGATGGAGAATATTGGGCATTTAAAGTTTGGCATACCCACTTGGAGACTATGAAAGAAAGATATGAGAAAATCCAACATCATTTAGATAGTGTCAACTTACCTTACTTTACAGAATTTGCTTATGAAAGTAAGGGACTTTTCGATGGAGATTCTTTTATTGCAACCCATAGGATGAAATGGGTTGATGGCATGATCTTAGATGAATATATAAACTCTAATATTCATAAGCCTGAAAAGCTTATAAGAATCGCCTCAAAGTTCAAGGAAATGGTAAAGATTATGCATGCACATGGAATCGCAC
>NZ_JAELTV010001399.1 GCF_016429005.1 Pedobacter sp. ASV19
TCTATTCAGTTCTATATCATCCGATGGAACAAAGATCAACGGAACTTTTTCAACATCCACATAGCTAGAATCCAAACCAAAACCGCGTTCTTCCGACAGACTTAGTCTTTTCAAAATGAAATAATAATAAAGAACAGACTGCTCATAAAAACTCAATGAAGTAAATTTAGACAAATGCTTTTCAAGCAATACAAACCTGAAATCGCCCGCAATTTTATGCCTCTTCAACGAAGCATACTGACTTGTAATGTCCACTTCTCCATTTTTTACCAGTTCCTCCACCACTTTTCTATATAATAAATTGCTGTCTCTTATACACATCTGACGCTGCCGACGAACGTTAGCCGGTGTAGATGTCGGGGGGGGGGGGGTGGGGTAAAAAGGGGGGGGG
>NZ_JAELTV010001400.1 GCF_016429005.1 Pedobacter sp. ASV19
GGCTAACGTTCGTCGGCAGCGTCAGATGTGTATAAGAGACAGGTCTACAGTTTCAGAATCCCTGGTTCCTCCTGTGTTTTCTGTACTGTGTAAAAATCATTTGCATTTTGATAGATCTTTTTATCGTTCCCCTTACCCCAAATAAGGGGAGCATAAAAAGATAGGATTGGTAGGTGATTAATTCATGCATGCCCTCCTTTCAACTTGTTTTGTTGTGCAGCATTTTTTGCATCTATGGATGCAATGAGAATAGAGCGGATGAGCCATAATTCAGAAGCCCAATTCACTGGCTTTTAGCGACTAAAACGATTAAATATTTGGTTGGTTAAAGCAATGATAAATCAAACTATTCATTCCGGCAACCTGTTCTGTCCTGCTCGAGTTATAACC
>NZ_JAELTV010001401.1 GCF_016429005.1 Pedobacter sp. ASV19
TTACTTTCAGCAGCCTTTTTCAATAAAAAATCACCTTTCAGTGTATCATTAGGAATAAGGTTAAAAGTGTTTTTCAAACCATCCACACCAGGTAAAAACTTTGTCTTCTCCTGCATAAAATTCAAATTAACCAAACCACTAAGCGTCCGCCCTCCCCATGGTTGAGTATAAACTCCTGCGGTATGCCGGGAAAAATCCGATGCCTTAAGCGTTGCATAATAAGGGCTATATTCCCCCAGAGAAGGATGCGCAGATCTTGGAGTAAACAAAAAATTTGAAGCATAGCTTGCCATATCCCAGGCCATATTTTCTTTCATAGCCTGATCAAAACGGATATTTCCGGTACTTTTTCCCTTTAGAAAGTTCTTTGATTTGGCTGCGATTTCCTCC
>NZ_JAELTV010000149.1 GCF_016429005.1 Pedobacter sp. ASV19
AGATGTGTATAAGAGACAGCCAGGAAACAGTACACAACGTAACTTTTTACCACATCCTTATTCGGATTTTATTTTTGCCATAATTGTTGAAGAGTACGGACTCTTTGGTGCAATGATCATCATTGTGCTTTATCTGATCCTGCTTTACCGGTGTATCCGGATCGTCACGCAAAGCCCTAAAGCATTTGGTGCTTTACTGGCAGCGGGACTGAGTTTTAGTTTAACCATTCAGGCGTTTGCTAATATGGCTGTTGCAGTAGGTTTAGGCCCTGTTACGGGTGTTCCGTTGCCATTAGTGAGTATGGGAGGAACGTCCATGATCTTCACCAGTATTGCATTTGGAATTATTTTAAGTGTAAGCCGGGATATTGAGGAAAATGGTAAAAAGGGCAAGGATATTGAAGAAGAAATTAATAACAAAGTTATTGTAGGTGAGATTCCTGCAATGTAATATTTAGAGAGATGGAACCAACAAGGATAATTATTTCAGGTGGCGGAACCGGAGGACATATCTTCCCGGCGATTGCGATTGCCAACGCGCTTAAGCGTATGGAGAAGGGCTGCGAAATTTTATTTGTTGGTGCTGCAGGTCGTATGGAGATGGAGAAAGTTCCGGCTGCGGGTTATAAGATTGTCGGTTTAAATATTAGTGGGATGCAGCGGGGTTCGATACTCAAAAATCTTTCTTTGCCCTTTAAGATGATCGGAAGTTTAAATAAAGCATTAAAGCTGATCTCTGAATTTAAACCGGACGTTGTGGTTGGAGTTGGTGGTTATGCTTCAGGACCGTTATTATATGCAGCCTCTCTAAAGGGTATTCCTTATTTGATACAAGAACAAAATTCTTATGCAGGAATAACTAATAAATGGCTTGGAAAAAAAGCTGCTAAAATATGCGTTGCATTTGACCATATGGATCTATTCTTCCCTGCATCGAAGATCCTTAAAACAGGAAATCCGGTGAGGAAAGAAGCAGTTGATGTTTTTAATAAACATTTTGCAGGAGCGGAGTTGCTGAAGCTGGATCCTTTAAAGAAAACCATTTTGGTTACGGGTGGAAGCCTTGGTGCCGGAACGCTGAATAAAAGTATAGAAAAACATTTACAGGAAATCCTGGATCAGGATGTTCAGCTGATCTGGCAAACTGGTAAATACTATTATAAAGGAATTATTGAGCGTCTTGGGGAGAATACCTATCCTCAGGTTCGGATCCTCGAATTTTTAAATAGAATGGACCTGGCTTACGCTGCGGCGGATGTGATCATTTCCCGGGCTGGGGCAGGAACTATTGCAGAGTTGTGTCTGATTAAAAAACCGGTTATCCTGGTGCCTTCGCCAAATGTGGCGGAAGATCATCAGACGAAAAATGCGTTGGCGCTGGCAAAGAACAACGCTGCAATCATTATTACGGATCGCTCAGCAGAAGATACGCTGGTTGATGAGGCTTTGTCTCTATTGAAGAATACGGAGAAGTGTGCTGAATTGTCGTTGAACATAGGGAAAATGGCTCTGGCAGAGGCGGATGAACAAATCGCTGGAGAAGTTTTAAAGTTAGCAGGAAGGAGAACGAATTAAATGGAACTGGAAGCAATAAAAAGGGTGTATTTTGTAGGGATCGGAGGAATCGGAATGAGTGCGCTTGCCCGTTATTTTGCTAAGCGTGGCTGCCTGGTTTGCGGCTATGACAAAACCAGGACCAATCTCACTATCGATCTGGAGCGGGAAGGAATCTTAATTTCCTACATGGATGATGATTCTGCTTTACCGGTCAGTTTCCACGAAAAAGATGAAGATACTTTAATTGTATATACACCCGCCATTCCTAAGAATTCAGTGTTGATGCATTATTTCAAACAACGGGGATTCGCATTGAAGAAACGTTCCGAAGTATTGGGAATCATCAGTAAAGGACAATTCTGCATTGCAGTAGCGGGTACACATGGTAAAACGACAACCTCTTCTATTGTTGCCCACATTCTGACTCACAGCGGCTTTGGGTGTACGGCTTTTCTTGGGGGAATAGCGACCAACTATAACAGTAACTTTCTTTTAGGAGATAATCATGTGGTTGTGGTTGAGGCAGATGAATATGACAGATCATTTTTAACCCTTCATCCTGATCTTGCAGTAATTACCTCTATGGATGCTGATCACCTTGATATTTATGGAGACTCTTCAAAATTGCAAGAGTCTTTCCATTTGTTTGCCAGTCAGCTTAAACCAGAGGGTACTTTATTTGTAAAAGCAGGTCTGCCTATTACTGATGGAATTACCTATAGTCTGGATAAATATGCTGATGTAGGCGGATTAAACATCCGGGTAGAGCAGGCACATTTTGTGTTTGATTATCATTCTGAGGCGCAGAATATCAACGGCCTGAGCTTAATGTTGCCTGGTAAACACAATGTGGAAAATGCTGTTGCTGCCATTTCAATTGCGCTAAAACTGGGGATTGCCCCTGAAAAAATAAAAGAAGCGGTGGCTACTTTTAAAGGCGTGAAAAGAAGATTTGAATACATTGTAAATTCTCCTGAGCATATTTATATTGATGATTATGCTCATCATCCGGAAGAATTAAGGGCTTGTTTTGATGCCGTTAGACAATTGTATCCGGATAAAAAGCTAACGGTTATTTTTCAGCCACATTTATTTACCCGTACCAGAGATTTTGCAGACGATTTTGCACAGGTTCTTGGTACCGCTGATGATTTGATCCTATTGGATATATATCCAGCCAGGGAACTTCCTTTGGAGGGGATAGATTCACAGATGCTGCTGGATAAAATTAACCTGGTATCAAAAGCACTTTATGGAAAAGCTGAGGTACTGGATAGGATTAAAAACAAACAACCCGAATTGCTTTTGACTGTTGGGGCAGGAGATATAGATACGATTATACAACCTCTAAAAACAATATTGAGCCATGCTTAAAAGGATCAATTGGACATCAGTTTTGAAGGGCCTGGCCTGGGTAGTTTGCCTGGCCGGGGTGGTTGTGCTGATGAGTTTTGTGGGTGTAAAGAAGCACACCGTGAAATGTTCCAATGTGAAAATCTTAATTCCAGGGGCTGATAACTTTATTGAACGTGAAGAAATTGATGCGATTCTGAAGCAAAGTCAGGGAACATTAATTGGCAGGAAGCTGGAGGGCATCAACCTGAATGATATAGAACAAAAAATTAAATCCAATCCTTATATCGCTTTTGCAAAAATTTATGCGGACATGGATGGGGTGATTCACATCGAAATCAAGCAACGGCAGCCTATTTTGAGAGTGATCAATGCGGGAAGTCAGGATTTTTATATTGACAGAAACGGTCTTAAAATGCCGGTATCTGCAAACTTCACGGCGAATGTACTGGCTGCTAACGGGAATATAAGCGAGCCTTTTGGAGGTAGGTTGGATACCTTGAAAACACAATTGGCCCAGGATTTGTACAAGACGGCATTGTTCATTAAAAGTGATACACTTTGGGATGCACAGATTGAGCAGATTTTTGTAGATGAGAAGAAAGATATTGAACTGGTGCCGAGGGTTGGCAACCAGCGTATTATATTGGGAAATGCAGATTCTTTGGACGTTAAGATGAGGAATCTGCTCACATTTTATAAGAAAGCTATGCCTAAGGTAGGCTGGGATACCTATAAAACAATTAATATTAAATACACGAATCAAATTGTGTGCGAAAGGAACAAGTTGGATTCACTCGCTCCAAAAGTATATAAGGCACCTGAAATACGGAGAGATAGCGCTCCCGCAACCAAGAAAGTTATTGACTCTATGGTTTTGGATGCTATTCTTCAGGAGGAAGGTGCAAAACCACCTCCGGCAGTAAAAACAAAAGTTAAGACAGATACCAAGAAAAACAAATAGTAATAAACTCAACAATCAATAATATAGTTATGGGCAAAGAAAAATCTACCATGCAGTCTCCAATAGTAGTAGGCCTTGACATTGGTACTACTAAGATCTGTGTGATCGTCGGTCGCAGGACGCAACACGGTAAAATTGAAGTACTGGGTATTGGGAAAGCAGAATCTGCGGGCGTAACACGCGGCGTGGTCTCCAATATTCAGAAGACAGTCCAGGGCATTTCTCAAGCTGTTGAGGTAGCCAGCGGACAATCCAACGTAGAGATACGTGTGGTGAATGTTGGTATTGCGGGTCAGCATATCAAGAGCCTTCAACACCGCGGGATTCTTACAAGAAGAGAGTTAAATAATGAAATAGGTAAAAAAGATATCGACAAGCTGATCGATGATATGTTCAAACTGGTTATGCCCCCGGGAGAAGAGATCATCCATGTTTTGCCACAAGAGTTTACCATTGATAACGAACCGGGGGTTAAAGATCCGATCGGTATGGCAGGAGTGCGTTTGGAGGCAAACTTCCACATCATATCGGGACAGGTAACTGCGGTTAAAAATATTATGCGATGTGTATCCAATGCAGGGCTGCAGACACAGGAATTAATTTTAGAGCCTCTGGCTTCTTCCGAATCGGTGTTGAGCGAGGAGGAAAAAGAAGCCGGTATAGCGCTGGTTGATATTGGTGGGGGTACAACAGATATTGCGATCTTCCATGAAGGTATTATCCGTCATACGGCCGTGATACCATTTGGTGGAAACAGCGTAACTGAAGATATACGCGAAGGTTGTTCTGTAATGAGGAATCAGGCGGAATTGTTAAAAACCAGGTTCGGTTCTTCCCTGGCAGAAGAAAATAAAGAAAACGAGATCATCTGTGTACCGGGATTAAGAGGTCGTGAGCCAAAGGAGATTTCTGTGAAAAACCTTGCTTATGTGATCCAGGCCCGTATGGAAGAAATCATAGAGCATGTGTACTACGAAATCAAATCGTCGGGTTATGAGAAGAAACTGATTGGTGGGGTGGTGATTACCGGAGGCGGTGCTTTATTGAAGCATTTATCTCAACTGGTGGAATATGTAACCGGATTGGACTGCCGTGTAGGTTATCCAAACGAGCATTTATCCAAGTATGAAGATATGCCGAAGACGATCTATGATGACCTGAAAAGTCCAATGTATGCAACTAGTGTAGGTTTATTGATTAAAGGAATTCAGAAGGCTGAAGAGCTGATTGAGGAAATGAAACAACCAGGTGTCTACGTAGAAAAACAACAGGAAGTAAAAGAGAAAAGTAAGCGGAGCGGGGGCGGACTTTTTGATAAGTTATTGGCTAAGACTAAAGACTTTATCAAAGATGACATGAACGTGAGCGATGAAGATTATATTAAACCGTAATATTTTTCCACAAAACATGATTTTTCCACATTTCTAACAATTGTGGAAAACGCCTGTTAAAAAAGTGTTAATATTACAAGGAGAGATGAACAGGTACAGCTAATTTTTAAATAACTGATTCATAAAGATATGCAGTTCGAAATGTTAAAAGATAAGTCATCAATCATCAAGGTTATTGGTGTTGGTGGCGGTGGTGGTAATGCGGTAAACCATATGTACCGTCAGGGAATTACTGGAGTGGACTTTATTATTTGTAATACCGATGCCCAGGCATTGGAATTTAGTCCTATCCCAAACAAGGTGCAGTTGGGCGCAAGTTTGACAGAAGGAATGGGTGCAGGCTCTATTCCTGAAGTAGGCAAAAACTCTGCTATTGAGAATATAGACGACATCAAGCAGATGTTGGGCAGCACAACAAAAATGTTGTTCATTACAGCAGGAATGGGTGGAGGTACCGGTACTGGTGCAAGCCCTATTATTGCTCAGGCTGCTAAAGAATTGGATATACTTACCGTTGCGATTATTACAACGCCTTTCTCTTTTGAAGGAAAGCGTCGTAAAATGCAGGCGGAAGATGGATTAGATGAGCTGAAAAAATACGTGGATTCCTACCTGGTCATCTCTAACGACAGGCTGCGTGAAATCTTTGGTAACCTGACTCTGGGGTCTGCATTTGCGCAGGCAGATGATATTTTAACAACTGCTGCCAAGGGGATTGCGGAGATCATTACTGTTCCTGGATACATTAACGTGGATTTTAAAGATGTGCGTACCGTAATGAAGGACAGTGGCGTTTGTATCATGGGTAGTTTTGCCTGCGATGGCGAGAACAGGGCCTTGACGGCTGTGGAAGGTGCTTTGGCCTCTCCATTATTGAAAGATAATGAAATTGAGGGTGCAAGATACATCTTGTTAAATATCAGTTCCGGTGTTCGTGAAGTAACCATGGACGAAGTGACTATTATTACAGACTATATTCAGGACAAAGCGGGTCTTTCTGCTGATCTGATTTGGGGTAACTGTATTGATGAGAGTCTGGAAGATAAATTATCTGTAACTATTATTGCAACTGGTTTCCAAACTACGGAGCAACGTGCGCATGATAAGAAAAATGTTAAGAAGATCTCTCTTTTGACACCAGAAGAGGCCCCGTTGATCAAACCGGTAGAGCCTGTAAATTCTTTTATTGAGCCTAGGGTCCAGCCGGTTTCCAGCGAACCCGTTTTAAAGGCTAAAGAGGAGATTAAACAATCTGACCTTTTTGGAGATTTGTTTAATGGGAACAGGACCAGAAAGACTGAAGAGCCCGAAAATGCGGTAATCAGACATACACTAGTAGAAGAAGAGAAACCCTCGGCAGAAACACAGCAGGAATCAGGTTTTGAGTTTGAAATAAAACTTGCCGAAACGGATTTTGTTTTTGAAACCCCTGCAGCAAGTTTTGGGACACCGGTTTCACAGCAACAACCTGAACCTGTACAGGAGATAGGTTTGGATGATGATAAAAGCGATGAATCTATAGAAGACCAGTTAAAGAAATCCAAAGAAAGGATTTTAAGGTTAAAGGATTTGAGTATGAAATTGCGGACAACCAATGGTTTACAGGAGCTGGAGAACGAGCCAGCTTATAAACGTAAACAAATGCAGTTACAACAGGTTCAGCACTCTTCAGAGTCTCAGGTTTCCAGATTTACCTTAAGTAATGATGAAGATGGAACTACAGAGATCAGACCAAACAATTCGTTTCTGCACGATAATGTTGATTAATACACAACTGAAATAAAAGAAAGCCTTAGCAAAACCACTGTTAAGGCTTTTCTCATAAAAATGATTTGAGTAAATTTGCAGCAAAAAATAAGTTAACTTAACAACATATAGAATTGGATATTTTTGAAAAGATAGCGAAGCATATGGGCCCCATCGGGCAGCACCAAAAATGGTCACATGGCTATTTCTCTTTCCCAAAATTAGAGGGAGAGATTGCGCCGCATATGAACTTCAGGGGGAAAGAACATTTGGTATGGAGTCTGAACAATTACCTTGGTCTGGCCAACCATCCTGAGGTGAGAGAGGCAGATCAGAAAGGAGCAACGGATTTTGGGATGGCCTATCCAATGGGTGCCAGAATGATGTCTGGTAATTCTAAATACCATGAACAACTGGAACAGGAACTGGCAGCCTTTGTTGGTAAACCTGATGCCTTCTTGTTGAACTTTGGTTATCAGGGAATGGTATCTATTATTGATAGCCTGGTAGACCGTAACGACGTCATTGTTTATGACGCGGAATCGCATGCCTGTATTATTGATGGCCTGAGACTCCATATGGGGAAACGTTTTGTTTATAAACATAACGATATTGAAAGTGCAAGAAAGCAACTTGAACGTGCTACAAAACTGGTTGAACAAAGTGGTGGCGGGATTTTGCTGATCACTGAAGGTGTTTTTGGGATGTCTGGTGCTCAGGGGAAACTTAAAGAGCTTGTAGATCTTAAAAAAGAATTTGATTTCAGATTGCTGATTGATGATGCACATGGTTTTGGTACTATGGGTAAAACGGGCGCAGGAACTCATGAAGAACAGGATTGTATTGAGGGGGTAGATGTTTATTTTGGAACTTTTGCAAAGGCGATGGCTGGCATCGGAGCTTTTGTAGCCTCTACAGAAGAAATCACGAATTTCCTGCGCTATAATATGCGGTCACAGACATTTGCAAAAGCTTTGCCTATGCCCATGGTTATTGGTTTATTGAAACGTTTGGAATTGCTTAAAGGAAAATCTGAACTGAGAGAGAAACTCTGGAATATCGCTACCACACTACAAAAGGGCTTACGTGACCGTGGTTTCGACTTGGGGATTACCAATACCATGGTAACGCCTGTATTTTTAAAGGGTGAGTTATTGGAAGCAACTGCTTTAACAATGGACTTAAGAGAAAACCATGGTATCTTTTGTTCAATTGTGGTTTATCCGGTTATCCCTAAAGGATTAATCGAGCTCAGACTTATTCCTACAGCCGTTCACACACTGGAGGATGTACAGCGGACGCTTGATGCTTTTAGTGAAGTTTCAGAGAAATTGAAAAGCGGGTATTATAAGGAAAATCAATTTGAAATGTAACCCGTTTCTAATAGCATAAAAGAAAGGCCTTTAAATACGTTTAAAGGCCTTTTTTGTGTCTGTTTGTTTTGTAATGTTTTGATTTTTAGACTATTAGTTGTTTTCTTTGTGAGGATATATGTGAATAACCGCCTTGATTGTGGAAAAAAAGCGCATTTTGGTGATTTATTTCTTGTGCCAAAAGTTTTTTTATTAAAATAAACATGCTACTTTAGTAATAGAGTATAAACCTAACCTTAAAAACCTAAAAGAAGAATTAAAAATGGCAAAGATCGAGAAATTCAATGAATTGAAAGACCTTATTAACGGTCTTGAAGCAGACGCTGACAAGTTTTATAACAAAGCAAACAGTGCTGCAGGTACACGCGTGAGAAAAGGATTACAAGACGTTAAAAACCTTGCTCAGGCCATCCGTTTAGAAATTCAGGCAGCTAAGAACAAAGAAGCATAAGAATTGCGGATTTGTATCTCATAAAAAAGGCCTTCAAATTGTTGAAGGCCTTTTTTATGAGGTTTATTTTTTAAGCCATCAGTTTTTTAACCTGGGCAATTATTTGTTCTTCCAATCCGGTAGAAACGCCAACCAAAGGCAATCTTACTTTGTCTCCGCAAATATCGAGATATTTTAAGGCTGCTTTTACGCCAGCTGGATTGCCTTCTGCAAACACGAGACGGGTAAACTCTATCAAGCTTAAATGTGCAGGAGTAGCCTGAGCAAACTCGCCTTGAAGGCATAGTCTGATCATGTCAGAAAGCGCCTTCGGTAGCGCATTTCCGATGACCGAAATGACACCAACTGCTCCAATCGCCATCATAGGCAGAGCAACAGGATCATCTCCGGAGATCAGCATAAAACCTTCAGGTTTGTCACGGAGGATTTGATTAAATTGATCAAAGCTGCCGGAGGCTTCTTTAGTACCAATAATATTCTTGAAATCCGTAGCCAGTCTGCAAGTCGTTTCGGGGCTGACATTACTACCTGTTCTTCCTGGTACATTATACAGCAAAACTGGTAAAGCGCTGGCTTCACTAATTGCTTTGTAATGCTGGTAAATACCTTCCTGAGTAGGTTTGTTATAATAGGGGCTTGCAGATAAGATGGCATCATAACCATTAACTTCAAATGTTCTGATGCTTTCTGTAACTTCTGCCGTATCATTGCCCCCAATGCCGGCAACAAGCGGCAGGCGGCCGTTATTGATTTCTGCAGTATATTCCCAGATCTTCTTCTTTTCGTTCTTATTGAGTGTTGATGCTTCTCCTGTAGTACCTAAAGATACCAGATAGTCTACTTTTCCGTGTATCATGTAGTTGATCAGGTTTTTCAACCCTTCAAAATCTACTGATCCATCTGCATTAAATGGTGTAACCAATGCCACACCGGTTCCATGAAATTTTTTCATTTTTAAATTATTATTTCAACATCTCCAATAAATCGTCCTCCGAGATCAGGGGAACATTTAGTTTCAGAGCTTTTTCCAGTTTGGAAGGGCCCATGTTATCTCCGGCAACCAGGTAGTTCAACTTTGCAGAAATGCTGCTCAGGATCTTACCTCCATTACTTTCAATTAAATCCTTAAGTTCCTCGCGGCTGAATTTCTCGAAAACGCCCGAAATTACAAATGTTTTTCCAGTTAATTTCTCACTTTGAAGGGTAATTTCAATTTCTTTTGCCTGAAACTGCAATCCGGCGGCTTTTAAGAGCTCAATTTGCTGTAAATGTTCTGTTTTACTAAAATATTCTATGATGCTTTCGGCAATCCGCTGGCCAATTTCATCTATGGCTATGAGCTCTTCCAGGGTAGCCGAGGCTAGACGGTCGATATTTTTAGTGCCAAATGCAAGTTTTCTTGCCACAGTTTCTCCAACATACCGGATCCCTAAACCAAAAAGTACCTTTTCGAAAGGCATTTCTTTAGATTGCTCAATGCCTTTGAGCATGTTTTCAATCGACTTTTCTCCAAAGCGTTCGATGCCTTTGAGTTCATCTGATTTTTCATGAAGCGTATAGATATCACTAATATGTTTTAGTAAGCCTCTCTGGTAAAAGTTTTCAATGGTTTCATCGCCCAATCCATCAATATTCATTGCCTTTCTGCCAATAAAATGTTGTATTTTTCCAACGATCTGAGGCGGACAGCCTTCATCATTTGGGCAGTAAAAAGCTACTTCACCTTCTTTTCTGATCAAACTTGTCCCGCATTCAGGGCAAACTGTGGGGTAAATGATCTTTAGGGCATCTGGTTTTCTTTTAGAAAGGTTTACGTTAATGATCTTTGGGATGATCTCACCTCCTTTTTCTACAAATACACTGTCTCCCTGATGTAGGTCCAGTCGTTCAATCTCGTTCGCATTGTGTAATGTGGCCCTTTTAACTGTTGTACCTGCCAGTAAAACCGGTTTTAGATTTGCAACAGGCGTAACTGCTCCTGTTCTTCCAACCTGATAAGTAACCTGGTCAAGTATGGTTTCAAC
Organism: Pedobacter sp. ASV19; assembly: GCF_016429005.1. Taxonomy (GTDB): domain Bacteria; phylum Bacteroidota; class Bacteroidia; order Sphingobacteriales; family Sphingobacteriaceae; genus Pedobacter. The sequence continues at coordinate 10,860 of NZ_JAELTV010000149.1, forward strand.
TTCTTCGGCTTTGAATTTATAGGAAATAGCCCAGCGGGGTGATTTTGCAGTAAAACCAAGTTCCTGTTGCTGGCCATAGCTGTTTACTTTAATCACAATACCATCAATATCATAACCCAGGTTGAAACGTTCTTCTTCCCAGTATTTAATGAAATCAAATACTCCGTTAATGGAATTGACCAATTTGCTGTGTTCGCTCACATGGAAGCCCCATGATTTTAGAGTCTGCAAACTTTCCCAATGCGTTTTAAAATAGATTTTGTCGGTATTCAAAGAATACAAAAAACAATCCAGTGGCCGTCTGGCCACTTCTTTAGAATCCTGCATTTTTATTGTTCCTGCAGCAAAATTTCTGGGATTGGCGTAGGTGACTTCTCCTAATTCTTCCCGTTCTTTATTGAGGCGCTCAAAGGCGGCCCGGTGCATGAAGATTTCACCTCTGATCTCAAAAACTTCCGGGGCTTGAGTAGTTTTTAACTGATGGGGAATAGCTGTCTCTTATACACATCTAAAAAGGGGGGGGGGGGGGGGGGGGGGGGGGGGGGGGGGGGGGGGGGGGGGGGGGGGGGGGGGGGGGGGGGGGGGGGGGGGGGGGGGGGGGGGGGGGGGGGGGGGGGGGGGGGGGGGGGGGGGGGGGGG
>NZ_JAELTV010000014.1 GCF_016429005.1 Pedobacter sp. ASV19
CCCCCCCCCCCCCCCCCCCCCCCCCCCCCCCCCCCCCCCCCCCCCCCCCCCCCCCCCCCCCCCCCCCCCCCCCCCCCCCCCCCCCCCCCCCCCCCCCCCCCCCCCCCCCCCCCCCCCCCCACCCCCATTTTTTACGTTCGTCGGCAGCGTCAGATGTGTATAAGAGACAGTACAGCGCCAACAAGTGCTTCAAAAGCATCTCCAAGCATAGAATGATGCTTGGTTTGCATATTGACCATTTTCTGATCAAAAACAATCAGCTGATCAAAACCCATTTTTCGGGCAAGCTGATTTAGGTTGGCCCGGTTTACAATTTTTGAACGCATTTCTGTTAGAAAACCTTCCTCTTTATAAGGATAGCTTTTAAACAGCAGTTCTGCAATGACGGAGCCCAGTATAGCGTCCCCTAAAAATTCGAGACGCTCGTTACTGCTTTTACTGCCATTTTTAAGTGTTTTTGCTACAGACCGATGCCTGAATGCCATTTTATATAAAATGGCATTACCAGGCACAAAGCCTAAAATATTCTTTAGCTTTCTTATAAACTCCCTATCTGGAGATAAATGGAGTTTATATAGGTTAAATAAAGGCATTGATTGTAGCAAATATCACTATTTGGTCTTATTCCTCGTATTTTTTAAAAATTACAGATGCATTATGTCCTCCAAAACCGAAAGTATTACTCAATGCAGCGCGAACTTTACGTTTTTCAGCCTTATTAAAAGTGAAATTCAGTTTAGAATCGAACTGCGGATCATCTGTAAAATGATTTATAGTTGGAGGCACAACATCATTTTTTACTGCAAGTATTGCAGCGATAGCTTCAACAGCACCGGCAGCACCCAACAGGTGTCCCGTCATAGATTTTGTTGAGCTGATATTTAATTTATAAGCATCCTCACCAAAAAGGTCTACAATAGCCTGAGTTTCAGAAATATCTCCAAGAGGGGTAGACGTTCCATGAACATTGATGTAATCAATATCGCTGGTAGACAATTTTGCATCGTTCAATGCATTTGTCATTACCATTTTGGCACCCAATCCTTGTGGATGAGGAGCTGTGATATGATTTGCATCAGCACTCATTCCGCCACCAATAATCTCAGCATAGATCTTCGCTCCGCGTTTCTTTGCATGTTCAAGTTCTTCCAGAATGATCGTCCCTGCACCTTCACCTGCAACAAAGCCGTCGCGGTCTTTGTCAAATGGCCTGGATGCTGTTTTTGGATCAGCATTACGTGTAGAAAGGGCATGCATTGCATTGAATCCGCCGATACCAGCTTCATTAATAATCGCCTCAGATCCGCCGCTGATGATTACATCCGACATTCCCAGACGGATATAGTTATAAGCATCGATCATGGCGTTAGTAGAAGAAGCACAGGCAGATACCGTCGCGAAGTTTGGTCCTCTCAGACCATATTTTATAGAAATGTGACCAGGCACAATGTCTATGATCATTTTTGGAATGAAGAAAGGATTGATACGTGGAGTACCATCACCAGCAAAGAAATTCCTCATTTCCTCCAGAAAGGTTTTAATACCACCGATACCAGAGCCCCAGATTACACCAATACGATTGGTATCAAGCTGGGAAAAATCAAAATTACCATCCAGCACAGCTTCTGCTGTAGAAGCAATGGCATATTGAACAAATGGATCTAACTTGCGGGCCTCTTTTCTATCCATGAAATCTTCAGGGTTGAAATTTTTGACCTCGCATGCAAATTTGGTTTTGAACTTTTCTGTGTCAAATCCTGTAATAGGCGCAGCGCCGCTCACACCATTTAGCAAATTATCCCAGAAATCCGGGACATTATTGCCAATTGGAGTGAGCGCACCTAAACCTGTAACTACTACTCTTTTTAATTCCATTTATACGGATTATACGGAGACCGTATGTTTTACTTTACGTTTTTCTCTAGATAAGCAACTGCTTGACCAACTGTACCAATGGTTTCAGCTTGATCATCAGGAATTGCTACATTGAATTCTTTTTCGAATTCCATGATAAGTTCCACAGTATCCAAAGAATCCGCACCCAAGTCGTTTGTGAAAGAAGCTTCCGGGGTAACCTCGCTCTCATCCACACCTAATTTTTCAACGATAATAGCCTTAACTCTTGAAGCAATATCAGACATAATGTTATAATTTAATGGTTAAATAATTCAGTGCAAAGAAAAATAAATTCTAACACATTTCAAATGTTTTTATTTCAGTACCAATTTTAATGTTTTTATTTCAAACCGGAAAGTAAAATTACTTTTATAATTTCGTAACCTAAAATAAAGCAGCTGTTTTGAACAAAACCTACCTGAAATTATCACTGGATCTTGACTTCATTCTGATTGCAATTACCGCATCCTTAAAGGATTACGTCCTTTGTCATAAGATCAATACCCAGCTGGGTTTTGACTTTGAAAGGATAGAGGAACACGAGGTCTATTTCAACGTTGATCAGGCTCCTTTGTCCTTCTCAAAATATTATTTTTATGTGGAACAAGGAGAGAATGAATATTTTATCGTAAGCAACCGGCACAGCGACGGATTTTTAATTCCGGAGATGAATAAGGTTGATTATTTCCTGATTATTCATCAGTTTTTAGATAAAGAAGACTTGAATTATATTTTGTCTGGATTGAATAAACTGCCTGATATTCAGGTTGCTGCGCAGATAGATCCCTATAAGCTCAGGTCGAAAGAAAATTTGATAATGTAAATTTTATATTGAAGGTGTATTAAATACACTATATTTGGTGTTACAATATTTTTTTAATAACAAAATTAACCGAATATATCCTTGGATTTTTTTCATTCCACAGCATATAAGGTTGGTTATAAATAAATGTAAAATTGATGAAACCTTTTCATTCCAGAACAAAAATAGTTGCCACGCTAGGACCGGCATCAGCCAAACCAGACGTTTTATTTAGCATGTTCAATGCCGGCTTAGATGTATGCAGGCTTAACTTTTCCCACGGTTCTCAGGCAGACCACCAGGAAGTATTGGATACCATCCGCGACCTGAACAAAAAACACAAATACAACGTGGGCATTTTAGCCGACCTGCAAGGGCCTAAAATCCGGATTGGAATGGTGAAAGATGGTGGTATTCATCTGGTTAACGGAAGCAAGACCATCATTACAACTAAAGAATGTATCGGTAACGAAGAACGCATTTATATTACTTACGAGTCCTTTCCAAAGGATGTTAAAGCGGGCGAAATCATCCTTTTGGACGATGGAAAACTGCAAATGCGTGTTATAGAAACCAATTTTGAAGACGAGGTAATCTGTGAAGTTGTTCACGGAGGTATCCTGACTTCAAGAAAAGGGGTAAACCTTCCAAATACGAAAGTGTCTATTCCTTCATTAACGGTTGAAGACCGTAGTAATCTTGAGTTTGTTCTTCAAAATGATGTAGAATGGATCGGACTTTCATTTGTCCGTAATGCAGCAGACATCATTGAACTTAAAGAAATTATTAAGGAAAGAGGTAAATCAGCCAGGGTAATTGCTAAAATTGAGAAGCCTGAAGCCATTGCAAATATTGATGAGATCATTGCTGTTTCAGACGGTATTATGGTTGCCCGTGGAGATCTTGGAGTAGAAATGCCAATGGAAGAAGTTCCTTTGCTGCAAAAAATGATCGTTAAAAAATGCCGTGCAGCCTCTAAACCAGTGATCATTGCTACACAAATGCTGGAAAGCATGATCACCACCCCAAGACCAACACGTGCGGAGGTGAATGATGTGGCGAATTCTGTACTGGATGGTGCTGATGCGGTGATGTTAAGCGGAGAAACCTCTGTCGGAGAGTTTCCTCTGATCGTTATCGAGACGATGCAAAAGATCGTTCAGAACATCGAGCAAAATAATTATCCTTTCCACTCAGATAAATTCATTAAGCAAAATTCAGATACGTTCCTGAGCGATGCCATTTGTGAAACTGCAAGCGCACTTTCTAAACAAACCAACGCAGTAGGAATTGTTTCCATGACGGTAAGCGGGTATACTGCATTTGAAATTTCAAGTCACAGGCCAAAAGCTTTGACCTATATTTTTACCAGCAATGAAAACCTTTTAAACACATTGAGCCTGGTTTGGGGTGTTCAAGGCTTTTATTATGATAAATTTGAAAGTACTGACGAAACCATCCTGGACGTGAACAGCATCCTTAAAAAGAATAAGCTGATTAAGAAAGGCGACGTGGTGATCAATACTGCTGCGATCCCGATGGAGCGTAAAGGAAAGACGAATATGGTAAAAATCACAGTTATTGATTAATTATTCGCAGGATTCAAAATTTTTTATACTTTTGCAATCCTGAAAAGGAGAGTTGTCCGAGTGGTCGAAGGAGCACGCCTGGAAAGTGTGTATACTCCAAAAGGGTATCGAGAGTTCGAATCTCTCACTCTCCGCAAGAGGAACTTCATATGAAGTTCCTCTTTTTTTATGCCTGAACCTCCTTAGGGTAATTTTTTCAACTTAAAAAAGCTTACGAATTCTTATAGGCAGATCCGTGAATAAATCGTAAGTTTATGGAAAAGGAAAAATGGTATCCCTTTGGACCACCTATGCAAACTAACCAAAAGCCTGTTGAACGTCAAGAAGAGACCCTGTTACTCCACTTACAGCAGGGAAAAGAAACTGCATTTACCGAAATTTACGATCAATACAGCAAGCCCCTGTTCCTGAAAATACTGCGGATGACCGGTGACACAGAAGTCGCCAAAGAATTGCTCCAGGATCTGTTTCTTAAGCTGTGGGAACACAGGCATCTGATCGATCCCAGCCTGTCTTTTAAGTCTTACCTGTACACTATTGGCGTCAACCTGGTCTATGATTACTTCCGGAAGGAAGCAAAAAATAAACAACTGAGCGCACACCTGCTGGCCATGGCTGTAGACGCCGATGTTCAAACCGATGAGCTATTGATCAGCAAGGAAAACATCAATATGGTCAGAAAAGCCATAGATCAGCTTTCTCCTCAACGCAAAAAAGTATATATGCTTTGTAAACTGGAGGGTAAAAGTTACCAGGAAGTCAGTGCGGAACTTCAGATTTCTACATCTACAATCCATGACCATATTGTCAAAGCCAATTCCTCCATTAAAAAATATTTATTGAACCATCCTGATTTTGCTGTTTATGCACTCATTGCCGGGGTTTTAATGAAAGGCATGTAATTTATTCCTCTTGTTTTCAGTCTGTTGCGTTTTTGTGGGTGCTTCAGTGTAATTATTTTGAAAACAGAGCCGACCATAAATTTTTATTTCGCGTATTAGCAGGAAAACAATGTATTTTGGAAAAGAAGGAATACTTAGAAATACTGCTGAACAAATACCTGGATAAACAGTGCACTGCTGAGGAAATCCGCTATTTGCTTTCTCATTTTAATCTTCCTGATCACAAGGAGGAACTGCAGGACATGTTGCATCAATACTTCGAACAGGAAGTAGAGGCTGGAAATGTAGAAAAGCAACTCGCTGAACAAACTGCAGAGGAGTTAAGGCCTGTTCTGCTTTCAAAAATAAAGGAGAAACAATCCCGCTACCTTTTTGGCAGGTGGATCAAGCTTGCCGCTGCCGCGGTGGTTTTCCTTTGTATTTCGATTGCTTTGTATGTCTTTATCCCGCCCACTTCTGAAAGGAGCAAAAACGTTGTCCAATCTGGTATAACGCAAAAGGACATCCAGCCGGGAAGCAACAAAGCGGTATTATTGCTCGCTAACGGTTCGAAAATCATATTAAATGAAGTGAACGATGGAGAGCTGGCGAGACAAAACGGAGTGGCTATTGTTAAGACAAAAAACGGACAACTCATCAACACCAGTCTTTCTTCTGCCTCTGCAAGTACAGAGCTGGCGTATAACACCATTTCTACACCAAGGGGAGGTCAATACCAGGTCATCCTTCCTGATGGCAGTAAAGTGTGGCTAAATGCGGCCTCCTCCCTCAAATACCCAGCGGCCTTTACAGCACAGTCAAGATTGGTCGAATTAACAGGGGAAGCCTATTTCGAAGTCGCTAAAGACGCTTCGAAACCATTTAAAGTAAGTGCAAGGGGACAAATGGTTGAAGTATTAGGTACCCATTTCAACATGAACACTTATGAGGACGAGCAAAGTATGAAAACGACTTTACTTGAAGGCAGTATACAAATTGCGTATCAGCAAATGAAATCGCTCCTGAGACCGGGCGATCAGGCAAAGATGACGGCCGGACAAGCTGTTCCGCTAAAAATCAGCAGGGGTGTAGATACGGAGGAAGCGGTAGCCTGGAAAGAAGGCTATTTTCAATTTAATCATGCCAATATCCAGGAAGTGATGCGGCAATTGTCCCGCTGGTATGACATTGAAGTAAAATACGAAGGCAAACAACCTTTAAAAGAATTTGGGGGCGCTATACAAAAAGACCTGCCCCTGTCTAAAGTGCTGAATATTTTAGAAAAAAGTAATATACATTTTAAAGTGACCGGAAAGGAGGTGGTGGTTATGCCCTGATCTTTACCTTTAGCCTGATCCTGAAAAATAAAAACCGGAAGCGTTGGCCCGCTCCCGGCAATAGTATTCAGGGTGTTCAGGAACCAATCTATTTTGCAATCAACTCATTCTTCAAACCCTAAACAAATCAAATGTAATGAATTTTATTACTTATGGTACTCGCCGGCGACCATTCCCGCTTCTTTTGAAAAGCACCAGGACGTCCCGGAACAGATACGAACAAACCTGGCGAATCATGAAATTGATTTTTATATTAACCACCCTTGCCTTCGTTCACGTGTTTGCAAGCGGATATTCACAGCAAGTGACCTATTCCGGGAAGAACGAGGCATTGGAAAAAGTACTCCAGTCTATCAAAAAACAAACCGGGTATGTCTTTTTCTACAGTTACGATCTTATGCATAAAGCAAAGCCCGTTAGTGTTCAGCTGCATGAGGTTCCTCTGGAGCAAGCCCTGAAAGCTTGTTTTACAGATCAGCCCCTGGATTTTACGATAGAAAACAAAACCATTATTATTTCTGACCGGAAGGAAGTCTTTGTCAATCCGATCAAGGTCAAAGGTAAAGTAACAGATACTACCGGCCTTCCCTTGCCGGGGGCGAGTATTACTATAAAAGGCCGTCCACTCGGGGTTCAGAGTAATGTAGATGGTACTTTTTCCATTGATGCCCAGACAGGAGATGTTTTAGTTGTTTCCTTTATCGGTTATCTATCAAAACAAATCACCTTAAACAGCAACAGTAATGATCTTCATGTGGTTTTAAGCCAGAATGCCAGTAATTTAAATGAAGTTGAGATCCGTATAGGTTATGGTACGCAGCAGAAAAGAGAACTCAGTACGGCCGTGGCCACAGTAGGAAGTAAAGCGCTGGGCCGGCAGATTGTGAGCAGTTTCGAAAATGCGCTGCAGGGGCAAGCTCCTGGAGTGGAGGTCAGTAACCCTACCGGGCAGCCAGGTTCCGCAATCAACATCAGCATCAGGGGAAAGAACTCCCTGAGTTTAAGTACTTCACCTTTGTATGTCATCGATGGGGTTCCGGTACAGCCCGGATATGATGAAGAGATTGGAATTGGTAACCAGCGGCCCAACCCCTTGAGTACCATCAATACCAGTGATATTGAGTCTATTGATGTGCTGAAAGATGGTGCCGCAGCAGCAATTTATGGGTCCAGGGCTTCTAACGGCGTGGTTGTGGTCACCACAAAAAGAGGGAAATCAGGGAAACCCCAGGTCAACTTTAACATGTATTACGGTGTCCAGCAGCTGGCCAAAAAAATCAAACTGCTCGATGGAAAACAGTTTGCCGGTATCTACAATCAAGCCCTGATCAACGCAGATATGGATCCCGCCTATAATGTCGATACCGTGACCACCAATACCAACTGGCAGGATCTGCTGTACCATACTGCACCCATATCCAATTACCAGCTGAGTGTGCAGGGTGGAAGTGACAAAACCAAGTATTACCTTTCCGGCGCGTATTTTAACCAGGACGGTATTATCCGGAACTCTGGATTTGAAAGGTATTCTGTAAAGCTTAACCTCGATCAGCAAGTCAGTGATCAGTTTAAGATAGGAACGAGCCTGAACCTGGCCAATACCAAAAATAACCGCAGTACAAGGACAGAAATGGAACTGAACAATTCTGGCGTCGTACTCGGTGCACTGGAGCAGATCCCCACCATTCCTATTTACAACCCGGATGGCACCTACGCCTTGAATCCTTTTTCCAGATCAGATAACCCATTCGGAGACAACGAAACAACCCACAACACCATTACCCTTAATCAGCTTTTTGGCAATATTTATGGAGAGTATACCATCCTGCCCAATTTGGTCCTGCGTTCTTCGGCCGGAATAGACTACCGGGCACAGATCGAAAACCAGTTTATCGCCAGAGAAAACCCAGGCTTTGAGAATGCACCCTCTGCCAGCCGGGGAAGTGCAGCCACAGGAACCAATACAGGGACCATCTGGCTTTGGGAAAATACCCTGAGCTACAAAACAACGCTGAATAAAGACCACTATCTGACCCTTTTGGCTGGTCAGTCTGTACAGAATTCCAGTTTGTTTACCTCCAGTTCTTCCGGATACGGATTCCCTTCCAACGCCGTTCCCTATCTTTTTGCAGCCAGTATTAAGCAATCGATGTCCAGTTATGAAGAACAATGGGGCCTGATGAGTTATTTCTTCAGGGCCAATTATAACTACAAAGACCTGTATTATGCTTCGGCCAGTATGCGGGCCGATGGTTCCAGTCGTTTTGCTGCCAACCACAGGTTTGGTTATTTTCCGGCGGCTTCAGTAGCCTGGAGGATGTCTAACGAATCGTTTTTTCATAAAAGCGATTTCCTGTCGGAATTGAAAGTCCGTGCCAGTTTTGGTGCCAATGGAAATCAGAATGTCGGTGTCAATGACCGTTTCAGCACCTTTGGAACAGGATACAATTACAGCAATTACAATGGCGATGGCAGTGTAGCTGGTGGAATTGCACCTGAAAAGATCGGAAATGACCAGTTGAAATGGGAAACCACCTATCAGTATGATGCCGGTGTGGACATGGAATTATTTAATAACCGGGTAACTTTGACCGCTGATGTGTATTTAAAAAAGACCAAAGACCTGCTCACCAATGTGCCTTTGTCACCTAGTTCTGGTTCTGAAAATCTTGTCATCGTACAGAACCTAGGCCAGGTCCAGAATAAAGGATTTGAACTGGGGATCAATACCATTAATCTTCGCTCAGCACAAGGTTTGAACTGGAATACCCAGTTTAATTTCAGTTTAAACCGGAATAAAATTCTGGATCTGGGTACCCTGATGGATGATTCAGGCAAACAGGTAGGCCGCCAGATCATTGGAGACTACTCTATAAATGAAAAAGGACAACCTTTAGGAGCCTTTTACGGATATGTAGTTAAGGGAATTTTCCAAACTCCGGCAGAGGTGGCCGCTGCACCTGTACAGCCCAATGCTGCCCCTGGAGACCTTCGTTTCGAAGACCTGAACGGTGATGGCGTTATTGATGCCAAAGACCGTAAGATCATTGGTAATCCCAACCCCAAGTTTATTGCCGGGATCACGAATACCCTGACCTATAAAGGCTTTGACCTGAGTTTCTTTTTCCAGGGCAGCTTTGGAAACAAGATCTTTAACCAGAACCGGACCCTGTTGGAAAATATGATCAATCCTTTTAACCAGTCGATCGTTGTACTCAACAGCTGGACACATGCCGGACAAGATACCAATATCCCAAGAGAAGTTTATGGTGATCCGAATGGTAATGCCAGTTTCTCTACCCAATACCTGGAAAGCGGTACCTATGTACGCCTGAAGAACCTGACCTTAGGATATACCTTCCCGTCGGCCTTCCTGAAAAAAATGCGGATGAGCTCTTTAAGAATCTATATGACAGGCCAGAATCTGCTTACCTTCACCAAATACAAAGGCTATGATCCTGAAGTCAATGCAGACCCATTGTCCAATACGGGCTTTGGGAGAGATTACGGCGTATATCCGCCTGCCAGAACCTATACCGCGGGTTTAAGTGTTCAGTTCTAATTGATTATATAAAGCGAACGAGATGAAAACATATATCAACCAAATTCTTCTGGCAGCCCTTCTGATCACAGGAACCGTTTCCTGTAAGAAGGTGCTGGACAAAACACCGCTCACCAGTATCACCGACGCAAACTTCTTTAAGAATGGAGATGATGCGGAATCGGCCATCACAGGCTGTTATGATGCTTTGCAGGATGATAGCTATTATGGTTCGGTGTTAAATGTGATGGGCGAAATGCCTTCCGATAACGCTACTTCGGATAATGCCGACGTATTTGCCCTGGATAAGATCCAGTGGACAGCAACCACCAGTCAACCTGGAAGGTTGTATCAACAAGCCTTTAAGGCAATTAACCGAGCCAATTCAGTCCTTAAGTATGTGCCAGGCATCAACACCAGGCTAAGCCCTCAGCGCAGGGATCAGATCCTGGGAGAAGCCTACTTCTTAAGAGCGTTGCATTATTTTAACCTGGTCAAAAGCTTTGGGGGTGTTCCACTACACCTGTTGCCAACAGAAGCAGAAAGCCAATCGGCTATGGCCCGATCAACAGCAGATCAGGTCTATGCCCAGATAGAAAGCGATCTGGGGCAAGCCGAAAGCCTATTGCCCCAGACTTATGGAGGCCTGAGTATAGACCGTACAAGAGCCACCAAAGGCTCTGCCAATGCGCTGCAAGCCAGAGTTTACCTATATGAAAGAAAATGGTCTATGTCTGCTATAGCCGCGGCTAAAGTCATCAGCAACAGCAATTACGGCACAGGTTTAACTACACCATTTCCAGATCTTTTTCCGTTTAAAAACAAGCAGGAGTCGATTTTTGAAGTACAGTTTGCCGGTGCAGATGACGGAGGTTTTACCTTACCAGATCTGGTGCTGCCTTCCCCGCCGGCTTCTTATTCTTTTCCAAAGTACGACATCCCCACCAATGAGCTGATCAGTTATGCCGATACCCTGAACGACATCCGCTGGAAACGGATAGGTCCGGTAGAAGGTGGTATCAGCTATGCGAGCGTTGTCTATGGCGGTGCAGGTACAGGTAACGACAACGGCTGGTTTGTTTATAAATGGAGAAGCACGAATTTCTTTGCCAGTAAGGACAACTACCCGGTATTGACCCTGGATGACATTTACCTGGTCTATGCCGAAGCCTCCAATGAGCAAAGCGGCCCTACATCTGATGCCTTAGGAAAACTAAATGCCATTCGCCAGCGGGCAGGCCTTTCTGCTCTTCAACTCAGCGATCTGCCCACTAAAAATGCATTCAGAGATGAGGTAGACCGGCAAAGAAGGCTGGAACTTGCTTTTCAGGGAGACCGCTGGTTTGATCTGCTCAGGTACAGTAACCAAACCGCAGCAGACCCCTCGGCTGTCCATAAGATTTCAGCGCTTGACATCATCAAACAACAAAGGGGAACAGTAAATACAAACTACCTGCTCTATCCACTTCCTTTACAGGAACTGAACTCTAACCCTCTGGCTAAACAGAATCCTGGATTTTAAATATTTATACATTTTATACGGAGAAGAATGGCTATTTTTCTCCGTATCATTTTAAGAACCATGAATAAAAAGACAATGAAAAGCGTTAAAATTGTTTCTGCCCTGCTCTTGCTGGGGATTTTTGGCAACCGCGCCTCTGCACAAGACTGGCCGGCACTTAAATTCTACCAGGAAGCGAATCAAAAAGCAGATCAGGAACATCCTAAAGAAAAAAGGGTTGTTTTTATGGGCAATTCGATTACCCAGGGCTGGGGAAATATTGATCCAGGCTTTTTTGAACAACATAAGAATTTTATCAACCGTGGGATCAGTGGTCAGACCACGCCACAGATGGTATTGAGGTTCCGGCAGGATGTAATCAACCTCAAGCCGGCCGTTGTTGTTATTTTGGGAGGAACGAATGACATTGCCGGGAATACCGGTCCGGCTACCCTGGATGAAATTTTCGGGAACCTGGTTACCATGATGGAACTTGCCAAAGCAAGCCATATTAATGTCGTTATTTCTTCCATCCTCCCTGTTTTTGATTATCCCTGGAAAAAGGGACTGGAACCTGCCGGGAAGATCATAGAATTGAATGAGCGCTTAAAAAAGTATGCCGCGCAGCAGCACATCGTTTATCTGGATTACCATAGCGTCATGAAAGATGAGAAGGATGGATTGAAATCCAGCCTGACCGAAGATGGGGTGCACCCAACGCTGGCTGGTTATAAAGTCATGGAACCCCTGCTTGAAAAAGCAGTGGCCCAGGCCCTGAATCAAAAAAAGAAATAAAAAGATGGCTGTCTGAAAGCTTCATTCCGGACAGCCATCTTCTTTATTTGCGTTTATTCAGTTCTAAAACTTTCAGGATCTTGTGGAAGATCTCATTGTTCGCGTAAGTTCCTCTAAACTCGTCTGAGCGTGGCCCATATGCAAATACAGGTACGCTGATATTGGTGTGGTCGTTGGTACTGAACTCTCCGCTAATTGTTCCTGTTTCTGCAGAAGCATCCAGCAAAGTCAATCCGCCGGTTTCATGGTCAGCAGTAATGACCACCAGGGTTTCTCCATTTTGATCAGCAAAGCGTAAGGCCGCCTCAATCGTCTTGTCAAAATCATGCAACTCTGTAACCACATATGGAAGATCGTTCGCATGGCCCCCATAGTCAATCTGGGCGCCTTCTGCCATAATAAAAAAGCCTTTCTTATAGGCAGAAAGCATTTTGATACTTTGTACCAATGACTGCTTCAGCATGTCATCCCGGCCATTTTTAACTGGTCTGGTTGCCTCATCGGGCAATAAAACCAATTGCTTACCCGTACTTTCTTTGGTGAAATCTGCCAATGATGTACTCAGCTTAAAACCTTTAGCGGTCAGCTGATTCATCAATGAAGCATCTTTGTTCTGAAGAAAACTCTTTTGGTTGGAACCCACCAGGATCTCGGTTTTACTCTCCAGCAGATCATGTGCAATTTCCTGGCTCATGGAACGGTCCAGCTGGTGAGCATAGAACACAGCAGGTGTGGCATCTGTAATATCTCCTACACTGATGATACCACTCTTGATCCCGTAGTTCGCAAGGGTATCGACCAGGTTAGTCCTTTTTTTATTGTCGGTACCCATGCCTATATAGCGGTTGTTGGTCTTTTCGCCCATAGCGAAAGCCGAGCCGCCGGCCGCTGAATCTGTATTGCCGCTGTTTGCCGCAGCAGTTTGCGAGAAGCCACTGTTGCGGATCCGGGTCATGTTCAGATCGCCATGATTGGCAATAGAAGCGGCATGGATCTGGGCCAGTCCCATCCCATCGCCAATCAGTAAAATCACATTCTTTACCGGCTTTTTTAAGCCATCTGATTTGTAATCCGGCGTATAGACCGGATAAGCTACAGGATTGGTATAGGTTAGTTTGTCCTTATGGAGATAGAACTCCTTTAATTTTTCCGGATGATCCGTATTGATCCAGTCTACCCCGAGTTTTTCGAGCACAATCCAGGTATTTGGACTGTCCTGGGTGGCCCAGAAGCGGAAAGGTTTGTGCATTTGATGCGCCTGATCAATTACCGCTTTGAGTTTCGCCTCATCGGGTGGAGTTGGTGTACCTTTTCCATTCCAAACGGTATAGCTTTTCAATTCATCACTGATCATCGCGATGCGTTTCAGTTGATCTGCTGTATAGGCTTTGTTTGGCCGGCCATCAAATGAAATATACTCCGGATAACGGTTAAACTCTGAAGGCGCAGGAATATCTCCGCTGAGCACAATCCGGATGGCCTTTGGATTGGTGGTGCTGTTGAATATGTTCTGATAAGCACTCAGATCTTTGATCAGCTGCGGGATGACATGCTGATAGTCTTCTTTGATGTCGATGACCAGCTGGAGTTTTAAAGCCGGATCTTTATAGGGCTGATTCCCGTTTTTGACATAAAAGCGGGAGAGAGGCTCCAGGTAAAAGTTTTTTAAAGTGGCTTCCGCACTGATCTCTGTAGAATCATGCGCGACAAACAGTTGTCCTTTTTTTAAAAATACATCGGCCTCAATAGAACCCATGCCGGCATAATACGCCGTCAATAAAGGAATGTTCTGATGATAGTCGTTATGGCTGTGGCCCTGATTATAACTCAGTGAGGTTTGAGCAACAGCGCCGGAGCCGAAAAATAACCCGGCGGCAAGAACCGCCGGGCATATAAAGTGTTTAATTACCATCCTGCATTTTGTTTGATGACCCCATTGCTGTTGTCTATTTCTTTCTGTGGAACAGCCCAAACATCATTTACCTGAGGGTTGAAGTTTCTGGCCGCCCAGATCACATTTCCCTGCGAATCGTGTAAAGGTTTAGCATAAGCCGCCTGTGCATCACCCCATCTCACCAAATCGCGGTGACGGTCTGCCCATTCTCCGGCCAGTTCATTACGACGTTCTCTTTTCAGGTCGGCAAGGGTCATTCCCGTTTTTGGCGTCAAATCTGCCCGTACCCTGATGCGGTTCAGTTCTTTATCTCCTGCACCTGCACCGCCCAGTTGAATGGCTGCTTCTGCCTTGATCAGCAGTACCTCTGCAAAGCGCATCAATGGAACGTTAAGGTCCGTTGTACCATTATCTCCATTAGGGTTAACATGCAAAGGAATAGGATTCGCATAACCGAAAGGCTCCATATATTTTCTAAACTGATAGTCGGAAGTCGCACCACCATCTTTGGTAAAGCTGCGCATCGTACCAAAATACATAAACTGATCACCAGGTTTCAAAATAGTGGCCTCTCTGCGCTGATCGCCGGTTTCATAAGAGTCATACAGCTCTTTAGTTGGCAGGTAATAGCCCCAGCCGTTGTACAAGGTCCAGCCTTTATTGGTCAGCATTACGCCAGGCAATTTACTGCCCCAGCCAGTCCCACCGCCATTTGGTGTACAAACCACAGACCAGATGTATTCTTTAGACCAGTTGTTGGCCGCTTTAAACACATCTGCGAAGCCTGTATTTACCAAATCATGTTTCCCGGAATTGATCACCATGTCCGAGTACTTAACCGCATTGGCATAATCTTTTTTAAACAGGTATACCTTAGATAAATAAGACCAGGCGGCTGTTTTGTGCGCCTTTCCATAATCAGCTGGTTGCATATCCGTAAAATAAGGCAGATTGTCTGCCGCTTTCAACAAGAGCTGGATAATATAATCGTAGTTTTCATTTACATTCGCTGCCCTTGGTGTAGCGATTGAAGGATCCGTTTCGGGACTGATGATAGGCACACCAGCTTTTTCGTTACCATAATTTGAGGCCAGCTGGAAATAAACCAGACCCGCGTTGAAATAAGCATCACCAATGATCTGTTTCTTCAACTGCTCGTCCATCTGAATGGCCGGAACATTTTTGATGATATCATTTGCCCGTTTGATGGTCGCATAACGCATCGACCATTGTGACTCGGTGTAACCGCCTCCAATATAGTTCCGGTTGAAATTTTTAATATTGTCCGCTTCCGGTTTGTTCCTTCCGGTCACCATATCATCGCTGGCATTGATGAACCAAAACATGCCCCTTCCATAATAATCCTCGTCATTGTATTTTTCATACATACCTGCTTCTGCCTTAACCGCATCTTCTTTGGTCTTCCAGAAGTTTCCTGCAGATGGCGCACCTTCAGGTGTAATATCCAGTTGTTTTGAGCAGGAACTCATCAGCGCCAGGGCGCCTATTGTCATATATTTTATGCTTTGTCTCATTTCTCTTCTTTTTAAAAATTATAAATTCACACTTAATCCAAGCAGGAAGGTTCTGGCCTGCGGGTAACGTCCCACGTCCAATCCGTTGTTGTCCATTCCGATTTCCGGATCAAATCCTGAGTATTTGGTAATGGTAAACAGGTTGTTTGAAGTCGCGTAGATACGCACAGATCCAGTTCTTAATTTGTTGCTCAACGATTTAGGCAGGGTATAGCCCAGGGTGATGTTTCTTAAGCGCAGGTATGAACCGCTTTCCACGTAGAAATCAGAAGCATTGAAGTTACCGTTGGCATCAGAAGTAGAAATGATCGGTACTTTTCCGTTTGGATTTTCAGGAGACCAGGCATCCAGAATTCCAACCAGCTTGTTGTAAGAAGGTCCGCTTGCACTGTAAGTGGTGCGTTTCACTGCATTGAACAATTTATTGCCATAGACACCCTGTGCAAAAATATTCAGGTCAAAGTTTTTATAATTTGCATTGAAGCTCAAACCATAAGTAAAGTTTGGATAGGCACTGCCCGCAAAATAACGGTCTTTACCATCAATTGAACCGCTGTCGTCCAGATCGGCGAATTTAAAATCCCCTGGTTTTGCATTGGGTTGAATTTTAACTCCTTTAGAATTTTTATAGTTATCCACTTCCGCCTGTGTCTGGAAAATGCCTTGCGTTTTCAATACATAATAACTGTATAAAGGCTGTCCGTCTGTAATGTATAAAGGCGCAACTTCGTTCCTGAAATTTGTTGAAGGCGTGATGCTGGTGAGTCCTGGAGCAAGTTCGATCACTTTATTCTTCAACTTGGTTAAAGTGGCATTGATGGAATAGGTAAACTCCCTGTTTTTCTGGCTGTTGTAAGTCAATCCCAATTCAATACCTTTATCCTGTACCACACCCGCATTGATGGTCTGACTGTTCAGTCCCGATGTTCCAGACAAGGGTCTGGTCAGGATCATATCCGAGGTATTTTTAATAAAGTAGTCCGCAGTCAGCGTCAGGCTGTTTTTTAAGATACCCAGGTCCAGACCAATATTGGTTTGTTTGGACTTGGCCCATGTCAGGTTAGGGTTGGCGAGGACAGTAGATACATAACCATTTTGTACGGCAGGAACCTGTCCAAAATAAGCAATAGTACTTTGTAGTAAAGGACTCACATCGGTTTGCTGTAAACTTCCCAGATTACCCAGTAAACCATAACTTCCTCTGATTTTGAGTTCACTTAACCAGGTGCTTTCCGCCAGGAAATTTTCTTTGGTCAATACCCATCCTGCAGAAGCAGAGTAGTAATATTGGTACCTGTTGTCTGGATTAGGAATTAAAGATGAACCATCATGACGGCCAATTAAAGAAAGGAGATATTTATCTGAATAGTTGTAATTTGCTCTTAAGAAAAGTGAAGACAATGCATCGCTGTAAAGGTCGCTGACAGCTGGCTCAAATACGGTTGCATTCACCAGGTACCTTTTAGAAGGAGACTCATCGTCAAAACCATGGCCAATCACAGAAAAGCCTTTATACTTTCTCTTCTGGAAGGAATAGCCACCGGTAAAATCGAGATGGTGCAAATTGATATCTGTTTTGTAAGACAAAACCTGCTCGGCAAGCACATCATTAAAGGTTCTTTGTTTTTCTTCCAGAGAGTTGATCAGGACAGGTTTTCCTACTTCCGGACGTTTAGGTGTAAAAATAGTAGAGTTGTAAAAACCTTTGGTTACACTTAAATTGGATCTGAAGGTCAGGCCTTTTGCCAGGTTAACCACAGCATAAGGATTCACGACCAATGTGTTTTCCGGCTTATTCACATCCAAACGCATCAAATCAGCAACGGGATTCACGATATCTCCGTAATCACCGGCATATTGTCCGCCAGGTAAACCAGCAAAAGATCCGTCCGGATTATAAGGTGTGCCGTTGGTTGGGTAATAAATGGCAGAAAGCAACGCGCCTGTATAGTCGCTGCTGGTATTTGCACCTTGTCCATTGGTGCTGCTGAAAGATAAATTCTCACCTACTTTTAACCAGGAGGTTAGCTGATGGTCGGAATTGATGCGGAAATTATACCGCTTTGCATTGGTATTTAAAACGATGCCTTCTGCTTTTCTGTAATTGAAGCTTAGGAAGATATTGGATTTCTCCGTTCCACCAGAAATACCCAGGTTATAATCCTGTGTGCTACCCGTTCTGAAAACCTCATCCATCCAATTGGTTCTGGTGATCTGTCCGTCAGGATATTTTGCCGGATCAAAAGCAGGAAGAATGGCTGTTCCACCATTTTTAGCTGCAGTAGCGGCTACCATAGCACGTTGGGCCGCATTTAATGGCTGCAATTTTTTCCAGGCGCTCTGTGTTCCATATTTGCCATCGAACGTAATCTGCATTTTACCACTTTTGCCTCTTTTAGTGGTGATCAGGATAACCCCACCGGATGCTCTTGCTCCGTAAATAGCTGCAGCACCGTCTTTCAATACAGAAATGGATTCAATATCATTTGGGTTGATGACCGGTGCACCATACCCAGTAGTTCCGTCTGCTCTTGTTATAGGAGCTCCGGTAACAATAGACCCATCCACCACATATAAAGGGCTTTCTCCATTAATCCCACCAGAACCTCTGATGTTGATCCTTGGGCCCGATGTCGGGTCTCCACCTTCATTGGTTACAATGACACCCGGCGCTTTCCCTGCCAGAACTTCTCCAACGCTGTTTACCGAGCGGGAATTCAGCTGATCCAGGGAAACGGTACTTACCGCGCCGCTTAGCGTGGCCTTTTTCTGGGTTCCATAACCCACCACAACGACTTCACTCAGCAGGGATTTGTCTTCCTGCAAAATAACCGTTATATCGTCGCTTCCTGCAAATTTCACCTGTTTGGTCTTGTAACCCACCATAGAAAAAACCAGTATTGCATCGTCTGGCGCAGAAATAGAGAACTTTCCGTTCGCGTCGGTTGTCGTTGCTTTTGAAGTCCCCTGCACCTTTACCGATACTCCAGGCATGGTCATTCCAGTAGAGTCTTTAACCACACCTTTAAGGATCCTGTCTGCCTTTTTAGGTGGTTCCGGAAGGCTTCTAAGTAAAATATAATCGCCTTTCTCTGTATAGATCAGGCCCAGTTTTTTAAGAACAGAAGCTACTTTCTCATTTTTCGAAAAATCACTTTCTGCTTTGTGCCCGGCAAGCAAGTCTGGATTGTACACAAAATGAAGGCCGGTTGCACTTTCAATCTCTTTGATCAGGGAAATGGCAGACCGGTCTTTGGCTGCCTTCAGGCTCACCGTACTTTTTTCCATTTTTTGTGCCATGGAAGGAGAGGCCAGAAGCGCCCCGCAGAAGGTACACAGGATAGAAAAAGTTAATAAGGAGTATTTCATGGCTTTATAAAGAGCTGGTAACCTCTTCTTTGAGGATTTTTTCATATTTTTATTTGTTTTATAACATTAAATCGTGTTTTAAAATAAGCTGGGCGGTTCAATTGGCGTTAGAAGCCCGGCTCCAAAAATTACCGGTGCTGATCTGATCAGTACCGGTTTATGCAATTTCTTCTATACACTCATTTTTTATACACATTAAAGGTTTTATGATCGTCTGATTGGTTAAATTTTAGGTGGTGAAGGATGCATAGGATATCCAAAATCTCTTCCGGCTTTTGCCTGGTGTTAAAAGAAGCTGTACATTTTTTGTTACCCAGCACCGGATTGTCGAGATCAATCTGAATACTGTAAGCATAAGCGAGTTTTTCGAATACCTTTTTTAAAGGTGTCCCTTCAAAAACAAGGTTAATATAAACTGGCTGAGGCGTGTAACTGATTGCAGCAAGCTGTCTCTTTTTATCATAGGCGATCTGCTGGCCTTTAACCAGGGTACCGAATACCTGGTGCGAATTTCCTACAGCAACTTTTCCTGTTGCGACTGAAACTTCAATTTTTGGGCTCAAATGATAGGATTTGATTCGAAAGGAGGTTCCCAGAACCTTGGTGTAGATGCCTTCTGAAGTCTGAACGGTAAAGGGCCGCTTTTCCTCATGGGAAATTTTAAAGAAAGCTTCCCCTTCAGCCAGTTTTACCAGGCGGATGTTCGATTTAAACTTTGCCGGATAGATCAACCGGGAGGAGGGGTTTAGCGTAATTTGAGAACCATCAGGCAGAACCAGGTCCTTTTTTTCACCGGCCAGGGTGGCAACGGTAACCAGTTTTTCAGGAAGAACCTGTGGTCTGGAAAAATGCCAGAAGGCCAGCTCTGCTCCACAAACAACAACAAGCACCGCTGCTGTGCGGAGTACAAATTGCAGCGCAGGAAGTCTTCTGCGAATTGTTTTTGTTTCTTTAATCATTTCCTCCTGAATCCGGGCCGATATCCTGGCGTGGATCTTTTCTTTGGCGAAGAGATTTATTTGTACCGGATGTTTATCGTATTCCGCATACCATTTTTCCACCTGATTGCGCTCAGTTGGAGTTGCAGTGTGATCCGTATATTTTTGGAGCAGTATTCTGGCCCTTTCTTCTTTTGTCATCTATATACATGTCAGTTCAAAAAAAGAATGGTACTAGCCAATGCCGTTAAGCTTGGGTTAAGTTTGTGTTAACAGAATCAGGATGGTTAAAATCAGCAGATAAGACAATTTTTTCTTTACGACTTTCAATGCTGCAGAAATTTGATTTTTAACGGTTTGAGCAGACAGGTTCAACTCCATAGAAATTTCTTGTATGGTTTTTTCCTGTTTCCTGCTCATAGAAAATATAAGGCGCATTTTATCAGGTAGTTCCAGCATGGCGTCATCAATTTCTTTATGAAGATCCTTTAACAGGAGCTGGCTTTCCGCCGAAGCAGCGTTTTGTTCTCCAACCAGCATCGTCAGATCATCCTGATGTTTTTCTTTAACAATCGCCGATTTAAAATAATTGATCACTTTATATTTTACAGCGCCCTGAAGATAAGCCCCCAGGCTTCCCCCAATAACCAAACGGTCCCTGTTTTCCCAAAGGGAGATGAAAATTTCCTGTGTAATATCTTGGGCGACCCCTTCATCACGTACCCTTTTGTAGGCGCTGTCTAAAACAACCTCCCAATAATCGCGGTAAATGTTTTCCATAGCGAGCCGGTCTCCTTGTTTTAAGGAAGTCACCAGGTCGGGGATAGAAAGGGTAGCTGTTGTTTCGATGTTAAAATTTTTAACAAATCTACAGCGGCAATATTCCCTTAATGTTAAGAAATCCTTAAAGTGGATACGAACAAAAGAGGTAAAAAAATATTTTCATAAAAAGTATACTTAATTAGTAGACTATTGTTATCTTTGTTTTAAGAATTCGTTCTTAAACGTATTTACTTATCCAGAAAGACTGAGGGAAAGGCCCTGTGACGTCTTAGCAACCTGTTATCGTATAAGGTGCTAACTCCTTCCGCGTATTGCGGAAAGATAAGATTGATGATTCCATCTGAATTTCTGAATAAGTAGCTTTTATCAAATTTTAAATTAAAAAGATGAAGATTTACTTAGACAATGCCGCCACAACACCATTAAGCAGAGAAGTTTTTCAAGCAATGGAACCCTATCTTTTCGAGAGTTTTGGAAATCCTTCTTCCGCCCATCAGCATGGCAAAGCTGCCAGAACAGCCATTGAACAATCCAGAGGTATTATTGCTGACCTGCTGGAAGCGACCCCGGACCAGATCGTATTTACCTCGGGCGGAACTGAAGCCGATAATACTGCAATTGTTTCAGCAATCCGGGCCAACGGGATCCGGCTGGCCATTACTACGCCCTTTGAACATCATGCAGTTTTGAACACCTTGAGGAGCTTGCAGCGTGACGGGGAAATCAGACTGGTCTATTTAAAACATGATGAAAAAGGAAATTTGTCACTTTCTCACCTGGACCAGCTCTTGTCTACTCATGAAAAAGCTTTTGTTTCTGTAATGCATGGAAACAACGAAATTGGAAATCTGAATGATATCCATGAAATCGGAGAAGTCTGTAAAAGCTACGGCGCAATATTTCACACAGATACTGTTCAGACCATGGGGCAGTACAGGTACAATACCTCAAAATTAAATACAGATTTTTTAGTTGGTTCTGCTCATAAATTTCATGGTCCAAAGGGAATCGGCTTCTTATATAAACGTACTTTAGCACCATTGCAGCCCTTGATCAACGGAGGGTCTCAGGAAAAAGGACAACGTAGCGGTACTGAAAATGTGACTGGTATTGTAGGTCTGGCCAAAGCCCTGGAACTGGCTTACAGGAATTCATCAGTTTATCAACCGCACATTCGTCATCTTAAAGAAAAAATGATTTACAATCTGATCAGTAAAATCCCGGGAATTAAATTTAACGGTAACTCTGCTGTAGATCAACTGAGTCTGGCTACCGTATTGAGTGTATCTCTTCCGGCTCCTGCGGGCGGGCAGTCTCCATTGGTTTATCTGGACCAAAATAACATTTGTGCTTCTGGCGGAAGCGCCTGCAGCAGCCATTCTACTGCAGGATCTCATGTACTCAGCGCTTTAGGCGGTGATTTTGACCGTACAACCATTCGCTTTTCCTTTAGCCGCTACAATACCGAAGAAGAAATTGACTATGTGGTAGATAAGCTGGCTAGCTTATACGTAAAAGAAACCCTCAGGGAAATGAGTACTGTTTGCTAGGTGGCTGAATAATCGTTCAATATGACTGCGGTGTACCTACAAAATGAGTGCGGCATGAGTGCGCCTTTTAATTAAAAAAAGGCGCACTCATGCCGCACTCACTGCGCACTCATGGCGCAGTCATACTGAACTTAGGCAGCTAATGGTATCAAGGATTTAGAATTTATAACCAAAGCCAACAGAAAACACCTGATTTTTATACTCCGGGGTTTGAGTGCTGCCGTTTTGATTGTTCTTTTGGAAATCCAGGGCATAACGGCCATGTATATCCACATTGCTGTTGATGTCATAGCGGAAACCGATAACACCGCCGAACAGGCTTTTTTTGAAACGATCGGTATCATCTTCAACAATTTTCTCTTCTGCCGAACCAAAACCATTTTGAAATTTGTTTTTGGTAGACAGCAAAAAAGAGACTTCCGGACCTACAACCAAATGCAAAGGGCTTGATCCAAGCTTAATGGTTGCCAGAACAGGAATGTCAATAAAATTGGTTGTCTGTGTAAATTCGCCAACATCAGAGGTGAGCTTATAGCCTTTTTGAGAATATAAGAGCTCCGGTGTAATCGCCAGACCCTCTATCAGATTAACATCCAACGTTAAACCGGCATTAAAGCCAGGGTTTATTTTGGTGCTGAAATTATTGTTCCCATTATCTTTGATGATGTTAGGAAGATTAAGTCCGGCTTTAATACCGATTCTTATTGGACTTTGAGCGTGTACAGCACCTGCAAAGAACAGGCTTGCTGCCAGAAAAATGAGCTTCTTCATGGTAAGGGATTTTTAGGATTCTTATTATGTTCATTTATTTGTTGGGTATTGAAGTGAAATAAATGTGCCAGTAAATCGAAGGCTTTAATGTCAAAAAAAGAATAATCCCCTTTGTAAGGGCTGTTATCCCTTTTTTACAGGGTGGATAAAAAAAATGAAGCTTACCTAGAACTGTGTGGAAGGCTTCTGAAAAACTGTATCAATTTTGATACATAAAAATACTGGTCCGAAAAATAAATTAAACTTTTTTGCCCGCGAACTGTCTCATAGATAGTGATCAGTTCTCGAAAAGGACAAAGGTTAGTCATCCCGGTAGAAATGATTGCAATATGTAATTATAGAAAGGATTAAAAAATATGAAAAGACTAATTTTTATGCTGTTCACCATAAGTATAATGGCCTCAGCATGTTCTTCTTACAACTATTATGCAGTAAGTAACAAACCACTCAGTACCCAGCATTATAAGACGTATGCCTGGATACCTGAGGGGTATTCCAAATCGTCCAGTTTTTATAACAATGATGTGGCAACAGACAGGATTGTTGATGCAGCGAGTAAAGAGTTAGAGAAAAAAGGTTTGGTACTTGACAACCAGAAACCCGATATACTTGTTAGATATACAGCGGTGGTCAATAAAGAAACCCGGGAATATAATGATCCTGTATATTACAATCCTCCTGCAAGGTTAAGTCCAAGGATTGCCTATTACCGGGGAAGAGCATACAGATATTTTTCTTATTATGACCCTATGCCAATATATGTAGGCAGTGAGGCGAGAAGGGAAACCGTAAAAGCAGGAAGTATTATGATTGATCTGATTGATAGAAAAACCAAGAAAGTAATCTGGAGAGGCTGGGCAGAAGGTGATCTGGATAATCCTCAAAAAGCAGTGGACGATATTCCGCAGGTCGTAACCAATATATTTAAAAAACTGCCTTAATGATGAGTTGAATAAAAAGTCCTGAATCAGTTGAACCGGTTCAGGATTTTTTATGGCTTTATTTTTTCGAAAGTCGGCGGTGTTCTATTTTGTGTTTATCTTTGGGCTCCTAACCATTCGTTAAAATAATGAAGTTTAAGCATTTTTCGGTCTGGGCATTTGTTGCCCTCACTTCCATAACTACAGTTAATGCCCAAAAAAAGTCGTATATAGAAACACTTTCCGAGCCCAATCAATGGGTAGATTCTGTTTTTAATAAATTGAGCAGGCGTCAGAAGATTGCACAAATGTTCTTTGTCAGGGCCTTAACCAATTCTACAAAGGCCTATGAAGATTCGATTGGAAATGTAATTAAGAAAGAACGGATAGGGGGCCTGGTGTTTTTCCAGGGAGGCCCGGGCAGGCAGGTAATCCTCACCAATAAATACCAGGAACTGGCACGTGTACCCTTATTGGTTACCTCTGATGGAGAATGGGGTTTGGGCATGCGCCTGGACAGTACCATTTCTTATCCGTACCAAATGGCCCTGGGGGCAGTTCAAAATAAAGAACTGATCTATAAAATGGGAATAGAGGTTGCAAAAGATTACCGGAGAGTGGGGATGCATATGAACCTGGCGCCCGATGTTGATGTGAACAATAACGCAAAGAATCCGGTCATCAATTACCGTTCTTTTGGCGAAAATAAATATAACGTGGCCACTTCTGGTGCGGCTTATATGAAGGGAATGCAGGATGGTGGTCTGATGGTGAGTCTGAAACATTTTCCAGGGCATGGGGATACGGATGTGGATTCTCATTTTGATCTTCCCCAGCTGAATTTTACTAAAGCCCGCCTGGACAGTCTGGAGATCTATCCTTTCCGGGAACTGATCCGCCAAAATGCCTCCGGTGTAATGATTGCCCATATGAATATTCCTGCATTGGACAATACCCCGCATATGCCTTCTACCTTGTCAAGGCCTATTGTAACCGGGATCTTAAAGGAAGAACTTGGTTTCAAAGGGATCATTATTTCTGATGCGATGGAGATGAAGGGCGTGGTGAAATATTTTAAAGATGGAGAGGCTGATGTGATGGCAGTTATTGCGGGTAATGATATCCTGGAACTTTCGGAGAATAGCGACAGGGCCATTAAACTGGTTCGGAAAGCCGTACGTTCGGGCAGGATCAGCATGGAGCGGATTGACGAAAGTGTGAAAAAGATCCTGATGGCCAAATATTGGGCGGGTTTGAATAAGAAGGATAGTCTCGACGAACATCATGTACTTGCCGATGTGAATCGTCCGGAGAGCCTGGCGCTGCGTCAGGAACTGGCCAATGCTGCTATGACTTTGCTGAAGGGACGAGAAGTGCTTCCTCAGCTTGATAAAGAAAAAAGAACCGTAATTATCAGTGTTGGGACACCTGAGGTGACCGTATTCCAAAAGGAACTGGGAACTTATTATCAGAATGCTGTTTTTTATACTTTAGACAAGAATGCAAACGCCAACCAGATTGCAGTTGTTGCGAGAGAGCTTGGTGGGTTTGACCAGGTGATTATCGGCATTCACGATACCCGTATCCGTCCGGGAAATGGAATGGTGCTGAGTGCAGATCTGAAAATGTTCCTGAAAGACCAGAGTCAGAAAAATGCCTGCTTTGCCGTTTTCGCCAACCCTTATAACCTGTCTCAATGGAATGGGTTGGAGAATAGTAAATTCTTACTGGTGGCTTATCAGAAAGAAGATTTTATGCAAAAGGCGGCGGCATCCGTATTTAAAAATGAAGTTAACCCCAGCGGAAGGTTGCCGGTTACGGTCAACACGTTCTTTAAATACGGAGACGGCCGGTAATTAATTTAGATCGTTGGCGCATGCAGCGCTTTATAAGTCCAGTTGTTTAAAAAGCCCTGGACTTTTTTTATGCTGTGGCCTTTACCTTCTGTTTTGCTCTCTTCTGCGTCTCTTTCCAGGTAACCAGAGTCCTGGATGTGAAGAACTTTTCCTTCTCCGTCGAGGACAACGAATACAGGGAAGCCAAAGCGGCCTGGGTTGCCCAGTTTGCTTAAAACTGCGGTATTTTTGTTTTCCGGACTCCAGTTCACCAGTACCCATTCAAAATTGTCTCCGATCAGTTTTTTCAATTCCGGGGTTTTGTCTACCAGTTCATGGAAGCGGATGCACCAGATGCACCAGTTGCCACCTACCTGTACCAAAACATTCTTTTTTTCTTTTTTTGCTTTGGAAATGGCCGCATTTAAATCTACCTGCGCATTGGTATTAGGGTTATAAATGTGTACGGCTTCTTTTTTCTCGCCTTCCTTTTTATCCTGGGCCTGGCCTGCAGCGGCAACAGACATTAGGGCAAGGAGCAGTAATACTTTTAGTTTCATGAGTGTTTTGTTTTAATAGTGAGGTAGAGCCTTTGATGATTATCCTATTCATGTCGGGTTCATATGGTAAATTTACAAATAAGTTCTAGCTTTACCTGATGCCTCAACAGCCACTTAAAATATTACAAGCTTCTGCCGGCTCGGGTAAGACCTTTAGCCTGACGGCGCATTATTTAACTCTGTTGCTTTCTTCAGAAACCAAATACAGGGAAATTCTGGCAGTAACCTTTACCAATAAAGCAACTGAAGAGATGAAAACCAGGATCATGGAAGTGCTGAAAGGTTTTGCGCAGGGAGATCCTTCTAAAAAGATTGGTGATTACAGGGATATTGTACTGAAAGCTCATCCGGATTTGGATGCAGGAAGTTTGAAACGAAAATCAGATGTCATTTACAGGAAGATCCTGCACGATTACAGCCGGTTTTCGGTGAGTACCATTGATGGTTTTGTTCAGAAAGTGATCAGGGGTTTTGCCTTTGAGCTTGGTTTGGACGCCGGTTATGGTTTGGAAATGAACTATGATAAGGTAAAGAACGAACTGGCAGAACGTTTAGATAAGGCTTTGGACAAAAACCCGGTACTGTTGCAGTGGATCATTGACCTGGCCCTGGACCGGATCAATAATAATTTGAGCTGGAATTACAGGAGAGAACTGATTGAACTGACCAATGAGATCTTTAAGGAACGCTATCAGCCTTTTGAACAGGCAGTGAAAGAACTGGGAGAAATCGCGGACCTGGATACCTTGTTCAAAGACTATAACAAGATCACCCGGTTGGGCATAGAAGCTTTTGAAGGTACGGTAAAGGATTTAGCAGAGCAGGCATTGCAGATCTTCCAGGTAGAAGATATTGATGTGGGAGATTTGAAGGGAAAGTCACGCTCGCCCCTAAATAACCTTCAGAAGATTGCAGATGGCGATTTGTCTAAGATCGGCAGTTTGGCTAAACTGGTGGATCAGCCGGAAGAATGGTTTCAGAAAGCTGCGGTAAATACCGCCTATGATGAACTTAACCCGGTGATTGCTAAATTGGTCTCTGCCTATCAGGAAGGGTTGTCTGCTTATCTTTTGGCACAGGCCTTCAACAAAAATTTATATTACCTGAGGTTGATGCAGGAAATGGCGCTTTTACTGAAAGAATACCGGAATGAAAGCCCGAATCTGCTGATCAGTGATGCACAGACCCTGCTGAAAGGGATTACAGATGATGCGGATGACAATCCTTCCTTCATTTGGGAAAAAATGGGAAACCGGTACCGGAATTTCCTGTTTGATGAATTTCAGGACACCTCAGCCAATCAATGGGGGAGTTTTAAGTCTTTGCTGACCAATGCCATGGCCTCACCCAGCGGGAAATTGATAGATCACCTGATTGTGGGGGATACCAAACAGTCCATTTACCGCTGGCGGAACGGGGACTGGAACATTTTGCATCAGCAGGCTAAACAGGATGTTCAGATCCATAATGTCATAGAAGATAGTCTGGAAGAAAATTACCGGAGTACGAAGAATATCATTCATTTTAACAATACACTTTTTAAACAGCTGCCCCAATTGATGCAATCGGGCTTAAATGGAGCTATTACGGAACAGGAAAGCCTTCCTGATCTGTTGAAATGGTGGCAGCAACAAGGCTTTGACCGGATTGTTACGGATGTGTATGCAGAGGCAGAGCAGAGAACAACACCTTATACCCTGGAAGGAGGGACGATCAGTTTTAATGTATTTAAAACAGATCCCGAAGGAAATGCGCTCACCAAAACAACCTTCCGGGACCTGGCTTTAAGTAAAATGATTGCAGAACTTGATGTTCTGTTTACCGTAAAAAAATATAAACCCCGGGATATTTGTATTCTCGTCCGGTCGAATTCTGAAGCCGTTGCCGCAGTAGAAACCCTCATGGAGCAGGGGATAGATGTGATTTCCGGAGAGGCACTGTTGCTGAGCAATAATACCGCAGTGAAGTTGATCATCAATACCTTGCAGGTGATGGGTGGCCTTGCGGAGAACACAGCCCTGTATAAGGCCAACTGTATTAGTCTATATGCCAGGCTGCAGCAGAAACCCGTTGAACCTCATCACTTTTTCTCTCTGAAGTTTAAGAGTCTGGCCCAGCTGGGTGATTTGCTTCCGGAGACGCTTTGTGTGGAATGGCAGACCTGGATGCAACAGCCACTTCCGGCTTTACTGGAGAAAATTATAGAGGCTTATGGTCTGAACGAAAAAAGGAACGTGATGATGCTGCCTTATTTATTGGCACTGAGGGATCTGGCCGGAAGCTTTGCGCTGCACGGTGAAAAAGGAATTGCTGCTTTCCTGAACTATTGGGAGGAAGAAGGGGCAAGAAGAACATTACCTTCTTCTGAAAATACAGATGCGGTACAAGTGATTACGATCCATAAATCTAAAGGTTTGGCTTTTCGTGCGGTCATGCTGCCATTTTGCAACTGGGATATTAATGGAAAAACCAATGGGATATTCTGGGTTTCTGCCGCGGATACCCCTTATCACCATTTGCACAGCATTCCCCTGAAATATACCAAAGAACTGGGGCGGTCAACCGTAGCGAGGCCTTACTTTGAAGAATTGCTGTACAATAATATGGACGCCTTGAATATGCTTTATGTAGCCACAACAAGGTCAAAGGAGTATTTATACATCAGTACGATGGGTAAAAAGTCTGATACGGTGACTAACATTGGCGACTTGCTTTTCAAGGTTTTTGCAGACCAGCTGTCTGAAGAAGGAAATTACCTGATCGATGATCCGGTGGCCTCGGTTCCGGAAAAGGAAACCTTAAAAAGGGAGATTGAACTGGAGCTTTATCCGGTATCGGACAGATTGAGCCAGGTTTTTGATGCAAGACTGAAACGCAGAGAAATCGATTTGCTTACGGGTGAAAGTGCCGGGAGAACGGGGACTATACTTCATGAGATCCTGGCTTCGGCAAGTGATCCGAAGGAAGTAGAGGAGGTGCTGCAGACTCTGCTGCTGGAAGGCATTTTTAAAGTGGAGGAACTGCCTTTTCTGCGCAACCAGGCTTTGTCTGTTCTTCAGCACAGCGGTCTACAGGAAATTTTGACGGGCAGTGAGGAAAGTTTAAATGAACGGAGCATCATCGATACCGAGGGGAAAAGCTACCGTCCGGATAAAGTGCTGATAAAAGGTAAAGAGGTTACCATTATTGATTACAAATTTACCCAGCAGGAAAGTAATAAACACGTGGAGCAGGTAGATCACTACAGAAGTTTACTGCAGGCGATGGGTTATACGACGGTGAACACGTATTTGTTTTATGCCTTAACCGGAGTTTTGAAAAAAGTATAAAAATGAAGAAGAAAAACGGAGGCTGGTTATGAAAGCATTTTTAAAAGAAGTAGCAGAAGATTTGGTGGACCGGCTGGGAGATGATCTGCAATATGCCGCCATTGTCTTTAACAATAAAAGACCGGTAGCTTATTTACAGCATCATCTGGCCAATGTGATACAGAAACCTTTCTGGAGCCCTGCTTTTTATACTATACAGGAATTTTTTGCTTTATCCAGCCCATTAAAAACAGCTGACGCCTTTACGCAGTTCTTTACACTCTACAAGAAGTATAATGAGCTGGCCCTGCAATACGGAGATCAGCCGATAGAACCCGCTAAATTTTATCCGGTTGCCCGGATCATTTTAAGTGATTTTGCCCAGATTGATAATGATCTGGTTGATGCGGAGAAGTTGTTTGAGCAACTGGAGGATTTTGCAGAGGTGGATTACCAGTTTGATTACCTGAGTGAAGAACAGCAGGCCTTTTTAAAAGGCTTCTGGAGTTCTTATTCTGAAGGAAAACATAAAAAACAGCAGGAACAGTTTATCAAAATGTGGCAACGGATGCCGGAACTTTACCGGGGCTTCCATGAAGCACTCCGGGAAAAGGGATTGACCACAATGGGCCATATTTACCGCCAGCTGGCGGAAGGAAAACCGGATGATTTTGTCCGGACTTTTGATCAGGGTAAATTGATCTTTGTTGGGTTTAATGCACTGAGCCGGGCAGAAGCAAAGGTTTTCAGCCGCTGGCAGGAAGCCGGTAAAGCCCTGTTCTATTTTGATACAGATACTTATTACTTAAATGATCCTTTACAGGAGGCTGGCCTGTTTTTAAGAAGAAATTTACAGCAAACGGGTTTGATCAATGCATTAGGTGGCCCGCGCGATCTGATCCGTTTACCCGCGAAAGTGGTGGATGTGTATAAGACACAAGGACAGGTTGCACAAGCGAAAATTTTGAATACCGCCTTGCAGCGGGATTATCCTTTATTGGGAGAAACAGATACGGGTAAGATTGCCCTGATCCTAGCCGATGAAAGCTTACTTTTGCCGGTTTTGCAAACCATTCCCACTCATTTTGAGGTGGCAGAAGTTTACAAGGCGATCGACGTCAATGTCACGATGGGTTACCCTTTGGTGGCCTCTTCCATTTTTGGCCTGGCTGATCTCTGGTTGAGTATACAGGCACAATTGATTCAGGGTGCAAAGGATACGGTGTATTACCGGGAAGTGGAGGCATTTTTATCACATCCGCTCACTGGGATCACGGAACAAATGCGGGCTAAAATACAGCAAAAGTTATTGCTGGAACAACTTGCAGAAGTTCCTTTGGTCCGTTTGCAAAGCCAGAAAGGTTTGCTGGCCTTGTTTTTTACCCGGATCAATTCTGCAGCCGAGGCTACGCTCTCTTTGCAGGCAATTTTTAAGCGGATATTGGAACAGCAGCTGGCAGATAAAAGTTTGAAGCAGACCGAGGCAGATCTGTTTGTGGCTACAATTAAAGAACTGAACCGCTTGCATGATGCCCTGGAAGAGCATTTACCTCAACTGCAGCAAATCAGGGAAGTTTCTTTTGTTTTGTCGCTGATGCAGAAGGCGATTCAGGGCATTTCCGTTCCTTTGACCGGAGAACCACTTCAGGGAATACAGGTCATGGGATTACTGGAAAGCCGGAGCCTGGATTTTGAACGGATTTATATTCTTGGGGTGAACGAAGGTTTGTTGCCACAGACGAGTGTTTCACCCAGCTTTATTCCCGATAGTATCCGAAGGGCATATGGATTGCCGGTTCTGGAAAACCAGGATGCCATATCTGCTTATATGTTTTACCGGCTGATGCAACGCTCTGAAAAAGTAAGCCTGGTTTACAATGCGCAGGCAGACGATACCAATACAGGGGAACCGACGCGTTTTTTGCGACAACTGGAATATGAAAGCGGTTATACTTTTAATTACCTGGAGCATAAACAAAGCATTCGTACAGAAAAAAGAATGCATGTAGAAGTGAAGAAAGACGAAAAGGTGATGGCTGTGCTGAATAAATACCTGAATGGGGAAATTGGTCTTTCGGCTTCTGCTTTGACTTCTTATATCAATTGCCCGCTGCAGTTTTTTTACAAGTATATTGCCAGGATTGAAGAGCCAAAGGAAATTTCCGAAAATCTGGAGGCCAACTACATCGGTTCCATACTCCACTTCGTTATGGAAACCTTTTATCAGGATCTGATGGAGGAAGGAGGTCCGGTTACACAGGAACGCATCGCCCAAAAACGGAAAGAAGTACCTGCTCTTGCGGTAAGGGGATTTGCGCAGGTGATGTATGAGAACCAGCACCACCAGGTTGTACACAACGGCATGCAGAAGGTGGTTCTGGCCATCGTAGAAGAGTATGCTGCGCTGATCCTGGATTATGATGAGCAGCAGGCGCCCTTTGAAGTGCTGGCTATGGAGAAGAAAGACCAGGTTGAATTTAAATTCAGCCTTAAAGGCCAGGAAAAAAAGATTATTCTGCATGGGATTATAGACCGCATTGACCGCAGAAACGGTGTTACCCGTATTGTGGATTATAAAACCGGCAGCGATAACCTGAGGTTCAGCAGCCTGGAGGAAGTGTTCGATACCAATGGCAATAAGCAGAATAAAGCGCTGGTGCAGACGCTTTTTTACACCTATGTTTTCGAGCAGGCTAATGGTTTGACGGGCGTGGAACCGAATCTGTACAGTACCCGTAATATGCGAAAAGAGGGCACTTTTTTTATGGAGGGAAAGGAGAAGACCAAATTGAATGGCGAGCGGCTGGAAAGCATCAAAGCCGAGTTTCTGGATTTATTAAGTGCAAAACTTGCGGAACTTTTCGATGAAAATATTCCTTTCAAACCTACAGAAAACGAGGCTGGCTTTGTTTTTTCGCCCTATTTGACCTTGTGTGGAATGTAAAATGACCAAAGGATGTTAGATCGGGCTAAAGATGCCCAAGTGTAATTAAAACACTACTTTATAATTAGATTACAATACTTATATTTGCCCACAGTTAATATTTGAATATACAATGAGAGAGATTCAATTTAGAGAAGCCCTGCGTGAAGCCCTGAGCGAAGAGATGCGTAAAAATGAAAACGTATTTTTGATGGGAGAAGAAGTAGCGCAATATAACGGTGCATACAAAGTTAGTCAGGGTATGCTGGATGAGTTTGGAGACAAACGCATTATTGATACCCCTATTGCGGAGCTTGGTTTTGCCGGTATTGGTATTGGGGCTGCAATGAACGGATTAGTTCCAATCGTAGAGTTTATGACATTTAACTTCTCTTTGGTTGCTATTGATCAGATTATTAACGGTGCGGCTAAAATGCTGTCCATGAGCGGAGGCCAGTTTTCTGTGCCAATCGTATTTCGCGGACCAACAGGTAATGCCGGCCAATTGGGTGCGCAGCACTCTCAGAATTTTGAAAACTGGTATGCCAACTGCCCTGGTTTAAAAGTGGTGGTTCCTTCAACCCCTTATGAGGCTAAAGGTTTGTTAAAACAAGCTATCCTTGATCCGGATCCTGTTATCTTTATGGAATCTGAGGTGATGTATGGCGATAAAGGAGAGGTTCCTGAAGAAGAATATTACATCCCATTGGGTAAAGCTAATGTGGTTAAGGAAGGTACTGATGTAACGATCGTAACTTTTGGTAAAATGCTGACCCGTGTAGTGAACCCTGCTGTTGAAGAGCTGACTAAAGAAGGCATCAATGCAGAGGTTATTGATTTGCGTACTGTACGTCCTATTGATTATGCAACGATCATTGAGTCGGTGAAAAAAACAAACCGTTTGGTAATTGTGGAAGAAGCATGGCCATTGGCGTCTATTTCTTCTGAGATTGCTTTTAATGTTCAGAAAAATGCTTTCGATCATTTAGATGCACCGGTATTGCGTATTACTTGTGCTGATGTTCCGCTTCCATATGCACCTACGCTGATTGCAGCAAGTTTGCCAAACGCAGAGCGTGTAGTGAAAGCTGTAAAAGAAGTATTGTACGTAGCAAAATAAGCTATTAAAGATAATCCAGAAATATAATCCCGATGGCTCGTGCCCTTCGGGATTTTTTATTTTAAAAAACAACGAAATGAGTCATCACTCGAAAATCATTGCTGCTGAATTAGCTATAGCAGAGAAACAAGTTCTTTCTACAATTGAATTGCTGGATGAAGGTGCTACAGTGCCTTTTATCTCCCGTTACCGGAAAGAAGCGACCGGAAGCCTGGATGAGGTTCAGGTAGCCGCGGTAAGAGACCGGTTCCAGCAATTGCGCGACCTGGACAAAAGAAGGGAAGCGATTTTGAAGGCACTGACCGCATTGGGAAAACTGAGCCCTGAACTGGAGGCACAGATCAATGCGGCACTCACCATCACGGAGATCGAAGATATTTATCTTCCTTATAAGCCTAAACGCAAAACAAGGGCTTCTGAGGCGAGAAAAAAAGGTTTGGAGCCATTGGCCCTATTGGTTTTGGAACAACGTGGTGAAGACCCGGAAGGTGAGGCTGCAAAATATCTGAGTGAAGAGCTTGGGGTAGCTTCTGTGGAAGAGGCTTTGGCTGGTGCCAGAGATATTATTGCAGAGATGGTCAATGAAAATACAGAGGCCCGGGCGACGATGAGAACTTATTTTCAGCAGCACAGTAAATTTAAATCGGTGGTGGTGAGTGGAAAAGAAGAGGAAGGGATCAAGTATAAAGATTATTTTAACTGGGATGAGCCGGTTAAATCTACACCTTCTCACCGCGTTCTGGCCATGCGCCGCGGGGAGAATGAATCGGTATTAAAGCTGGAGCTTGCACCAGCTGAAGAGGGAGCGATTCGTTTGCTGGAAAAGCAATTCATCAAATCTTCCAATAAAAATGCACAACAGGTTGAGTTGGCTATCCAGGATGGCTATAAGCGTTTACTTGCACCTTCTATGGAAAATGAACTTCGTGGTTTTTCTAAGGAAAAGGCCGATGAAGAAGCCATCCGGGTGTTTGTAGAAAATGCAAGACAGTTATTGCTGGCTGCACCTATGGGCCAAAAGAATGTTCTGGCCATAGATCCTGGTTTCAGGACGGGATGTAAAGTGGTTTGCCTGGACAAGCAAGGAAAATTACTCGAAAACACCACCATCTTTCCGCATACGGGTCAGAATAACGTTAAAAATGCCGCAGAGACTATACAGAAGCTTTGCGCTAAGTATGAGATTGAAGCCATTGCTATCGGCAATGGAACAGCTGGCAGGGAAACGGAGGTTTTTGTTCGTGGGCTGGGACTAGGTGAAGTATCGGTTGTGATGGTGAATGAAAGCGGTGCTTCTATTTATTCTGCATCAGAAGCCGCAAGGGAGGAGTTTCCAAATCACGATATTACGGTTAGAGGTGCGGTGTCTATTGGGCGCCGTTTGATGGATCCTTTAGCAGAGCTGGTTAAAATTGATCCTAAATCTATCGGTGTGGGGCAGTACCAGCATGATGTCGATCAGAATAAATTGCAGGCTTCTTTGGATGATACTGTAATGAGTTGTGTGAATGCGGTAGGCGTGGAATTGAACACGGCTTCCAAGCAGGTACTGGCTTATGTTTCCGGACTGGGGCCTCAACTGGCACAAAATATCATTAGCTACAGGAATGAGCATGGTGCTTTTAAAAACAGAGAAAGTCTGAAAAAAGTACCACGTTTGGGTGATAAAGCATTTGAACAGGCGGCGGGTTTCCTCCGCATCAGAAATGGTGCACATGTTTTGGATGCAAGTGGGGTACATCCTGAACGTTATGAGCTGATCAACAGAATGGCGGCAGACCTGGGTTGTTCTTTGGAAGAATTGCTGAGCGATACCGCACAGCAGAAAAAGATCAAACTTCAACAATATGTGAGTGAAGAAGTGGGTTTGCCTACTTTAAATGATATTATGGCAGAGCTTGCCAAACCCGGGCGTGATCCAAGAGAGCAGTTTGAGGTATTTAGTTTTACCGATGGGGTAAATGAGATTGCAGATCTGAAACCAGGGATGAAACTGCCGGGAATTGTAACAAATATTACGAATTTTGGCGCTTTTGTAGATATAGGTGTGCATCAGGATGGTTTGGTACATACCAGTCAGATGTCAGATAAATTCGTTCCGAACCCAAATGATCTGGTTAAGGTTCATCAGAAAGTTGAGGTTACGGTTGTTGAAGTGGATGTGGAACGGAAAAGGATTTCCTTGTCTATGAAGAAGGAACATACCGGTAAGGCAGAGAAATCTAAATCGGAGAAACATCAGCACAAACCGAAATTTAAACCGAAACCGAGTGCGGCTGGCGGTGCTAAACCTGCGTTTAAGAAGCCGGAAGTTAAAAAGGAGAAAGCGCTTCCTGAAGGTGATTTGCAAATGAAGCTTGCTGCACTGAAGGATAAGTTCAAATAAGTTTTAGAAGGGCCCGTAAGGGCCTTTTTTTGTTGCAGAATATTTTATGGGAAAAACAATACACTCTTCGGAGACTAACGCTTCTGCGCACCGCTGCGCGCTTGCTTCGAAGCTCGATGTCTCTTGAGTAGTATTGTTTTTCTCTGGGTGCTTAATCTGTATCATGCTTAGATTACGGATAAATGCCTGCTATTCTTGCGGATGTCGGGAAAATAGCTTTATCTTTGCGTCAGTTCCTTGTTCGACTTTTTTTAATGATAGGAATCATGACTGAACGTTTCTACATATCGCCCCTTTTGCACGCTGCCTGATCCAGGCAGACGTTATTACATTTTGCTTATTGTATAAAATGGAGTGCTTTCTGGTTTTAAGCCGGACTGATCTGCGTCTGCCGAAATTTTTAAGATCTGGCCTGTGCTGAATTTATAAGGGTATATCCTCTTTCTGAGGACGAATTGAGCCAATCAACACAATTATAATTTTTTGAGTAACAGTCCAATGGACAATAATGAATTGTCGTTTGATGTTTTGCAGTACAGATTGAAATCTGCAAGACGAAAGAAACGACTACAAAAAAAGGATTTCGATAAACAGCTTATCCGGATGATGAGACATAAGGATCAACTCTTGAATCAAAGACGGGATCTGCCCATGATTCCTCTGGAAAAACCCTATCAACGGGGGTGGAAGCGTTGTTTCGTACTAGGGGAAGATGTGGCAAGATCTTCTTCCTCTGCTTTTTATGAAGGGCTTTTGGCTAAGATCAATACGGTGCAGTATAGCCCGGAAAAGTCCTTTAAAGTAAAGAAGAGGAGAAAGGGTAAAAAAGTCAGGGTAGAAAAAAGGCAGTTCCTCATGGAGTTTTCCGAATGGTACTGGAATGATGCCCGTCTAAAGCTTACAGAGGTGGAGAGAACGCATTTTCATTTGTATGAAGTGAGCAGGGAAAAGGGGAAAGAGAAAACGTTTCGATATAGGTTTAATGAGCCATGGAAGTACAGGTTGCAGGTTAAACCGCATTTGATTACGGAAGTAAAGATGGTAGATGAGGTACTGGAGCAGGAAATTAAATTTCTGAATAACCATATTGAAAAACATCATTTGTATCCCAGGATTTCGAAACTTACTGGTGGCGCCTATCACTACTGGAAATGGGCTGGTGAGGATAAAGCTTGTTATCTGGAAGCTGAAAAAGAAGCATTGTTCCAAATAAAGGAGGCAATGGAATTTAGAAAAGAAGAACAATTTTAAACGCAATGAGCATTTTAAAAACAAAAGAATTAAGTAAAATAGGCTATACGAACGATAAAGCAAGAAGTCTGGCGATCAATATGATCAGCAGATATTTTAAGCATCATAGTAAGAGCCAGATTATAGAGCTGCTAACGGCTATTTTAAACCAGCCGGAGGAGTATATGGCTGAGGAAGCGACGGAGAAATTAGCAGCAACATTTATGGATGAAGTAAAGGTCTGCGATTTTCAAACACATGGGCTGTTACACGAAAAGGGACAATTAAAGGTGTATGGGCGCAAGGGGATTGATGAAAGCACAAAAAGGCAGATGGAGTTGGTAATGTCTTTGCCGGTGGTGGTGCAAGGCGCATTAATGCCTGATGCGCATACCGGGTATGGATTGCCAATTGGCGGGGTAGTGGCTGCAGAAAATGCCGTCATCCCTTATGCGGTTGGTGTGGACATTGGGTGTCGCATGGCTTTGTCTGTTATAGATGAAAGTGATAGTTTTTTCAAAAGATATAGTCATCATATGAAGATCGCGCTGAAGCAGTGGACGCACTTTGGGATGGAGGGTGGCCTGAAAGTTCCGGCTGAACATGAAGTTCTGGACAGTGCATTATTTCAGGAAACGGAACTTTTGAAGAAACTGCAGGGCAAGGCTTATCGTCAGCTGGGTACTTCTGGTGGTGGAAATCATTTCGTTGAATTTGGAGAAATAGAATTGTACGAAGGGAATTCCCTGGGGCTTCCGGCCAAAAAGTATATGGCCTTGCTCTCTCATTCAGGCAGCAGGGGGCTGGGGGCAAACCTGGCGGAATATTATACCCGGATAGCGATGAACACCTGCAAATTACCAAGAGAAGCTGCCCGTCTGGCCTGGCTGGATTTAAATACGCAGGCTGGACAAGAGTATTGGCTGAGTATGAACCTTGCGGGAGATTATGCGAAGGCCTGTCATGATGTGATCCATGCCAGTTTACTGAAATCCCTGGGTTTGCAGACCTTGGCTAAGGTGGAAAACCACCATAATTTTGCCTGGAAGGAACAAATGGAGGATGGCAGGGAAGTGATTGTACATCGAAAAGGTGCTACCCCAGCGCATAAGGGTGAATTGGGTATCATTCCAGGAAGCATGACTTCGGCGGCCTACCTTGTGAAAGGTAAGGGTATTGGAAATTCATTGAACTCTGCAGCGCACGGAGCGGGCAGAGCCATGAGCCGTAAAAAGGCAAAAGAGAGTTCTACAG
This sequence comes from Pedobacter sp. ASV19, assembly GCF_016429005.1. GTDB lineage: Bacteria > Bacteroidota > Bacteroidia > Sphingobacteriales > Sphingobacteriaceae > Pedobacter. The sequence goes on from NZ_JAELTV010000014.1 coordinate 38,719, forward strand.
CATCCGATTTGAAGAAGGTTTTAAGCCGTGCGGGTGTGACCTTGATAGGAGGGAGCGTGGAGGAAAACCCTAAAGCCTATAAGGACATAGAGCTGGTGATGGCCGCGCAGAAAGAGCTTGTGGATGTAGAAGGCCGGTTTATGCCCAGGATGGTCAGAATGAATAAGGATTAACAGGAGCCCCTCATTATTGGGGGGCTTTCTCCTGATACTGCCTGGTGGCACGTTCAAGCCTGTTTTTTATTGTGTTGGCCAGATTTCTTGGAGACAGGACTTTCATAAAATGGCCAAAACCAAGTATTTCGCGTTCCAGTTCAAAATTGAGTATCACGTCTATTCTGATGGTGATGCCTTCGTTATCTTCTTTTAAGACTTGCTGACTGGGATGAATGGGTTTTGTGAGGATATAGGGTGCGTGGTACTTTTCTATTCTTAAAACAACCTTTTGGGCCCTGTCACGTTCGGATTTGGTTACGCCTATCAAGTCCTCAAAATACCGGTCGAAGTCTATGCCCTTGTATTCAACAAATGTTTCCTTGGTGAGTTCCTGGAACTCCAGGATCCGGTCTAAAGCCAAATTGAGCAGGGTTGTTCCCTTTTTAGGTTTTACGATCAGAAACCACCTGTTCCTGTATTCTTTTAATAAATATGGAAAGTAAATGCCGGATTGGGATTTTTGGGCTTTAAAGGATTTGTATTCGATTAAAAGCGGTGTCTTATGGAGAATTGCCTGATAAAGCGGATTGATGTAATGTATACCTTTGAGTTGTGTGTTGCTCTCAAATTGTATACAATTCCGGCTTTGCTGTGTGGATTTATACAGATTGTTTTCCAGTTTGGCAATCATATCGCTCATCTCATCGAAATAACTAAATCCGTTAAACTGTTTGAGGATGCCTACAATTTCCTTCATTTTGTCAATATCATTATTGTTGATCGGCGCTTTTGTAATGCTGTAGGAGGAATCGCTGTAGGCATAATACTTTCTGTCGCTGACGATGATGGGTGCGTTGTAGCCCAGTTTATCGCTCCGCATCAGCTGGATGTCTGCCTGTATGGTGCGCTTGCTTACACCAGAGGTAATGCCTTCATATTCATAGAGCATGGAAGCTACTTTTTCGATGATATCTTCAAGGGTCCATTTCCGGCGCCTGTTTTGTAAACATTCGTCGATCGTTTTGTACCTGATCAGGGCTAATTTGTTAATTGACATCCCAAAAATCTTTTTATAAAAATATAAAAACAAAATTGCTGCGCAATAGATCTGCGTATTTAAAGTTTTTATAAAGCTCTTTAGTTTGTTTTTTAAATTTATTGAGTTGATTTATAGTGTTTTGTGTGTTTGTGTGGGATTGTCCCTTAACTGCGCAATTCCCCTGCGTTGATATGCCCGCATCTTTGTTATGTCAACAATAAGACAGGTTCTTTGAAGAAAAGCAGTACGAAAAGTACGATAAAGATATTCCCGAAAGGGGGTGGCGATTAGAAAGGATGAACATCCACAGTTGAGGGTTTCTGTATGGCCCCATAGTATTGAGCTGTTCAGCAGCAATATTCTGATGTTTTATAATGGAGATCGTCTTCGTTGTGTGTCGCGGGTTCGAATCCCGCTCCCGGTGAAACGGGGTAGATCAGGGGTAGATCAACAACATCATATGCAGGTTCGAATCCTGCTTCCAGAAATGGAATAGCAAAATGGTAATGCACCGGATTTAGGTTCCGTTAAAAGAAGGGAAACTTTTCAAATTCCCGTTGTAAAAGTACTGCAAAAGGCATTCAGCTTTTCACCGGATTCCGGTGGCGGGCAAATCTGGATTCTGCTTTGAAAGTGTAGGAAAGGAAATGATGCAGGTACACGATAGATAAATACGAAAAAGGGCTGGCGCTCTCTACGCTCTCCTGAACTCTTTTAGTATTTATGAGGGGTATTGAAATTGTTTTCAACAGGATACTTCCGCAGAAACCAGATGAATGCCTTTTAAGGTGCTGATTTAAGAGATTAACCAACAAAAAATATAAGATATGAAAAGAATACATGTAAATACCAACTCTGCGGGCTTGGTTTATAAAAACGGAGAATTAAAAAGAACATTAACTGCAGGTAATTACTGGTTGGGGTTTGGGGAGAAGATGGAGGTCTATGATATGTCTAAAACTTTCATTGCTTCAGTGGAATTGGATGTATTGCTGTTGAATGAAGATTTTAAAGGGTTGGTTGATGTGATAGAAGTGAAAGACAATGAACTGGTTTTGGTTTATCAGAACGGTAATTTTAAACAAGTATTGGTTGCCGGGAAGTATGCTTTCTGGAAGGGTCTGAATAATTATTCTTTTGTACGGGCAGATCTGTCAGATGATGAATCCACTGTGCTGATTGATAGAAATACATTGGGTAGGTCGCAGTTATCGGTGCATACAAGGTCATTTATTGTCGAAACGTATGAGAAAGGCCTGTTGATGAAAGATGGGAAGATGGAAAGGATGCTGGAGCCAGGAACTTACACCTGGTGGAAAAACAGTACCGTAATCCAGGTCCTGAAAACGGATATGCGTCAGTTGAATATGGAGATCATTGGCCAGGAGATCCTGACGAAGGATAAAGCGCAGTTAAGGATTAATTTTACGGTTCAGTATAAAGTAACAGATGTGAAAAAAGCTTTGCTGGAAAATAAGGATTTTGATAAACAATTGTATGTGCTGATCCAGCTTGCTTTAAGGGCGTTTGTTGGAAGAATGACTTTTGATGAGCTGATGGAGCATAAAGAAAAGATCTCTGAGCAGGTGCTGGCAGATTCTTCTTCGAAAGCGGCCGGCTTGGGTGTCGAATTATTGAACTGCGGCTGTCTCTTATACACATCTGACGCTGCCGACGAACGT
>NZ_JAELTV010001402.1 GCF_016429005.1 Pedobacter sp. ASV19
GAAGAGAAGCATACATCTGGAACAGCTCCTCCTCCACCAGGTAACTCCCTTCAGCCCGGATCTTATCTGCTAAATATTTAATATCAAAAAAAGTACTGATCTGCAGGGGTTCCTGATTTTCCAGTATACTTTTAAATTCTCTGGTTTGTCTTAAAAATTTATTTATCTGGTCATAATTGGTCATGACCTGCATCTTACTCACCATTTGCTGTCCCATAGGGCTTAAACAATTTTTATGGATGAGTCCTCTAATTTCGTTGAAACCTAAACGTTCCAAACAATTTTCGGGATATAACATAATTACTTTTGCGTCGTTTGAATTTGAACCTTCCTTAACTTTTTCTTCCTGATCTTCTTCTTAGGTTTCACTAATGCACCTGTCTCTTATA
>NZ_JAELTV010001403.1 GCF_016429005.1 Pedobacter sp. ASV19
TTTAACCGTAGAAACAAACGTAGAAGAAACAGAAGAAACGGTTGCGGCCATTGCATTGATTACCCTTTTGTTCTTTCTGATTTTGGTTGTTGGTTTTTTGTTTTTGAGCAGGCGGCTATCTGTTCGATTATGGAAACCCTTCAGGAGTACGTTATCCAAATTAAAAACATTCAACCTGGATCACCAGACTGCAATTACATTTGAAAAATCGGACACACTGGAGTTTGAAGAATTAAATATGGCTTTGGATAAGCTATTAGAGCATAGTATTTCCATCTACAAAACTCAAAAAGAATTTACGGAAAATGCCTCACATGAATTGCAGACCCCCTGTCTCTTATACACATCTGACGCTGCCGACGAACGTTAGCCGGTGTAGGTGTAGGTGG
>NZ_JAELTV010001404.1 GCF_016429005.1 Pedobacter sp. ASV19
CTGCTAAAGAAGGTTTTTTATTCGCTATTTGTTGAAATTGAATAGCCGAAGGTGGGGTGTTGATCATTCGGCTTAGCACACTTTTTCTTACATATCTGCTTACCAGATATCTTCGGGCATCTTTTAAATATCTGAATTTTTTAGATGCTGAAAACTCCTCTTCAGTAAGAACTTCATTATACCGGGCTTTAAATTGAAGATCATATTCTTCGATTTTAATTTTAAAAACATGAGTAGCCTGTTTATCCAGGTAGGTTTCCTTCTGGAGATCTTCCCAATGTATATCTATATGACGTAATAAGGTCTCCAAAACTATTTATTGCCTTTCATTTATTGCTTGTTGAAATACCCGGGCGAACTCTTTGTCATTTGGCGAAAAAAGAAAGGTT
>NZ_JAELTV010001405.1 GCF_016429005.1 Pedobacter sp. ASV19
GTCCTTTGATGTTGCCATTTGAAACCCAGGCCGTGCCATTATAAACATAGGTTTCACCTGTAGTCGTGTTGATGTAAGTATCACCTGTAGCTCCTGTACCTGCCGGAGCAGTAGTACCACTGGTTACTGAGGTACCGTTTGTTCCATTTGTGCCGTTCGTACCATTTGTACCCGTTGCACCCGCATCTCCTTTCGGTCCTTTGATGTTGCCATTTGAAACCCAGGCCGTGCCATTATAAACATAGGTTTCACCTGTAGTCGTGTTGATGTAAGTATCACCTGTAGCTCCTGTACCTGCCGGAGCAGTAGTACCACTGGTTACAGATTTTCCATCAACTCCATTGGTACCGTTTGTTCCATTTGTCCCTGCGGCACCTTGAACGCCTTG
>NZ_JAELTV010001406.1 GCF_016429005.1 Pedobacter sp. ASV19
GCAGAGGGCTTTGTGGAGCTTAAAACACTCTTTGTGGTGGCCACAGAAGAAGAGAACGCATAAACATCTCCATTTTCTACTACGGCTAAACCATCGGTCATATATCTCCCTATAAAACTGGTCCTGTCGTCTTTAATCACCTTTTCCAATTGCATCTGTGGGTAAGAATACACCGCAATCCATGCCTGATCAGGATAGGCCGTACCAAATGAATCACCACAGCATCCCTTAATAGAAAAATAAGGGGCATATACTTTATTTCCAACTTGCTTAATCCAGCTAAAGTGTGCCGTTTCCCCATTATTGGAAAGGGTCTGTGTATTTACAGTTCCTTCACCGGTAATCAACAGACTATTGGTATTGATGCGGTACCAGCTCGACAATGGGT
>NZ_JAELTV010001407.1 GCF_016429005.1 Pedobacter sp. ASV19
CCTGCCCTCAGTATGAGTTATAGTACCTGAAACAAATGACTTGTCTTTTTCATTTTTCACCACAACATTTACATAAGGCATAGCGATTTTGTCAGTTTTGTTCCTTATCATACCTGTAATGGAGTTGGAAGAAGAAGCAACTGCTTTAGCGGGAATAACGATTACAGCAAAAGGAAGTGATATAAACAGTAAATTGGATAAAAAAACATATTCGCTTGCAGACAATATTAGCCAAAGCGGAGGTTCCGTTTTACAGAGTATGCAAAATCTGCCAGGTGTTACGGTTCAGGATGGCAAAGTGCAATTGAGGGGTAATGAAAAGATTACTGTTTTGATTGACGGGAAACAAACCGCATTAACGGGCTTTGGTAGCAAGACAGGTTTGGAT
>NZ_JAELTV010000150.1 GCF_016429005.1 Pedobacter sp. ASV19
AGATGTGTATAAGAGACAGGTATAATGTTGAGGTCGTTTACGAGTCAAACGTCGACTCAAACCTCATCCTTGAAGGATTGGTTTCAAGAAAAAGCAACCTCTCTGAAGTACTGAAATGGATAGAAACCGTTGGCAATGTTCATTTCCAAATAAAAGAAAGGAGGGTAATTGTGACAGAATAACTACTTCCCTGGAATGCCAAATCACCAGGGGTGCTGCAAACACCCCCGATAATTATTGGCATCGTTAATAAACAAATCATATTAACCGAAACATGCAGTTGCCTAACAATTAGAGCTGAGAGGCTACTGCGCAACCAAATATAGCAAAATGTATAGATTTTATGCCAGCAAACCGGGTATAACAGGCCGTTATATCCGTAAAATATGGATGATTATGCGCCTAACCACCATCGTGCTCCTATTCACTTTAATGCAGGTCAGTGCTGCTACCTTTGGGCAGCGCATTACACTTAATGAACGTAAAGTATCATTAAAGGGTGCATTAGAAAAGATTCATAATCAGAGTGGATACAACTTTCTATTTGACCGAAAGATACTCAATGGAGTCAAACCCATCACCATTTCAGTAAACAATGAAGAACTGGAAGTCACACTTAAAAAAGTTTTGAACAACCTGCCCTTAACCTATATCATAGATGGAAAAACCATTATGATCAAACCAAAAGAAACTTCAATCCTGGATAAGGCCGTGGACAAACTGATTGACATTTTCTCAGCCCTGGACATCCGCGGCAAAGTAACAGACTTGAAAGGTAATCCAATTCCGGGAGCAACAGTAATTGTCAAAGGCACAAAAAAAGCAACCTCAACAGACTACAATGGGAATTTTAAAATCCAGGCCGACCCAAATGATATCCTGATGATCCAAATGGTAGGATTTGTAACCAGGGAAATTCCCGTAAAAGATGAAACGGCACTCAATATTGCCCTTACAGATGAGAATAAAGCACTTGATGAAGTCGTCGTGGTTGGTTATGGTAAGCAAAAGAAAGTAACCATTACCGGAGCCGTAAGCACTATTAATATGGCTGATATGCAAACACCTAACCGATCGCTCTCCAATGCATTGGCAGGTAAGGTTGCCGGGGTCATCTCCATGCAGAGAAGCGGGGAACCAGGTTACGACAATGCTTCTTTTACCATTAGAGGTATTGGTACTTTCACAGGTAATTCAGAGCCATTGATCATTATTGACGGCGTACAGCGAGACGATGTAAACAGTTCTTTTGGAGGTTCCTATAATAATATTGACCCGGAGGATATACAAAGCATTTCCTTACTAAAAGACGCCTCGGCTACTGCAGTTTATGGCGCCAGAGGAGCCAATGGTGTATTGATCATCACTACAAAAAGAGGCGTTGCCGGCAAGCCGCAGATCTCTGTTAAAACTGAAGTTTCCATGTCAGGTCTCACTAAAACGCCAAAAATGCTCGATGGGGTTTCCTGGATGCGGCTGTACAACGAAGCAACTGTCAATGATGGCAACCAACCCGTATATTCGGAAGAACTGATCCAAAAGACAGCCAGTGGCCTGGACCCCTATCTGTATCCGAATGTCAATTGGCTCAAAGCGACCTATAAAGACTGGGCACCTGGTTTCAACAGCAACTTAAATGTGAGCGGGGGAGCCAAGACCGTAAGATATTATGTTTCTGCTTCCTTTTATGACCAGGACGGCAGTTATAAAGTAACCAAACAAAACGGCTATAACCCAAATGTTAACTTTAAAAGATATGATTTCAGGACCAATCTTGACATTGATCTGAGCCCCACCACGCTCCTGTCCATGAACCTGGACGCGATGCTGGTGAGCAGCAGGTACCCGGGTCTTTCTGCCAGCAAAATCTGGTATAATGCTTATTTGACCCCACCTATCGCTTTTCCTATACAATATCCCGACGGATCCTGGGCTGGGCCTTATAACAATGTAGGTTCCAATCCGCTCAATGAGATCCAGAACACCGGCTATGCAACAGAATTCAGGCCAACCATACAGTCCATTTTCTCCATCAACCAAAAACTGGACCGCGTTACAAATGGTCTAAGCGCCATGGCCAGGTTCTCTTTTGACTCCTATAGTGAAAACGACAACCGAAGATTCGGAAAAAACAGTCTGTATATGGCCAGCGGAAGAGATGCCGATGGAAACCTGGTCCTGAACCAGTCCCGGATCGGAGATCAGTTTTTAGGCTATTCCCAATCTGCACAGGCAGAAAAAACGATGTACCTGGAGACAAATATCAATTATGACCGCAACTTTGGCAATCATCATTTCGGTGGCTTGCTTTTATATAATATGCGTTCAAGGATCGTGAGCTCAGCCGGCGATGTGATTTCTTCTATTCCTTTCAAAAATCAGGGTATGGCAGGCAGGATTACCTATTCCTATGCCGATCGGTACATGGCTGAATTTGATGCGGGTTATACCGGTTCCGAGAACTTTGAGCCTGGCAAAAGATTTGGTTTCTTTCCTTCTTTCTCTGCAGGCTGGGTAATTTCCAAAGAGCCTTTTTTCAGCAAATTATCTTCAGCCGTGAACTTACTCAAAATCAGAGGTTCCCACGGTCTGGTAGGAAACGACCAGATCGGTTCCACTAACGGGCTCAAAAGATTTCCTTATCTCAGCCAGTATGGTCCCGGTAACTCTATAGGCCTTGGATACAATGGCACCATTTTCAATGGGGTTACAGAAAGTGTCATCGGTGTGGAAAACCTCACCTGGGAAAAATCAACTAAAGATGACATTGGCTTAGAGATTGGTTTGTTCAATAAGTTTAACATCACGGTAGACTACTATAAGGAAAGAAGAAAAAATATCCTCATTTCACGCAGTTCCCTTTCAGGGATCCTGGGTACATCGGGAATTGTATTTGCCAATTTAGGCGAGATGAACAATCACGGGGTAGATGCCAACATAGAATATAATGAAAACATCGGCAAAGTATCCCTTCGCTTATATGGGAATTTCACCTATAATAACAATAAAATTATACAGCAGGATGAACCCAAGCAACTCTATGCTTATCAGCAGGCCACAGGACATAAATATGGGGACAAACTGATGTATGTTGCTGAAGGACTGTTTACCTCACAGGATCAGATTTCCAAAAGCCCGGGTCAGTTTGGTGCGATATTAAGACCGGGCGACATTAAATATAAAGACGTGAACGGCGATGGCGTGGTAGACAGCTTTGACAGGATATTTACCGGTAAATCTGATGTTCCTACCATTTTGTATGGTACAGGTTTTACTGTAGGTTATAAAGGCATAGATCTTTCCCTTTTCTTCCAGGGCATTTCCGGTGCAACCTTTATGGCTAATGGATCTGCAGTAACCGGCGACGGGGCACAGGGTGCCGGTATAGTACCTTTTACTGGAATGGGTCTCTATCCTTCCGGAATGCTGGCCAACCTGGAAAACAGGTGGACTACTGAGAACCCAAGCCAGAATGTAGATTATCCGAGACTGGGTATTGCCAATCAAAACAGCAACAACTACCAGCCAAGTACCTGGTGGTCAAAAGATGCCAGTTTTGTCCGTCTGAAACAGGCTACTTTGGGATATAGATTTTCAGATGCATTTCTGACAAAATCGGGTATTAAGTCGGTATACTTTTATTTGACAGGTCAGAACCTGCTCACCTTCTCCAAATTCAAATTATGGGATCCGGAATTGGGTGCGAATGCCGCAGGATATCCGCCATTAAGAACATTTGCACTGGGACTGAAAGTATCGTTTTAACCAGAGCTATGGATCAATTACAAGCATTAAAAAATAAAGAGATGAAAAAATATATATTCATTATCGCAATAGGGTCATGCTTATTGACAGGCATTTTGTTCTCCTGCAAACATCTGGATGAAAAACCGGATAATTTGCTCACCTCGGATATCCTGTGGAGCAACAGGGCCAATGCAGAATCCTATTTATACAATATTTACGGTTCCATACTGGAAATCGACTATGCGCACCAGGGGACCAGCGACGAAGCTTCCATATCTATACCAAGCACCAGCGCGAGACGGATGGCTACTGGAGACTGGAGCCCGGTAAATGCCCATTATGACCACTGGGACAATTATTACAGGGGTATCCGGTCTTCCTTTATTTTTGAGGCCAATGTAGACAAGGTTCCGGAATCGCAGTTGAGTTCTGCCTTGAAAGCGCAGTATAAAGCAGAATCTAAATTCCTGAGGGGATGGTTTTACTGGCAGCTGATCAAACAATATGGACCGGTTGTAAAACTTACCGGTCCACTGGCGTTGGATGCAGATTTCAATACCTATCCAAGGGCTACATTTGACGACTGTAAAAACTATATTAATCAGTTGATGGATGAAGCAGCTGCGGTTCTACCCGCCAGCTGGTCAGCTTCCAGCAATTATGGCCGACCATCCAAAGGCTCCTGCCTTGCCGTTAAATCACAGCTGGCCTTATGGGCAGCCAGCCCGTTATGGAACGGAAATCCGGCCTTCGCTTCGTTTAAAAATCAGGACGGAACTGCTTTGGCCCCTGCAAACTATGACGCCAATAAATGGAAAATCGCTGCAGATGCTGCAAAAGCAGTGATCGACCTTAATGCCTATAAATTGTTCACTAATCTGGATAACGGTGGTAGCCAGTTTGACCCTTACCTATCTGTACGCGATTTGTTTCTGACCAACTGGAACAGCGAAATCCTGTTCTCCAGAAATTCATGGAACTATTGGGGTTACGTTAAGGCCTCCTCACCCAACCCCGGGGGTATTAACCTCTACAATGCCACCCAAAACGTAGTTGATGCCTTTTACATGGACAACGGCCGCAGTATTGATGATCCTCTGTCCCAATATAATGAAACAGGATTTGCGGGAACCGATGGAGCACATTACTGGGCCCATAAAAAAGGTCAATGGAACATGTATGCCAATCGTGAACCACGTTTTTATGCTTATGTACAGTATAATGCCCGTCCGGTATTGCCCGCCCCTACTGTAGATGATAAAAACTTTTTCTCTTCAACAGGCAATGTTGATGGTACAGGTCGCGTAGAATTCTACTATACAGGCAAAGCAGGTGCCAAAGCATCGGGGATTACCAATAACATTACAGGTTATGATTTTCTAAAAAATGTTGGCCCTGCCGATAACATCAGACAGGACGCGACCAATTACAGGCCATTTATCCTTATCCGTTATGCTGAAATACTCCTGAATTATGCCGAAGCTTTAAATGAATATGACCCATCCAATGCAGACATTGTAAGGACGCTGAATCTGGTCAGATCAAGGGCAGGGCTCCCAGGCATAGAAACCGTATACCCTTTAGCAGTTGGGAATAAGGAATTAATGAGAAAATACATACTGAAGGAAAGACAGGTGGAGCTTTGCTTTGAAGGGGACAGGTACTTTACGCTTGTCAGGAGGCTGATGCTGGGGGCCACGGAAAACCAAACCATCTATGGTATGAATGTAAATGAAGATGATGGTGGACAGGGCTTTGCTTTTACACGGTTTTACAACCGCACCCTTTTTCAAAAACGAGCCTGGAACAACAAGATGTATCTCTTTCCAATCTCTCAATACCAGATGGATAGAGACAGAGCACTTGTGCAGAATCCAGGTTGGTAAAATCAGGCATCAATATGTATTTAACAAAGTAATCCATGAAACAATTCATCAATATATCGATAAAAAGCAAACATTTATTATGTTGCGCTGCCGGCCTGCTGCTCTTTTTTTCAGCTTGTAAAAAAGACAAGGATAGTACTTACAACGCTTCTTCACCCATCACTGTTTCAGATTTCATTCCGAAAAAAGGCTCAGGTGGTACTGAAATACTCATTACCGGAAGTAACTTTTCTTCCGACATCTCTAAGGTTTCTGTAACATTGAATGGCCGGCCACTCAAAGTAATAGGCGCTAATGCAACGCAGATTATGGCAGTTGTACCTAAAAGATCAAAGACAGGACCAATAAAAGTAAAAATAGAAAACGGAGAGGGATCCAGCCAGGCCATTTTCAATTATGAATATACCAGGACGGTAAGTACCCTGGCAGGTTCTGGCAACCCAGGCTTTGCCAATGGAAAAGGAACAGATGCCTCATTTAACCTGGGCGGCCAGAACTGGTACAGGAGTTCCGGTATCGTAGTCGACGATAATCTCAATGTATATGTGGCCGATCCTGGCAACCACTGTATCCGAAAAATTGATTCACTAGGGAACGTGAGTACTTTAGCCGGCAATCCCAACCTCTCGGGTTACGCCGATGGTAAAGGTACTGCCGCAAATTTCTCTTTACCCTATGACCTGGCTATTGATACCCATGGAAATCTGTATTGTGTAGATCCGGGCAATTGGGATATGAGAATGATTACACCAGATGGCCAGGCCACCACATGGGGTTTTGGAAGCCAGGCACCATGGAGCGTCGCCTTTGATAAAACTACCGGCAATGTTTACTACGCAAGTTGTTCCAGTCCTGGCAACATTTATCAGATTGATGCCCAAGGTAACAGCAAGGCGATCATCTCCGGACTCAATTACCCTGCGGGTATTAAATTTGACAATACCGGCAATTTATTTGTATCCGTACATGGCGACCAGGTGATCAGAAAATTCACTGCCGGCACCTGGCAGAGCAGTATCGTTGCAGGTCAATTGGGAAATGCAGGTTATGTAAATGGAGCAGCTACATCTGCGTTATTCTCCTTTCCATGGGGAATCGCAATAGACAGCAGTAATAATATATATGTGGCCGGCAATGGGACAGGTGGTGGAAGCACGACCAATCCGGACCAAAGCATCCGCTATATTCAGGCTGGCACATATGAAGTAAGCACATTTGCCGGAAGCAGCAGCGCTGGCTTCTCAGACGGAGTGGGCGGACAGGCTTCCTTCAGTGCCCCTACCGGAGTCGCGGTAGACAAAAACGGAACTGTGTATGTATTGGACAAGAACAACAACAGAATCAGGAAGATCGTTTCCGAATAATTCAAAGCCCTACATACACCTAATTTTAATTAAAACATGAAACCATCTGCTTTTTTAAGCCTGGTATTCGTAGTACAAACCTTTGTTTGTATTACGAATACTTTTGCAACAGTATTTCAAGCTAAAGAAAAAACCCATACATATTATGTATCAGCTATGGGCGCCGATACCAATACCGGAAGTCTCACCGCCCCTTTTCAAACCATCAATAAGGCATTGAGCCATGCTGCGCCTGGCGACCAGGTAGTTGTTAGAGGAGGCACCTATTATCAGGAAGTGAAATTTCCAAAATCAGGCCATCCTGGTAAATACATCAGTCTAAAAAACTATCCAGGAGAAAAGCCCGTCATTGATGGCAGCAAAACCGTGGTTTCCGGATGGATGGCCATGGTTACTGTAAGTAATGTAAGCTATGTATCTATTGAGGGTTTCGACATTTGCAACCTCAGTAGTTCCGGTATCAATACAGACCCCCAAGGCATCTCGATCAATGGGAATGCACAGCACATTTCGATCAAAAACTGCAATATTTACAATATCAAAAGTACGGTTACACTTGAGCAAGGACGAAGCGGCCATGCTATATTGGTTATTGGAAGTGACAACACACCAATATCTAACTTGCTAATCACTGGCTGTACAATACACGATACGCAAACCGGAACAAGTGAAAACGTAACTCTGGCGGGGAATATTGACGGCTTCATTTTCAGTCACAATAGAGTATATGATACAGAAAACATTGGTGTTATTGTAGCCGGAGGCGATGGTTTAAACCCTCATGGAGCAGTAAAAACCAATTATGCCCGCAACGGCGTAATCAGCGACAATATTTTCCATCACAACACAATGACCAAAACACCTGAAACATGGGGTCCAGACAGGTTCGGTGCCATTTCCATTTATGTTTGCGGCGGAGCGAATACCATTATCGAAAGAAACGTAGTTTACGAAAGCGACAGAGGGATTGGTCTGGTCAGTGAAAGCAATATCTATCCAACAAGAACCACTACAGTAAGAAACAATCTGGTCTACAATTGCTACAGGGCAGGTATTTATATGGGAGATTATTTAAACTACACCATCGCCGGCACAAAAAGCTGTAGCATTTTGAACAATACCTTATTTCAGAACAATCGTGTTCCTGGAGCATTTGGAGAAATTGAAGGCGAGCTCAGACTAACGGAGCATTGCGACAGCAATGTAATTAAGAACAATGCCGTGTATGCCGGACCTAAGGACCTGCTGGTCCATAAATACACCCTAACCGGAAGTCACAATACCATTGATCACAACAGCTATTTTACCACAACACAGCCTCAATGGATCTGGAACAGCACCAATGGCAACCCGATTACCGATTTCCAGATCTGGAAAAAAATCAGCAGTCAGGATGCCAATTCCACCCTAAAAATAGTTAGTCCTAAGTTTTACTCAAATTTAAGCAGAAAATGGAAAAGATACCCACAATCAAAGATATAGCGAGACGGCTCAAGATAGATCCCTCAACAGTATCCAGAGCACTTCGGGGACACCCAAGTATCGGTCTGGTGACTACGATGAGGGTCAACAAAATAGCTAAAGAATTAAATTACCACCCCAACCAGAATGCAGTATTCCTTAAACAGGGAAAAACCTATACAATAGGCGTTGTTTTGCCGGATATCGCAGAAAACTCTTATTGTTCAATCCTTCGTGAAATAGAGTGTTGCGCTCATGATAAGAACTATAATGTAATTTTCGGTCAGTCTTTTCAAGAACCAGACCGGGAGAAACAGATTTTGGAAAACATGAAGAACCTTAGGGTTGACGGCATTCTGATTGCAGTGACCAAATCCACTATAGATATAGAGCAGTTTGAACAGCTCAGAAGATACAATATCCCTGTTGTCACTTTAGACGACAGGGATATCGCAGGAAATCAATCCGATCAGGCTATTGAACACCTGTTTTCAATGTTAGAATTTCAGCAGTTATCTGATCTAAAGGCTTAGCCTGACTTTCGGGCTTAACCTCCAGGTTCCGTTCTACCCATGCGCGCTCCCACATAAAAAAGTCGGGAGCCTGCGTGTTTTTACCCTGTAGGTTATCTTGTAGATATTCTATATACATTTTCCACCTTACCAGATAAAAGTCCTTGATCAAGCCTCCCCATTCTTTGTAAGCATACTCATGCAGGTTATCCTCGGTCCTGATGTTTTCACCCCAATAGGTAATCAGCATCATGGCATTCTTGATATTAAGCGCTTTCTCTTCCTTGGTTTTCCCCAAACTCAAGGCCTGAGCCTTATAAGTATTTAGCTGATAATAAGGATGGCCAGACAGCAAGTCATCTGTTAAACGGACCATATCCAGAAATTGACCGGAAAGCCTGGTAAACTGATCTGTATTCTTTTCCTGGTAGGCTTTTCCCATAGCCTGAAAAACCACCTCACCATCATTTGCCAGTACTTGCCTTAGCATATTAATCAGATCGATCTGATAAGTATCCGAATATCTAAATTCAGGTGCTGCTTTAGCAAACTCCAGAACCGCTTCTTTAAACTTTGCGCTGTCGTAGTTTCTTTCCCGGGTGCCCCAGCGAGAGGCGGGTTTGGAATCCAGCGCCGGGCGGATACAAAACACAGACTCACTTGCCCCCTCCTGGTAGCCAGGAAGGCTTTGATATATCGTTTCCAGGAATCCCTGCCAGGCCATGTCAATATGTTTGTTTGTACTTCCATACCGATATTTGGTATAATCCGTCACCCATTTTTTAACATCAACATGATCCTTTCTCCAGCCCAGTTCCAACATCAGATCATATACAGGGGGATTGTTATTAAGTCCTTCAGGCATAATGCCTACCCCTTTAAATAAATCTTTATATGGGCTTTTACCTATCCGGTCAACTTCATCTGCGAAACGCTGTAATTTACCGTACAAACCAGGTCTTTCTCCAAAATTATTTACTACACACCAAATAAATGGCGTCGAATCATAACCATTTCTTTTTTCCCAATTATTGGTGAACTCACCAAACAATTCCTGCACCAGCACATGGGATTTATCAAGTCCCTCCAGCATTTTCTGTTTAGGATTATCCTGCCACCCCTGTAACACCCAGGTAGATCCGGCAAAACTCCTTAGCATTTCTGTTTGAATAGACCTACCTGCCTCCTTTAAATCTATACCATCTGTAATTCCTCCCTCATGAAAAGGGTCTCCTGCAAAAAAGCGGATGTTTTCGCCATAAGCTTTTTTTAATTCCTTATAGTATATCCCCGCTATCCTGGAAAAGTCAGGATGACCAGGAATTAAAATATCCGGGCGTTTAAATGCACCCCATGTTTTCTGGTCAATAATCGGCGCTTTAGTCTTGTCTTTTAAAGAGCTCGGCACCATTCCATAGAAACCTTGCAACACCGGCTCTATTCCGAGTTCTTTCATCCGTTCCATCATCCGTTGCTGCAATACTTTCCGGCCATCGATCTGACTTTGAGGCATTGGCCCGCCCCAACCCTGTATATTCCCCATTAACCACCATGCTGTATAGGCAGGACCCACTAAAAAATCTTTAATTTCCTGATCAGAATACCCAATTTGTTTCAATGTATTTTGCCACACCGCTTCCATTCCATTTACGGTAAGCATTAAGTTTACACCATTTAAAGCCATCCAGTCCAGTTCATGTTCCCAGTCTTTCCAGTCGTAAAAACTCATGGTATAATTATAGGTGCAATAATTCAAAGCGTAGCGGTATTTGGCCGGTGCCTCTATGCGTACAAGTTCTTTTACCACTGGAATCGAAGACACTGGAGCAAGATTATCTCCCATATGCGACATGGAACGATGGCAATAGTACTTTAAATACCAATTCAATCCTACTGCGGCCGCATTAGGACCTGAAGCTGTAATCACCAGTTTGTTTCCCTGGCTCTGCAATTCAGCTATATCCTTCTCCCCGCTTTTCAATGATTTGAAAACAACCTGATTTTCTAACCAGGGAGTTCTCCTTTTAATCAGGTCCTGAACAGGTTTAAATTGCTGGGCTAAAAGATCTAATGGAATTAAGAACAAGAGCAGACAGGTAAATTTTCGCATAATTTAAGGTTGATTTTCAATTTCTAATGACCCGAATCTAATTAAAACCTGGAATAAAATATTCCCTGCAACTGGGTGTTCATAGCTGTAAAAACTACACAATCGGTTGCATGGGATGGCACAATCGATTGTGTAATTTTCAATTAACATGAGCAATTTTTCTTATTTTCGCACCACACCACAAATTATACGCTGATGAAACAGGATTCTCAGAATGTAACAGACTACACCAACAACAACACCATATTTATGGTATGGAATTTCAAGGATAATTCAGAGGTTAAGTCTGTGTTTAACCAGCTTTGTAAGCTGGTGATCAATCTGAACAATTCGTGTCTCTTATACACATCTGACGCTGCCGACGAACGTGAGGATTAAAAAGGGGGGGGGGGGGGGGGGGGGGGGGGGGGGGGGGGGGGGGGGGGGGGGG
>NZ_JAELTV010001408.1 GCF_016429005.1 Pedobacter sp. ASV19
TCTTAAATAAAACAAAACATGAAAAGATTTTTCTTATCTGCAATTGCCTTAGTAGCTATCGCATTTGCGTCTAATACTAAAGTCCTGGCACAATCAAAAATGACGATGGCTGGAAACACTAAAATGGTTGGTGGAGCTGCAATGTATCCTTCAAAGGACATCATAGACAACGCTGTAAATTCTAAAGACCACACTACTTTGGTAGCAGCCGTAAAAGCAGCTGGACTTGTAGAGACACTTAAAGGTAAAGGTCCGTTTACTGTATTTGCCCCTACAAATGCTGCTTTTGATAAGCTTCCTAAAGGTACTGTTGAATCTTTGATTAAACCAGCCAGCAAAGCCACATTAACTAAAATTCTGACCTATCATGTTGTAGCGGGAAAAATGG
>NZ_JAELTV010001409.1 GCF_016429005.1 Pedobacter sp. ASV19
AGATGTGTATAAGAGACAGACCCTACAAAGAACAGTTTAGAGAGTTGATTCCATGCGATGAGATGTATTATCTGGAAACCTATAATGCCTCAGAAGGATTCTTTGGTATCCAGGATCAGGTCAATTCGGAGGAACTTCTGCTTATGCTGGATTATGGCATCTATTACGAATTTCTTCCGCTGGAACATCTGGAGCAGGAACATCCTGCAACCCTATCTCTTGATGAAGTAGAATTACATAAAAATTACGCCATCATTATTTCTACAAACGGAGGTTTATGGCGATATATGATTGGGGATACGGTGCAATTTACTTCATTGCATCCCTTCCGCATTAAAATCACCGGAAGAACCAAGCATTTTATCAATGCATTTGGCGAAGAGGTGA
>NZ_JAELTV010001410.1 GCF_016429005.1 Pedobacter sp. ASV19
GTTCTAAACCCTTCAAAAAATCAGATGTTGCGGCGGCAGGATTAAATAATCAGGCACATACAATCGCAGAGGAGCCAGCTAAGGAGAAGGATTTTATGGAATTTTTAAGAGAAGAATCCTCGAAGCCTTTGACTAAAACAGCAAAAACAAAAACAGATTCAAGGTGGGATTTCGGGGTTGAGGTTTCTCCAACTTTATTACAGTCGAGACTGAACATGGGGGCAGGGGTAACCACCGAATATAAGTTATCCAAGAGTTTTTCTTTAAGTTCAGGAGTTGCTTATGTTGCTATGGCTGCGGGGAAAAATCTTATGCCTGATTTTAGCCAGGCCAGCACAATGTCTAATAAAAAATTGACTTCCGTTAATTCGGATATCCGGGCTATTG
>NZ_JAELTV010001411.1 GCF_016429005.1 Pedobacter sp. ASV19
GTTTGAAAAATTCACCATAAAAACGCCCCTCGATATATCCTGTACCCGAAGTGATAATAACTTTACCAGAACTATGGAGTGTAACACCATTGCAGGTATTTTCAGTTGGAAAGACTCCTTGATCAGAAGCCAGACTTACAAATACATTCCCGGGTACTTCAATAGGCCCAAATTGATATGTGCCAACTCTGGACCCCTTATAACTTAGCGTAAATCCTGTTCCCAGCAGTAAAACTCCGCCACGGTAGAGCATTGTCGGGTAACTCTTTACATGCTGTACACCTGCAAGCCTAAATTCGATGTATTCATCATTTATCCTGTCTCTTATACACATCTGACGCTGCCGACGAACGTTAGCCGGTGTAGGGGGAGGGGGTGGGGGGGGGT
>NZ_JAELTV010001412.1 GCF_016429005.1 Pedobacter sp. ASV19
AACCTAGGCAGGAGATAAGTATAGCAAAGCCTCCAAACCAGTTCGATATCGTACCCAGAAGTTTTTCATTCTGGAATTTCATTTCAAAATCCTCATTTACAAAATGCCTATCTACAGGATACTCCGGATTCAATGTCTTGATTTTATCTTCAATAAATTGAACGGCTTTACTCAGGTTCTGATCTGGCGACACCCTGATCAGCATCGCCGATCCAATATATTTAGTGTGAGACATGATCAGTGCGCTGGTTTTCTGATAAGGAGATTCAAACACATAATCCTTTACCACACCAATAATAGTCACCGGAGTATCGTCCCAGGTAATCTTCGATCCTACCGGCTCCTTTATCCCCATAATCTTGGCCAATGTTTCATTGATAATTACAC
>NZ_JAELTV010001413.1 GCF_016429005.1 Pedobacter sp. ASV19
CTGTCTCGTGGGCTCGGAGATGTGTATAAGAGACAGATGTACAATATGACGCGATCAGAAATCTGGTTTTAGATGAAGGTATGCGTTTAGACGGACGTGATGTACGTACAGTACGTCCTATCTGGAGTGAAGTTGGTTATTTGCCTTCTGCTCACGGTTCTGCAGTATTTACACGTGGTGAAACTCAATCTTTAACTACAGTAACCCTGGGTTCTAAAGATGATGAGCAAATGATTGATGGAGCTTTCATTAATGGTTATAACAAATTTCTGTTGCACTATAACTTCCCTGGTTTCTCTACTGGTGAGGTTCGTCCTAACAGAGGTGCTGGCCGTCGTGAGATTGGACATGGTAACCTTGCAATGCGTTCATTAAAGAAAGTATTAC
>NZ_JAELTV010001414.1 GCF_016429005.1 Pedobacter sp. ASV19
GCCTGGGAGGATTTCTCGAAGCGTGGTAAAAAGAAAGGGCCAATAGGTGTGATTTGGATAGGTGTTGCAGCTGCTTTATTGGTGATTTGTTCTGTTTTACCTTTTGTTTGGAAAAAGAATGGTGTGGAGCAGGCAACCGTGGCTGTAAAAAAGGGGCAAACACAATTGCCTGCAGGAAATCCTGATGGTAATATCAGTTCAAGCTCAGCAGACAATCATAAGGTGAGGCCAGAAAGATTGAAATCTGATGTTCTGGATGGTGATCAAAGAGCACCAGTAAATCAGGTTCTGTCGTTTCAGAACAAAGATCATCAGAACGAGATTATAAATGATAAGATTTCTAATGAGACAATTAAACCGAACAAGCAAATAATTGCTGCTTTGGGG
>NZ_JAELTV010001415.1 GCF_016429005.1 Pedobacter sp. ASV19
TGACGGGTCTATCTCACCGTGTGATCATTGAAACGAAAAATACAGATAAGCGTCCAAAGATCTTAGTAGTAGATGCCAAGGGTGAATTGGTTGCTATTCCCGGTTCGAATAGAAAAGCGATTTACGTATTGCCAGTAGGAGCCGTTGTCCCCGTTCAGAATGGTGACGAGGTTCACTCTGGAGACGTACTTGCGAAAATTTCTCGCGAAACAACAAAGACCACGGATATTACCGGTGGTCTTCCTCGGGTTGCAGAGCTTTTTGTAGCGCGTTTGGCAATAGACGCAGCTATCATTACCGAAATTGATTGTACTTTTTCATTTGGCAATGATACGAAAGGCTAACGTAAAATCGTAGTTACTCCTGAGGCCAATTCGGGCTAAGAGG
>NZ_JAELTV010001416.1 GCF_016429005.1 Pedobacter sp. ASV19
TCATTAAAGGCCCCAGCTTTGGGAACTTGCTTTCTTTTTGTGGCAATTATGTCAATGATATAAGCAAGCGCATTGGGATCATCATACTTATTTAGCAAGTCCTCAACCATTTTCTTATATGTATCGCCTTTCAAGGCTGTGAGTACATCTAGCTGCTCTTTTGTAAATTGCCAACTATGAGAAGAAACGTTAGCGGAAACGGCATTTTTCTCAGGATTTGAGGAACCAACAATTCCCTGCCCTTCTGGCAAAACAGCCCAGAAATCAATTAGGTTAGTTAAAATTTCTGCTGAACTCTTATCGAAAACATTTAGCGCAGCCCAAAAGATATAACTAAAATGATTTAATTGATCCGCAGGATGCGATGTCCATACCTGGTATACTTC
>NZ_JAELTV010000151.1 GCF_016429005.1 Pedobacter sp. ASV19
CCCCCCCCCCCCCCCCCCCCCTTTTTAATCCTCCCCCCCCCACCGAGATCTCCACCGGCTAACGTTCGTCGGCAGCGTCAGATGTGTATAAGAGACAGGAACGTGGAAGGTATTGGAATTTATCCAGCTGATTGATTGTTTTAAGATCCATAACCACGTCAAAAGGAACAGCCTTTGTACCCCATTTGGTATGCCAGATATTGCCTTCATCAAAGTCAAATAACTTATCAATTTCAGATTCTTCCTGGTCTTGAGCTGTCGACTGGGCAAGAATATCATGAATTGCAAATTGAAGCGGATTGGATTTAGTGGTTGTTTTAAATTCAGTCCAGTCAGAATGGCCATCTTTGTTTACCGCCCGCAACCTGAAGGAATATGGCGTTTCTGCAGTCAAACCATCAAATAACAAAGTGGTGTCCTTGATCGTTGTATAATGCATGCCATTGAAATCTATTTCATAGAAATCAGCATGATCCACTTTTGACCAGGTTGGTTTTAAGGTATAAGCCTCCCTGTTTTTATCCGAAACTTCAGCATGGAGCGGACTGCTCAGCTTACCCGATGATACACGTTGCGTATTTAAAGGTTCATATCTGAATCCCTCTATCGTAGCCACAACTGCATTTACAGAAATATCTGTTGCCCCCAGTTTGATCAGCACCTGCGGATTTCTCAGAATCTTCACTTTTTCAAATGCAGTGCCCTTAGTGGCAAACTGGTTAAAGTTTGGAGCCGCATCATAGAAATACACATTCTGTTTGCTCAGGAATTCCTTCATAGAATTCACTTTAACCAGATTGATGGTATTCTTGCCTACTTTTGCAGATACTTTTTTGGGCTCCTGCGATACATTGACCCTAAGTTCAGTAGCTTTGTTTTTAACAAAACCATTGAAATGCCCTTTTGCAGGGTGGATGGTAATTTTCGCGAGGTTGTTTTCTACTTCCGATTCAATGAGGCTGGAACTCGCCATGCCAGATTTGTATTGTTCTGTAGTTCCATCATCATCATATTCGGTAAAAGAACTTTTTCCTGAAGGATAAAGCTCATAGATCCGGATGCCTTTATTGATCTCAGATACATTATTGTTCGGATTGGCCAGCGGAATGATGGCCCCGTTTTTAACGAATATCGGCAATTTCCACAGAGGAGCATCAAAGTTGTTCAGGATGCAATTCCCCGTATATTTTTCTCCGGAGAAATAATCAATCCATGTACCTTCAGGAAGATAGATTCCATTGCGGATGTCATTGCCTTTATCGTCAGATTTAGTAGCCTGATAGATCGGTGCAATTAAGAAATTAGGACCGTACATAAACTGGTACTGCGTTGCAGGCCCCTGGGTATAGGCATTTGGATGCTCCAGGAACATAGCCCTGATGATCGGTAAACCATTCACCGCTTCTCTGGCAATACTATAGGTGTAAGGGATAAGTTCAGATTTTAGCTTCAGATAATTCCGGTTAATCGACGTAACAGGTTCACCCAAAGCCTGGGGATATTTTTCATTTGCACCCCAGCCATCCATGTTCAGTTGCATTGGCGTAAAGGTTTTCCACTGAAAATCTCTGGTATTGACAATCTGGTTTTTACCACCAAATATGCCATCCACATCAGAAGTGATATTGGGTTGTCCGGATAAACCAGAACCCAAATAAGTAGGGATATGGAAGCGGATATACTCCCAAACGCCACCTGTCTGATCGCCAGACCAAACCCCTGCATAACGTTGCGTACCCGCCCAGCCATCTAAGGAGATGATGAACGGCCGGCTGTCATTGCCATATTTGGTCATGATCTGCGCTACATCCGAAACCCCGTTAAGGCCAAAGGAGTAACCTTCACCTACCCAGGCTACATCTGTTTTCAACACGCGCACACCGGCGTCTTTTACTTCTTTCAGGATATCCCTTTGCAATAAAGCACTCACTCCAGCTTTAGGATGGAGGTCAGACTGCGTCCATAAACCGATCTCCACCCCATTTTTGCGGGCATAATCGCCTAAACTCTTCAGGTTTTGAATATTTCCGTCTAAAGTGCTGGTTTGTCCATATCCTGCGCCATAGCCATCATTGGGAAGCAACCAGCCAAATGGCATATCGTTCTTTTTATACCGGTCAATCACGGCACGGGCAGAAAACTGGTAGTTGTTTTTCTCTCCATTTAAAGATTCCTTAATTCCTCCGTTATCCTTTTGACTTTCTTTATAGCGTTTACCGTCTTCAAACAAATTTCCTTTGTCATCAGCTTTCCAGAAATCCCGGTTATATGCATTTAAATGTCCCTCATAAAAACCAAACTTAGGCAGCAGTACAGGATTTCCCGTCAACTGATAAAAGCTGTTTAAAAGTGCTGGTGCTCCATTGCCAACCATGATAAAGACATCCAGGTAATTGGTCTCATGCAGGAGTTTAACTTGTCCCTTTTCTTTGGCACCAAAGTCATATTTTCCTTTTTTAAAGGTATGCCATAAAATTCCATAGCCCTTTGAAGACCAGTAGTAAGGAGTAGGAGAGGCTACTCCGCCATCCGTCCAGCTGTTTTGGTTTTCAATAGAAATCGCCTTTCCCTTATGAGAAAAACGTCCGTTCTGTACACCACCACCATAAAAATACTCCTGCGGATCTTCTTTTAAGCTTAACCCTACTTCAGCTTTTTCAAACCGGACAGGTGCTGTTTCTTCAAGAACCAGGGCACGAGTACCCAGGTTGATGACTTTGAATAAAGTGGTGTTTTTGTCTATCTGGATGGATATCTTATCAGTAGTTATCGTAATCAGGTTGTTTTCATCTGTTACATTTAATTTTACCACCTGTCTTCTTGGGTTTGCAACCAGGATTTTAGCCTCAGGTTTGGCCTCGGGATCTCTCATCTGGCCACCAGAATTGTCCTGAAAAAGGCGGAAAATCTGATCGCTGTAGAAATCAAAAGTCAAATGTTGCTGATCAGAGAACAATACATCAATCGTAGTCGGATTGATTTTTTTTGCGCCAGTAATCTTATGGTCTTTTTGCAGAATCTGTTGAATTGTACTTGGTTTTTGTGCAGCAATTGCCGGAGCATAGGCCGTGAGCACTGTAAAAGCTATGGTTAGCAAAGCTTTATTTTGAGGTTTAGGCATCCAAAATGTTTTCATCGTGATTGTGGTAACAATAATTACTGCCAATATAGAGTTATCTGTTTTCAGTAAACTCAAGAAACATCACACAAACGTTTGATATTGAAAATAATTTAAAAAGAGAGGTATATATGGTTTTCTTTGGTTTGTTGATTAATACTAAACAATGTATAGAATTTACAAACTATTGTTATTTTTGATTGATATAAACCTGAGTTATGAAGATGTATTTTTTTGGGGTATTAACCCTGCTATCTGTTTCCATTACCGCTGTTGCACAAAAGAAACCTGCCCATGTGTTGATTATCGGCCTGGACGGATTCAGCGCAGAAGGATTTAAAGCGGTCAAACACCCTAATCTGGATAAAATGATCGCCGATGGGGTCCTGTCACTAACCACCCGGCCGGTGATGCCATCTGTTACCCTTCCAAACTGGACCAGCCATCTTACCGGATCAGGCCCGGAAGAACACGGCATTACAGCCAACGACTGGACATTGGAAAAACACACCCTGCAACCTTTGGAAACAGATCAGGACGGCTACTACCCATCCATCTTTAAAGTCTTAAAGGACGAGGTTCCAAATGCCAGGATCGGTTATTACTATAACTGGAAAGAACTGATCAATCCCATCAATAAAAAATACCTGGATGAGGTATCCTTTGAAGAAAAAGACGAGTATAAGAATAACTATCAAAAAGCCTATGAATTTATGGTGAAAAACAAGCAAAACCCAAGTCTGGTCTTTCTGTACAGTGTACATACCGATCACGCAGGACATGGATTTGGGTGGATGTCTCCTGAATATATAAAAGCAATTGAAGCGGCAGATGTGGCCATAGGCGAACTGTTCGATCAATTAAAAAAAGCGGGTATTTACAAGGATACTCACATTATGCTGATCACAGATCATGGAGGGATTAATAAAGGCCATGGAGGCATTACGATGAACGAAATGCAGGTGCCATGGGCAATTACAGGCCCGCAAATCAAAAAGCAAGGGATAACTACTGCATTCAACAGCAATAAAAATACAGCCCTGGTACTGGCAAAGATTTTTGGACTCCATAAATTACCTCTGGCCTGGACAGGTGCCGTACCTGCAGGAATATTTAAATAACTACTCAACAGAAAATCCATCATTAATGGAATAATGTCCATTAATTTAACTCTTCGCATGAAATGAATCCACCACAGGGTGTTATCGGTGAACTGTATCTTCATTTTGAAGATTGGAATAACGAGGGCCGGGATGCTAAAATATGGGTTGAAGGAAGAGAATTTGCCACGGGGAAACTGGACAAAGCAGGCAAATGGGTAAAATTATTTGTGATGCGGGAGGATACCAACGATGGCAAAGTCCATGTAAAGATTGAATCTGTAGCAGGCAGTAACGCGATGATCTCGGAGGTCGTGTTTGTAGAGACCAAATCGTTACAGGGTTAAATTAAAAATAGGACTCCATGGAGAGGGTAGAGCATTTATAATCGAAAATTCTGTACAACTGCTTCAAGACTGACGATATCAGGCGGCTGAAGAAGCCGCAGATCTCTGAGGTCTTTCCGCAGCGTACGAGAATTTTCGGTAGCAAATTGCAGAGGGGGAGTAGACCGGGCTGGCTGGACGTACTGGGCGCTGCCTAGAGGAGAAACTGAATAGCGGTTAGTTCTTTTCCCAATCTATGTACTCCACTAAGTATACGTTTAATCTGGTTTCCGGACGGCTTTTTGCTGCCATTAATATATTGGGCCAGTAAGCTCTGGTTCATTCCTATACGCTCGCTTAAGGCTTTTGCATTAATTACTTTATAGAATTCGAAGAAACTTGGTAAATCTGGTTTTAATAGAATGTCCTCTATATTAAATGAGATGTTTTGTGATTCATATGCCAGATTTAAAGCTTCTAATATATTGGTCTTTAGCTCATCCATATCTTCGGCTTCAGTTCCAATAAACCCTTCTTTTGTAGTAAGATGAGCACTAAAGCCAGTACCTTCCTTGATAACGGTCATTGTTATTTTTGGTTTCTTCATCTTTTATTGGTTATTATATCTGATTGTTTTAAAATGCCGTTCAGTAAACCCTTTTTTACTTCTTTACTTCCATGATTTGGGACTACCAACAGGCCAGTTTTTGAAGAATGTTGCATGATTACGTGACTTCCTTTTTGCCTGATTTCATACCAGCCATCTTTTTGTAGCAATCTGAAGAGTTCATTGTACTTCATGATTGTAGTAGTAAAAGTAATATATTTATTACTATTATTAAAATAATATTAGATTCAAGAATACGCGTTATTGTATTTTTTGACATTAACATAATGAATTTATTAATTTATTTTTTGTATTTATTTAGTGCTCTTTGGTTAATTAATTATTTCAAATGTATGTATGTTGGCTTTATTTATTCACATACTCAGAGAAAATAAAATTATAGGGTAGGGCCAGTTTAGACGAAAGCACTGTGTAGCTTTTGTAGGTTTAGAGTAGAGCATTTATAATCGAAAATTCTGTACAACTGCTTCAAGACTGACGATATCAGGCGGCTGAAAAAGCCGCAGATCTCTGAGGTCTTTCCGCAGTGTACGAGAATTTTCGGTAGCAAGGTGCAGAGGGGGGAGACCAGGTATAAAGTAGATTATGAGTGGTCTGGTATAGGACTGGAGCGCAGCTCCTGCGCATTTGATACGGCTTTGCCCGGAGAAAAGGGTTTTGCCTTATAGTTATTGCTGTGTGATAATATTTTTTGTGTGGTGAAAAAATAGTAACCACTTATTCGTTTTAATTATTTACTATTGCCAAAAGTTTTTGGTAGTTTTAAACTAGCCCTACATGTGCCTTTATTAAGTAACCGGCTTTGCCATAGCAATATGTAAATGATGAGGATGTACAATAAGCTTTCTGATGTTGAATTGATCGCTTTGTTAAAGGAGGGAGATCATGCTGCTAAAATGGTTGCCAAATATGGGCTTCCTGCTGAGTTGGTTAAACTACAAGCAGAGAGACTTAAGGGGTAGATTTTAGTTATCCGATCTGTTATTGGAAAAATGTGCTTTACTGACGAGTCTAAGGGCCTGTAAGGTCCAGAGAGATCAATAAAGCATATTTTTCATAGACTATTAAAGTTATACCAATTGGCAGAGGTCATTAATTTAAGCCCGGAAGATATGAATTTGTACCAGCAAAGTTTAAAGATTAAGCGTGATAACTATAGTGCTCTTGAGTCTGCGGAATTGAGGGGAGAGCAGCGTGGGCAGAAGCAGGGCATTGAAATAGGACAGAAGCAGGGGACGGAAATCGGTGCGGAGCAGGAAAAAAGGGAAATGGCCGTTAAGTTAAAAACAAAAGGTATGCATGTTGAAGAGATTGCTGAGTTAACCAATCTTTCTATAGCTGAAATCCAAACACTGGTAGAAGGTTAGTAAGATCCACATTAATATTTTTCAGTATCCATTTAAACCTGATGCAGTGTAAATTGATTTACAATTTTACAGGCTGAAAATGGGTCAAGAAGTATTGCTCTATTTTGAGGATGTCTTGCCTTCCTTTCCTTCCTGGACATTGTTTTTCATAAAAAGCAGGGGCATAGAAAGACAATTTTTTGATGTCATCTTTTGTAATTAAAAATAAGGTGATTCCACCGCCATCATAAATCTGTATGGGGTCTTTTCCTTTTTCGGCCGGACATCCCACGCCATCTTGTGCATCATCTTTCATCTGCCATGGATGCAGGCCCGAAAGATTGCTCCAAAATTTCCTGATGCTATCGGGAGCGATAAATTGGGGATTGAAGTATTGATTAATATCAACAGGTGCAGAAAAAATTTGCGTTACCCTGTTCTTTTTTAGTTTTGAGGCTACTGAATTGGGCATGACTATCCGATTGTCGTATGCAGGAAGTGTCTGGTATTTAAATGCTGTCAACGTATCTCCTTTCTTACTGAGTATAAAATACTCCGGTGAATGAATCCAGCTGGAATTAAATTGCAGGATAGTGGTACTATCCATGTTTGCTTTTAAAAATTCGTGCATAGGGGTAATACCTTTAGTTTTATATTCTGGCGCTTGTGCATATAATTTGATGTAGCAACAAATCAGAGCCAAACCAATGAATGCGTAGGTTAAATGTTTCATATTAATTACAAATTGGAGTTCCCCTTATACCGCCATTGAATTGAGCCGACAAGTTACTAATATCGGATTTGGTGAGGACATTTCCATCAGCCATATTAAAGATAGTATCAGCTGTAGCATTCCTGGAATGCTTTAGAATCAGATACCCCTGACCATGTCAGAACATAAGCATCTGTCGAACTCAGATTGTAGGCCTGCTTTAAATATGCAGCCATCGGATTAATGCATTTTGCTGCTGTCTCATTGTGAGGTGAATTTAAAATACCGCTGCCTACCTGTTTAATATAGGCGTGTACAAACTCATGGATGAGTACTGCGGCGAGGCTTTCTTTACTCGAATCCTGAAAATAGGAAGTAAGCAGGGTTATATCCTGATAGTTGGGCTGATATTTAGAATATAATTTCGTTTTATAGCCATGCTGTAGGGTTCGTTTCAAATAAAGTTCTGCAAAGGGGATGCTTTGCTTTAAATTTTATTGAAATATAGGAGAGGGGTTGATAGTGGGTGTTGATTTTTGAATTTTAGATAAAATTTTAGTCCTTTATACCTTAAACTGAAATCTGTAAATCAATATGATATGAAAGTTGCGTTAGCCTCACCCCCAATCCCGAGAACCTTAAAGGAAGGTCTATTCAATTTGGAATATTTGGTTAAAGCAGCCTCCGATCTCCATGCTGAAATCATTTGTTTTCCAGAGTCGTATTTGCCTGGGTACCCAGGAATGGGATATGCATTGTCAGACCGCAGTCCTGAATCTTTAAAAAGCGCCTTGGAGGAGGTATGCGAAATTGCCCGGAAATACTCCATAGCAGTTATTGTACCGATGGACTGGCATGGCTCATCAGGTTTGCAAAACCTGGCTTTTGTCATATCGCCTGACGGTGAAATTCTTGGACAGCAGACAAAAAATCAACTCGATCCATCGGAGGATGACTTCTGGATC
Organism: Pedobacter sp. ASV19; assembly: GCF_016429005.1. Lineage (GTDB taxonomy): Bacteria > Bacteroidota > Bacteroidia > Sphingobacteriales > Sphingobacteriaceae > Pedobacter. The sequence continues at coordinate 8,196 of NZ_JAELTV010000151.1, forward strand.
CCAGGTACCGAGCGGCAAATATTTGAGGTCAATGGAGTAAAGTTTGGCATTACTATTTGTCACGAAGGTTTTAGATACCCTGAGTCAGTGCGATGGGCAGCACAGAATGGCGCGTCTATTGTTTTTCATCCACACTTTACTGAAAATAGAGAAAATGGAAAAATACTCACCGAATGGGGTAGTATGGATAATCCATACTATGAAAAAGCTATGATTATGCGGTCCATTGAAAATACCATCTATTTTGCGAGTGTGAACTATGCATCGGAGTACATGGAATCAGCAACATCGATTATTAATACAGACGGAACGCTTAATGTTTATCAGGAGTACAGAAAGAGCGGGGTCATCGTAGCAGAGATCGATATGAACAAGGCTACAAGACTACTTGCTAGGCGATTTAATAATCAATTGTATGATAAGTCAAACAGCGAATTGTGAAACACTCCATAAGTATTTGCCCTGACGATTACATATTTATAGTCTGCGTATTAGTTTTCATTTTTTCTTAATATTAGGTGGATAATTTAATTTTTACTGTAGCTTGGATTCTGGTCTCCTATTGCAGGATTTCTATCAAATTCCTCTTTTGGAATAGGTAAAATATAGTGGTCTTTATCTTTTACAGCTGGCTTAACCTGCAATACAAAACTCAAAGGCATCCTTAACAAAGCCGACCATTCTTGCCCATCTTCAAAAGACAAGTTCTTTGCTGTTTCATTGTAGATCTGGATCAACATTGCATCCGGTCCAGTTACATTGTCCAGGTTGGAAAAATCACTTATTCCCGCATGTTGCCATACGGTTTTTAACAAAGCTTTAGCGTCATTCAATGAACCACCTGAACGCACAATGGCTTCTGCCTCTAACAAATACATCTCTGTAAGACGCATTGGGTAGCATACTTCAACCTTTGACCCCTGATACTTCAGGATACCGTCTGGGGTTGTACCTACTTCACCGATCATCCAGGATTGTCTGGGATCATTTTGAAAAAGAGATTTGAGAGATGCGGTAGCCAGATAGCCCGGCTCGTTCCGATAAAAATAAACATCCGACTTGTTGACTTGATTGGGTTTAGGATAGAGTCCAATCATGACTTCTTTGCTATCTAAACCTTTGGTGCTAAAGAGATCATGCAAATTGGGTTCCAATTGATAAGGGCCATTTTGAATAATGTCTTTTGTGATAGATATTACCTGTGTATAATCTGCCGCCTGTCCTCGCAGCATCAATATTCTAGCTTTTAAACCTTTAGCTACCCACTTATTGCCATAGTAATTTGGGCTAGCCAAAGGTGCATTGCCAATGGCTGCATCCAGATCAGAAAGAATAAAATCATAGCTCTCCTTTACCGTACTACGTTTCTGAGCAATATTGTTTGTGGTTATAAACTCTTTCCTTAACATCACACCATAATTACTGCTGAGGTCATAGAATTGAGCAAAATACCTCAGCAGATACTGATGACCATACGCTCTCATTAGACGAGCCTCTCCAATAATCTCCGCCTTTCTGGTTCCCGTGAATTTATTATCGGCAAGGGCAGATACCTGCTCTATTATACCATTAGCTGCGTTGATCAGACTATAGGGTGCAGACCATAGATTGGCCACTGAGTAATCTGTAGGTTTAATCAGTGCATTTTCATCAAATGAAGACCCTCCATATGGGTAAGTAGCATAGCCTGCAAGCGTAGTGGGCAAGATCTCATGATCGCCAGCCCACATAATACTGGGCGTTCCCCGATCATCACCCCCTTCTGCAAAACGAAGATAAACTCCGTTCAAAGCGATCTCCGCGCTTTTCTGATCAATAATAGCATTCCCTTCTACTTTAGATTGTGTAGGCAAAGCATTCAATTCCTTTTTACAAGCGATCAGAAAAACCGATGCCGCAAAAAACATACTATATATAATTAGCTTTTTCATCAGAATATATTTTTATTTAAAGGTTATGAAGCTATCATGTGCTACCAGATTTTACTCATATCGGTTGGTTTACTGCTGCACATGATGGTTTCATCAGAATATATTTTTATTTAAAGGTTATGAAGCTATCATGTGCTACCAGATTTTACTCATATCGGTTTGTTTACTGCTGCACATGATGGTTTCATCAGAATATATTTTTATTTAAAGGTTATGACGTAATTAAAATCCCAGACGAACCCCCAAAGTATATGATTTCACAGTTGGATAAGTACTCACATCTCTGCCACCACCAATAACACTCCGTGGATCATCACTGACCTCTGGATCCGGTCCAGGATAATGGGTAATTGTAAAGATGTTTGTACCCGTGGCATATATTGTAAGGGTATTGATCCTGAGTTTCTGCAGTAAACTTGCCGGCAAGCTATAAGACAGGGTTATCGATTTTAATTTAATATAAGAAGCATCATACACATTCAAATTGGTCAGAAACTGTGTATCATTCAATAGATACCTGGGTCTGTCCGATCCGGTGTTGGATGAACTGTAGTGATCCAAACTCCTTACACCCTCATTAGGCAAACCACTAAATCCCATATCACTCACATCCTTTTGGTAAATCAGCTGACCACCATGAGAGAAAGTAAATAAAGAGATCAAGCTCCAGTTCTTATAAGAAAAGGTATTCGTGTAACCACCAAAAAACTTCGGTGCTGCATGACCAATAATGTCTTGTTTCCAAAAGCCATCTTCTATTTCGTAAGACATATCGCCAATATTGAGGTACGGGCTAAATATGGTCCAGTAAGGAAAGGCCTTTTTATAAGCATCAAGTTGTTCCTGTGTTTTTATAACACCTGCAGCCACTCTTCCGTACAATAAACCTAAAGGCTCGCCCTCTTTAACAATACTGGTTCCTAAATTAAGGGAATTCCGGTCATTCGGATTAGAAAAAGGCCCGCCATCTATATTGAGTACTCTTGAAGTGTTTTTTGAGATGTTAAAAGCACCAGTCCAGTTAAAATTCTTACTCCGGATAATATCGCCATGGATATCCAGTTCAAGTCCTCGGTTCCTGATCTTGGCAATGTTGTAAATTACGCTGCCGTAAGATGAACTTGGTGCGGGTGTCAGATTTAACAATGCACCGTCGGTCACTTTATTGTAATAGCCAAAAGTACCTCCTAAACGGCCCTTAAAAAAAGCAAAGTCCAGTCCAAGATCTGTCTCTTATACACATCTAAAAAGGGGGGGGGGGGGGGGGGGGGGGGGGGGGGGGGGGGGGGGGGGGGGGGGGGG
>NZ_JAELTV010001417.1 GCF_016429005.1 Pedobacter sp. ASV19
TCCTTAAAGACATAATCCGGCCAGGCAGACCGCAGCTGGACTTTAACAGATTCGGCAATCATGTTCCCAGATACAGCTAACTTATATCCTCTTGTATCTTGGGTACCAATTCCCACATTTCCCTTTCCATCAACAGTATAGTCCGGTGAATATACTCCCCTCACATCTCCTGGCATTATCGTCACATAATCCATGTACACATCTGTAATCCCACTAATAAAATCGGTTCCCCTTATTTCTAAAATCTCTGCATTTTCAGGGACTTGAACACATAATGTAAATAGCTGCCATTCGTTATTTTTTCTAAACATGCTCGGTTTTAACATAATGCCTTGGCTTAAGATCCCATTTGTGCTTACCACGTCAAAATTAAGAAAGTCAGCATC
>NZ_JAELTV010001418.1 GCF_016429005.1 Pedobacter sp. ASV19
ATGGAAGGTGAACATATAAAAGCGTTGGAAATAGCTCAGGAATTAAAAAAAGAAGGCTTATCCAATGAATTTATTGCCAAAACTACCAAACTTTCGATTCAGGAAATCGAAGCAATCTAACACCCTCCCCCCAAGTTCTTCCAATTCATGGAAGAACGCGCGCCAGACACTCCAATTTTCTGCGCTATATCACAAAATACAATATTGAAACCTACATTATAGAAAAATCACTGTAGCTTAAATTTAACATTTTATTGATAACCAACAAGAAAGATTTAGGTCCCTTCTTTATTTTGGTCCTGAATAAAATTTGCCTTCCTGATTTGAATCCTGTAAAGTCAGTGGAAAACATATCAACAATAGATACTTGCCGCTGATATATGCT
>NZ_JAELTV010001419.1 GCF_016429005.1 Pedobacter sp. ASV19
CCTTTAGCCAATGATGAACTGAAAGTTAGAAAAAATGTTGATAATCCAGTAAGAAAAGAGCAAGATGCAAAGCAAAGGGCAACACCAATAATTATTAGATAATGAGGTTATTAAGTATAATTATTTTATTAACAGTGTTCTTCCTATCCTGTAGGAATGAAGAATGCAAACTGAGTTTTTCCCAGAATTTCAATTCGTCGGTATTACCATTATGGGAGCAACAAACCGATAGTAACTTGCAACAGAGAAAAGAGCCTAAGTTACTTTCCCTTTTCGATTCTCCTAAAGGAGACAGTGTATCCATTTTTCTTAGGAAGGACTGTCTCTTATACACATCTGACGCTGCCGACGAACGTTAGCCGGTGTAGTGCTAGGTGGGGGGCGG
>NZ_JAELTV010001420.1 GCF_016429005.1 Pedobacter sp. ASV19
CCGTAGGGCTCTTCTTTTTCTCTGCATGATGAATCATCAACAGATCAGGTTTTATGAACCTTATAGCACCAAAGTTTACTCTTTTGATTTGTTTGATTGCATCGAGTAAAACATATTTTATTGTCCTTCTAAGCACTTTTACCTCTTCCAGAGGGATGCTACCCGCAATTGAAAACGGAGAGATTTCCGCGTACCAGAGAATTTCATCCGCATATGTTTCGTCTAAACCCTCTATCAAATTTTGATCTATAAGAACATCTCTGATTTGTTTTGTATTATTTAGGAATACACTTTTCAAGTATTCTAGAGTCATTTCCTTACTCAATACATCCGGCGTAGTTATTTGAACGGGATTTAAGAAAAAAGTGCTTCGCTTTAGAGAATC
>NZ_JAELTV010001421.1 GCF_016429005.1 Pedobacter sp. ASV19
CCCAAGCGGCTTATTCAAAAATAGAACGTGGTGAAACGGAAGTAATAGTTAGCCATTTATACTCCATTGCGGCATTCCTTGGAATCTCTGTTTACAATCTTCTGCCCGAAGCCATGGCAAGCGGTACCTTTGAGGGAGAATATCTCTTAAAACCTCTTGTGGTAAAATTAAAAGAATTATGGTATGGATGGCTTGTTAAAAGACGGATCAGGCGCATCCAGCAAAAAGAGCAATAATTCCAAAATGTTCAGAACAATTTGGAACTGCCATTTGTTAAAGGATAAAAAAACAGAGCTATGGGACTTTTCAGAACAGCAATTATTGGTGCAGCAATATATGGTGCCTATAAATCTGTCTCTTATACACATCTGACGCTGCCGACGAA
>NZ_JAELTV010001422.1 GCF_016429005.1 Pedobacter sp. ASV19
ATAAGAGACAGGATTATTAGAAAAGGGCGAGCTGGAGTATATAATAAAAGCCGTTCAAAACGATACCTCAGAAAGTAGCGAAATAGATAAGATCATTGAAGCAGCTAAAAGTGTTATTCAATCAATTACGGCCCATGACCCTATTGAAGTAACCTTAACGAAGCAAGGAAATTTAAAAGACGCCCTTGATAACGCTAAAGAAATAGCTAATAAGCTGGATTTATTTGAAAGATTTGGCGCTAGTTTAAAATATCCTATCGGGAAGATCAGCATCCCGAAAAAGGGCGAAATCAGTGCTAACGATCTTTCAGACACCAATAGTTTAGAAAAGAAAATTTATGCTTCGCATGATAATGATGGCCTTGCTGGAGGTTTCCATTATGG
>NZ_JAELTV010001423.1 GCF_016429005.1 Pedobacter sp. ASV19
GCATTCCTCCGTTTGAGAAAAAGTTTCGACCTGCAGTTTCTTCCCTTTATTATTTTACTTGGCATTGCTTTTATCTCTGAAATCAGCAGTTTTTTACTGGTTGATGTCTACCATAAAAGCAATGCCATTTCAACCAATATCTACAGTTTACTCGAATGCATAATCCTTCTTTATCAATTTTACCTCTGGGGGTCTGTTAAACATACAAAGACACTTTTTATCTGCCTGACACTGCTCTCTTCAAGCGTCTGGATTATGGACCATCTGATTTATCAGCATCTTTTTACTTTCAGACCTTACTTCAGAATTTTCTATGCTTTTATTATCGTATTGCTCAGTATCAATACCATAAATGCCATGATTGTCCAATATAAAGGTAACCTG
>NZ_JAELTV010001424.1 GCF_016429005.1 Pedobacter sp. ASV19
GGTGTATATTCTTCCAGCGCATGGATGGAATTCTGCTGTATGCTATGCCACAATTCCTTGGATTCGTAGAGCTCAATGATTTTTGAAGCAAACTCAGCAGTTGTTTCTCCAACCAGTACATCTTTTCTGTCAGTGAGGCCCATGCCTTCAATGCCAATATTTGTTGAAACAATAGGCAGGCCATATTCAAGACTTTGGCCTATTTTTCCTTTCATTCCGGCGCCGTACCTCAGAGGGGCAACGAATACCCTGGAATTGGTGAAATAGGGTTCCACATCATGGATAAAACCTGGAACGTCAATACGGTCGCATTTTAAGGCAAGAACTTCAGGGCTTGGCTTACTGCCGAGCAAAATGAGCTTGATATGAGGATTTGTATTCCAT
>NZ_JAELTV010000152.1 GCF_016429005.1 Pedobacter sp. ASV19
GAATGGACTCGGCCGTTTGAAAGTTTTAGTAGCAGAGGACAATCCAGTCAATATCCTGGTCATAAAAAAAACACTGGAAAGATGGGGAATTATCCCTGTGGTTGCAGAAAATGGAATCGCCGCTGTGCAAAGACTAAAGGACGAAGAGTTTGACCTCATATTAATGGACCTATATATGCCCGAAATGGACGGTTACGAAGCCACAGCCGCTATCCGAAAAATGGATGGTCCTAAATCCGACATCCCAATCATAGCCCTCACAGCAAGTGTAAGTGATAATGTTGTTGAAAAAGCATTGGAAGCAGGAATGAATGACTATTTGTCAAAACCATTTAGTCCAGAGCATCTATTTAAAAAACTGAAGAACCTCACATCAGAAAACCTTCTATCGGATAAATAGAGGACGCAATTTTGACAACCATTTTCCGAATGCATTAAAAACAATTGTTACCAAAAGACCAACTACGCACCCTAGCATAACGCAGCCCATACGTTCAAACGCAATATGCCAGGTACTGTTCTTGTCTTCTTCATGAATCATAACAATCACCAGCGCAGATAAAGACGATCTTAATGCACTGTTCAACTTAAGCCCTATCCCTATGAGAAGCGTTAAAGCAATACCAATGCAAATCATAAATAAATTGGGCCTATGGATCAGAAACAAGAGCAATCCAACTGAAGACCCCAATATATTAGCTTTCATCCGATCAAATGCAAGTTGATTAGAGTCTTTATTATTGGGTGCAATCACAAGAACTACCGAAACCATACTCCAGAAAAACTGCTGTCCTGGAAAATAATAGTACAAAGCATAGCAGATACACAATCCAATTATGCACTGCAAAATGTAAATAAAATCCTTTTGCTGGTAAAATGTTTTTGCCATAGCACCAAAGTTTTCTCCAGTTAAATATGACAAAAACATCTGTCTTTTTCCAACGCTCAGACCTTAAAATCCGTATTCAAAATGATAATCCCCAGAACCCCGGCTCAGTTGAAGATTTTTTCCTGCAACATTTGAAGCTTCCGCTTTAAGATTGATCCCATTTTCCTTTACTTCCTTCTGTGCCGCCTTAGGTAATACCAAACTTGCGGTTGTATTAGCAGGGATGGAAATATCCAGCAGTATTTTTCCATTTTCAATTTTCCATTCCGATTTAACCAAACCATACGGCGTCATTAAAGTTCCTTTTGCCGATGTTAATTTCCCACCCGGCTCCGGCGCAATAGTGAACTGCTTATAGCCCGGTGCCGAAAGTCTAATACCTGCAATATGACTGTACATCCATTCTCCAATGGCACCATAAGCATAATGATTAAAAGAATTCATTCCATCGTTCTGGAAGGTCCCATCTTCCTTAATTCCGTCCCATCTTTCCCAAATCGTTGTTGCCCCCATTTTTACAGGATATAACCAGGAAGGATAGCTTTCCTGAAACAACAGCTTATAAGCCACATCTGTATAACCGAAACGACTCAAAACCTGGCATAAGTAGGGTGTACCCAGAAAACCAGTTGTAAGATGATTACCATAGGACTCCACATTTCTGACCAGGCGTTCTGCAGCCTGAGCCCTCAATGCTTCAGGAAGCATATCAAAATGAAGCGCAAGTACATAGCCCGTCTGCGTACCCGACACCAGCCTTCCTGTACTGGTCATATATTCCCTCTGAAAAGCCGCTTTTATTTTCGCTAATAAAGCCGTATAAACTTCAACATCTTCCATTTTACCTAAAACCTTTGCAGTATTAATTAAAAGTTGAGTAGAATGGGCAAAAAAAGTTTGTGCAATCAGGTATTTATCCGTTACTGCAGATCTGCCTTCAGTATCGTCATTAGGCCTGTAGAAAAGCCAGTCGCCAAAATGAAAACCGGTATTCCAAAGATCATTCTTAGATTGCGCAATCATATACCCCTCCCATGCCTTCATACTGGCATATTGCTCCTCCAAGATCCGCCTGTCACCATAACTCTCGTACATTCCCCAAGGTATAATTGTAGAAGCATCTGCCCAGCCCGTTGCACCGCCTTGCCCGCTCCCCAATACATTTGGTATCACATGTGGTACACTACCATCCACATACTGATCAGCAGCAAGATCTTTAAGCCACTTGGTAAAAAATCCAGCCACATCCATATTGTAAGCAGCTGTACTAAAGAAGGCCTGGGCATCACCCGTCCAGCCCAATCGCTCATCTCTTTGCGGACAATCTGTTGGCACATCTAAAAAATTTCCTTTTTGACCCCAAAGTATATTACGCTGCAATTTGTTCAGTAAGGTATCTGAAGTTACAAACGTGCCATTCTGTTTCATATCAGAATACAAGGCAGTTGCCGTCAATGCAGAAGGCTCCAACACACCAGGATATCCTTCTATTTTAATATATCTAAATCCATGATAAGTAAAATGTGGTTCAAAAACTTGCTCCCCTTCCCCATTGAGAATATAGGTGTTTTGAGATTTCGCGCTCCGAAGATTCTTTGTATAAAAATTACCTTCTTTATCTAAAACTTCAGCATGGCTGATGGTTATCTTAGTGCCGGCTGCACCAGAGGCTTTAATTTGTTCCCAACCCACCAGATTCTGCCCAAAATCAGCAACAGTTTCCCCTTTAGGTGTTTTAAATACCCGAATGGCTTTAAACTGTTCATGTTTTTTAACCGGTGGAGAAACCGTCCCCAATAGTGGAACTGCAGTATGTTTATAAACACGGCCATCCAGCCAGCCCTGCCCTGCTTTGTAATCAGTAGCCGACCATCCCTTAAGCGCTTTCCTGGAATCATACACTTCCCCATCATAAATACTGGAGGAAATGATTGCTCCGTATTGATATTTCCAACCATTGTCCGTTTTCAAAGTTTCTTTGCTGCCATCGGTATATTCCACCACAATCTGCATCAAAAATGCCCTTTGATCTCCATAATAGTCATGCTGATAATCAAATCCAATTCTTCCTTTATACCATCCGTCGCCCAAAACAATACCAATAGCGTTGTTGCCTTTCTTCAAAAGAGAACTAAGATCATAAGCCTGATACTGAAGCCGGTTTTTATAACTGGTCCAGCCTGGAGCAAAGTAATGATCTCCAACTCTTGATCCGTTAACATGAGCTTCATACAAGCCATTAGCCGTTAGATAAGCCGTTGCCCTTCGGATGGGTTTAGTGATCTGGATATCCCTTCTGAAATAAGGGCTGGCTTTTATACTATCCTTACCTTCAACTGTAATCCATTCTGAAGTCCAATCTGCAGCTTTAAGCCCCATTTGCCAGAAATGAACCGCAGACCAGGCCGATGTATTTCCATGGTTGTCTCTCACTCTTACCTGCCAGAAATAACGGGTATCCGATTGTAATTCCGGGCCACCATAATTGACCAGAACAGACTGATCTGTTTGACGGATCCCGCTGTCCCAAAACATTTCTTTTCCAGCTTTAAGCTTTACGCTATCTGTACCCACCCTGAGCTCATAACTTGACTGCAAAGTATTTTTCAAGGAGGTAGATAACGTCCAGCTAAACCGGGGAGCAGAACTGTCTAAACCTATAGGATTAGATTGATATTCTACGGTTTGGTTTTTAACGGCCAGTTTTTGCGCAAAACTATTTACGCCAAACAAGACCAGGACAACAAGGAAGACGCTGTGTTTTAACAAAAGATTCATGAGAACAAGAAATTTGGTTAGAAAATACAAGTATGCAAAGTATTTATGGAATTGGCATCCTGTACTGTAGGCTCCCTTATTTTCTCATTTTGCTATCAACAAACTCCCATTCGTTAATATGCGCAGTCTGATGTTCTTTTTTTACAATTGCGTCCAGACGTTTAATAACATCCGGATGCTGAGCCGCCACATTATTGTTCTCAGACCGGTCATTCTGTAAATCAAATAACATCCAGGCTGCACCAGGGTTCTTCCGCATATTCAATTTTACACCTTTCCAGTTGCCCATGCGAACAACCAGTTGCCCACCCTTTTCAGGATACTCAAAATATAAAAAATCATGTTTCTTTTGTGGCTTATGGCTACCGATTAAGGTTGGCAGTAAAGAGATACCATCTGTAAGATTCATTTTTGCCCCGGTCATATCCGCAAAAGTTGCCATCATATCATATTGAGCAGAAACCAAATCACTAACCGTATTGGGAGGTATCTTTCCAGGCCACCTGGCTATAAATGGTTCCCGTATCCCTCCTTCAAAAACATCCATTTTTAAGCCCCTGAAATCTCCCACACTTTCAAAAAACCGGGCTTCCACCCCTCCGTTAAAAGTCGTACCATTATCGCTTGAAAACATAATTATGGTATTTTCATCCAGACCCAGTTTTTTAATTTCCTTCATGATGATGCCCACCTGATCATCCAAATAAGTGATCATACCCGCATAAGTAGACAAAGGATATTTTGATGGAGCATAACCATTTTGTCCATAATAAGGATGCTCGTCAAATTTGCCAAGGTATTGCCCGATATATTGGTCAGGAACCTGCAAAGAAACATGAGGTATGGTATAAGGCATATACAGAAAAAACGGCTTTGATTTGTTTTTTTCAATAAAAGCCAGGGCCTTTTTGGTCATCATATCAGGCGCATAAACTTTTCCCTTGTAACCATCAAAATCTTTATCGGTGGCTTTAGCTGAGTCCAGTCCAATCTGGACATTAAAATATGGATTGCCCAGATTAACTTTACGATCGTTTTCCCATAAATGTGTAGGATAATAATTTTGAGCTTGTTTTTGATCCAGATAGCCGTAATAGAAGTCAAATCCTTGGTTTAAAGGAGAACCTGTTGTATTGTTCATACCCAACCCCCATTTTCCGGTCATCCCTGTAACATAGCCCACTGTCTTAAGCATTTTTGGTATGGTAAAAGTACCTTCAGGAAGTGGCATTTGCCCGGCCTCCAGGCTATCCGCATTGCCGCCCATAGGATAATTTCCCCGTATATAGGAATGTCCTCCATGTTTTCCGGTCATCAGCATACATCTGGCGGGAGCACACACCGGTGTCCCCGTATAATGCTGCGTAAATTTCATTCCTTCCCTGGCCAAGCGGTCCAGATTTGGCGTTTTGATTTTTTTCTGTCCATAAGCGCCTAATTCTGCATAGCCCATATCATCTGCATAGATGTAAATAATATTTGGCTTCCCGACCTGACGAATGCGCTGCCCCTGCCCCAGCATGGAACCCGCATGCAGCATCAGAACAGACAACAACAGATATATTTTTAATTTCTGCATTATTACATGTATTAATGATTAACCTGATTTTTTATGCGCTCCAGCAAAGCAGCAAGCTCCTTAACCTTTTCAGGATATTTCTCTGCAAGATTGTCTTTCTCGGCCACATCATTTTTTAGATGATAGAGCTGAGCAGACGGCGAATTTCCAGTTTCAATTCCAACCAGTTTATCGTATGCAGGACCAGCACCAGGTGTAATGTATTTCCAATCTTCGCTGATCACAGAAAGCGGCCCGCCTTGTAAAACAAGCGTCCTTCTGCCACTTTTATCTTTGCCTAAAAGCGCAGCAAGCATATCCTCACTATCGCTGGCAAGTGTAGCCGGAAGCTGCTGACCCAACAAGACAGACATAGACCTTACCAAATCAATCTGAGAAACCAAAGCATTAGATACCCCGGGTTTTATTCTGGCTGGCCAGTTTACAATAAAAGGCATCCTTGTACCACCCTCCAATGCACTGTACTTCCCACCTCTCAGCAGCCCTGCAGGCGTATGACCATTTAAACGGGGCACTGCTTCATCCTGATAGCCATCATCCAGCACCGGTCCATTGTCGCTGGTGAAAATAATGAGTGTATTTTTTGCAAGCCCCAGCGCCTGCACCTGCTTCATCACCTCTCCAACTACCCAGTCCATCTGCAATATCGCGTCACCCCGTGCGCCCAAACCGCTTTTATCTTTAAACTGAGTACCCGGCATTCTGGGTACATGCGGCTCCGTTAAAGCCAGGTACAAAAAGAAAGGTTTGGTTTTATGTTCTTCAATAAAGCCCTGTGCCTGGCTCAAAAAAGTATAAGAGAGTTCTTCATCCACCCATCTGGCCATATGTCCTCCACTCATATAACCAATCCTTCCAATACCATTCACAATGGTATTATCATGGCCCTGTCCCGGCGAGCTTTTCATTTTCAACAATTCCGGATGCTCCTTACCCGTTGGATCCGTTCCTATCTTATGCTTATAATCTACAGCAATAGGATCATTTTTGTCTAGTGCGACAACAGAATGGTTCTGCAGAAAAACGGTAGGTACTCTATCTGCTGTTGCCGGAAAAATAAATGAATAATCAAACCCAACCTCATTCGGGCCGGGTTTGATTTCGTTGTTCCAGTCCTTTTCTACCTGTGTACCAAGTCCAAGATGCCATTTACCTATAATTCCGGTTGCGTATCCCGCACCTTTAAATACCAAAGGCAGATTTTTTTGCCCTGTAGGTATGATCAGTGCCGCATCACCAGGTAAAATTCCAGTACCTTTTTTCCTCCAGGGATAATTTCCCGTCATCATCGCATATCTGGAAGGTGTACAGGTGGCTGAAGTAGAATGCCCGTTGGTGAGGCGTAAACCTGTAGAAGCCAATCGGTCCAGATTGGGCGTATGGATCTTTGTGGCACCATAGCAGCTTAAATCTCCATACCCAAGATCATCTGCACATATAAGGATCACATTTGGCTTCTCCTGCGAAAAAGCATTCATGGTCAGGGAAACGGCAATAAAAAGGAATAGGAACTTCATATTTTATTTTAGATTAGGGTTAATACTTACTTCAGATTGTGGAACAGGCCACAACTCATCAGTCCCGGTACGAAAAGCTTTTGAGGTCACATACCAGCGTCCATACGGATCTGATGTTGTTCCCTTTTTTCTCAAATTAACTGCATTAGGGAAAGCAGCACCATAAAAATCTCCGTTTAAAACCTGGCCAATAACTTTCCAACGCAATAAATCCCAATAGCGGAGTCCTTCCAGAGCAAGCTCATTCCTCCTTTCCCTGCGCAATATCGTACGCAGCGCAGAAGGATTGGTTTCTGTTACCTTTGGCATATTTACCGAAGCGCGGCCTCTTACTTTATTGATGGTCTGGTCCAAAAGTGTCTGATCAATTGCAGAACCAGATTCTAATTTCGCTTCCAGATAGCTTAACAATACCTCAGCATACCTCACTATGGGCAGGTCAATACCTGAATTTTGAAGATCACCGCCTGAAAAAGCTTCGCTGTTAAATTTTTTAAGCGCAAAACCTGTACGTGTGGCCTGTTTTGACAAGGTCAATTGATCCACTGAAGAAGCATCGTCTGGATTACTGTTGTAAATGATGTTTTTGAAGGCACGGCCATTATATAATACCGTATACCGAAGTCTAGGGTCACGGTTTTGTCCCGGATCTGCAGCGTTGTATCGCGGATCTGTAAATGAGAAAGGCGTACCATCGGTAAATTCATAAGATTCTACCAAACTGCCTAAAGGGCATTCCAATACATATCCGCCGAGTTTAGCCGGATAATTATGCTGTAACATTGCATTTGGAGCCAGGTCCTGCAAATACTGGGTGGCAAAAAGAATCTCCCGGCTGCTTTCGTTCGTACCATTAAACAAGCTTTCAAAATCAGGATCAATAATATTATCATTAACATCTATGATCTGCTTGTAACACGCAGCAGCATCTGTCCATTTTTGTTCTGCCAGATAAGTTCTCCCCAGAAAAGCCAGAGCAGCCTGTTGGGTAGCCCTGCCACGTTCGGTTGAAGGTAAAGCACTTTGCTTTGGCAGCAAGCTGGCCACAGATTTAAATTCAGCCTCTGCAAAGGCCTGTACCTGGTCTTTTGTGCTTTTAGTTACCGTATTCGCTTCAGTTAATGATAACGTTTTTTGCACAAGTGGAACTGCACCGAAATATTGCGAAAGGTAAAAATACTGACAAGCCCTGATGAATTTAGCTTCTGCCATCATTCTGGACAGCTTAGCTGCATCAATAGGCGCTTTACCAATATTTTCAAGAAAATAGTTACACCTCGCTATCCGGCTGTAACTCAAGCTCCAGTAGTTGCTGAGATAGCTATTGGTCGCTGTCAGTGTTCCGTTGGTCAATTTGTTAAAAGCAGAATTGTCCCCCCGCCTGTCGTAGGCATTGTCTGTTGCCAGTTCCAGGTACAACAAACCATGGTAAGACCACCAATCCGTTGCAGAATACTCTGCTCCGGTTGGATTCACAGACATTTGGATATTACCACGATATACCCCTGTAAGCGCCAGCATGGTATTTTGTTCTGAAGTCCAGAAAGTTTCGCTGGAGAATTGGTCCAGAGGAGCTCTGTTCAGCTCTTTTCTGCATGAAGCAGTTGCCAGCAGAACGAAAATGCCCAGTATTATATTTTTATAGAATATTTTCATTTCCAAATCATTAAAAATTAACATTTAAACCCAAGGTATAAGCGGCCAGAATCGGATAATAGGATCCACTGGTATTGGTTTCCGGGTCCCAGCCCTTTGGATACTTGCTAAAAGCGAGCGGATTTTGTGCCGTAACATACACCCGGAGCCCTTCCAAACCATATTTTTTGAGTTGTGGTGCAGGGAATTTATAACCAAGCTGAACATTCCTTACTTTAAGGTAGCTGCCATCAAGCATCCAGAAAGAAGAGGTCAGTGTATTTCCGGTGCCGGTATTTGAAATGCTTTCCAGTCTGGGATACTTGGCATTTGGATCTGGATGAGCTACCGACCAATGGTTATCGGCCTGGTACCTTTGAATATTACCATTGCTGTAAAATGCCCAGCCCGCAAAATTATCCAGGTAACCATTTACATGACTGATTCCCTGTAAGAGCACAGACAGGTCAAAGTTTTTGTAACTGGCAGACAGGTTGAAACCATAAGTGTATTTTGGGATCTGACTGCCCAGGACCGTGCGGTCATAAACAGCGTCTACTTTCCCGTCAGGTACACCGTTTGGACCACTGATATCCTTGTATCGGATGTCGCCAGGTTGTACATTTGGGTTGATTGCTTTCTGATTGGCATAATTGGCAATACTGTTCTGATCTGCAAATAAACCATCGGTCTGATAGCCATAATAAACATTCATCGGATAATTGATGAAAAGAGACGAACCATTTCCAACCATTCCATTCGGCTGGTTGATATTTCCAACCCCCAGATCAAGTACCTTATTGTTTATGATGGAGAAATTTCCATTAATGCCATACGAAAAGGCGCCGATGGTATTCTTATAATCCAGGGTAAATTCCCAGCCTTTATTACTCAGTTTCCCCGAGTTCTGAACGCCTACACCAAAGCCCAGTACACTGGAAACACTTGCAGCCGGACTCACCAGGATATCATAAGTATACCTGTCAAAATAGCTGGCGCTGAAATTCAGTTTCCCTTTAAACAAGCTACCATCTATACCCAGATCCTTTGTTCTGGTCGATTCCCATTTGATGGTAGGATCTACCAGTGTCGTGTTGGCAACACCAGTTGACAATGAACCTCCGATGGGATAATTGTAACCAGAAGTAAATACATCCTGGTAAGCATAGTTTCCAATATTCTGGTTGCCCAGCGTTCCATAAGAAGCTTTAATTTTAAGATCAGTTAACCAGCTGATTTTATCTTTTAAAAAGGGCTCATCTGAAATTCTCCATCCAATAGCCCCCGCAGGGAAAGTAGCGTATTTAGAATTTGTCGGGAATCTGGAAGAGCCATCGTATCTTAGGGTAAACTCCGCAAGATAGCGGTTGGCATAGTTATAGTTCAGCCTACCAAAATAAGAATCCAGGGTATATTCAGCTGCAGTCCCGCTGTTCTTCTGTGTACTGGCATCTCCTGCATTTAATTGCGTTAAAATATTGCTGTTATAGCCGGTACGGTTAGCAGAAAAGCTACCTGAACTGTTGTATTCATAAGAGTGGCCTGCAAGGATTCCCAATTCATTCTTACCAAATTCTTTTTTATATTCAGCCGTTTGCTGGAAGGTTTTATAAGAATTGTTTAAGGTACTTTGGTTTAAACTCCCGGGCCCGAGTGTAACCGTGCTGTTTAATCGCTGGTTGGCTAAAAAGCGTTGGGCTTCACCGGTTAATTGTGTATAACCACCTATCAGTGAAAGTTTGAGGTTTTTGATCACCTCCCAGTCTAACTTCAGGTTTGCCAAAAGGTCTGTTTGCCTGTTTTTGTAAAAAGAGTCATTATCAAAATAAGAAACCGGAGTACCCTTAGCCACAACACCAAGCCCATAGTCACCATTGCTCAGCCGGTTCGGATAAATAGCAGGAACCCTGATCACCTGACTAATACTGGTCAGCATATCTGTCCAGTCGAGCGTAGCTGGAGGTGCCGGCTGATTATCTACATATTTAGCCCCAAACAAACGGGTGGTGAGTTTCAGTTTCCGACTGAACTGATTGGTCATGTTCAGACGCAGGTTATAACGGGTATAATCATTTTTTTCCACAATGCCATTTTGATACAAATAGCCCGCAGACAGTAAATATGAGGTGCTTTCTGTATTATTGGAAATGCCCAGGTTATGGGCCGTCTGGAGCGTTGATTTTTTAAAAACATCCTTGACATAGTTCTCATTAGGATAATTGTCCGGATCAGAGCCGTCCCTGAATTTTTGGATCTGCGCCTGTGTATAAGTACCTGGCAAAGCCTCATTCAACAAACTTGCATATTCCCAGGAGTCTACAAAATCAGGATAAGCAGTAGCCCTTTGAGAGCCTGCATAACCATTGTAATTGATCTTTAACTTTCCATCTGCTACGGCTTCTGTTTTTGTGGTCACAAGGATAACCCCATTTGCTGCCCTTGAACCGTAGATAGCAGCGGTTGAAGCATCTTTAAGCACAGAGATACTGGCTACGTCATTCGGGTCTATATCGTCAAAAGAATTGACAGGAATTCCATCAACCAAAATAAATGCACTTGATTTTGCCCCAAATGAACCCACGCCGCGAATTTGTATCGCTGCACCGCTTTGTCCGGGCTGGCCGCTTCTTTGTATCAGAGATATTCCTGGCATTTGCCCGGTCAGGGCATTGGACAATGAAGTTACCGGACGGTCATTAATATCCTTCGCGCTTAATTGCGATACCGACCCGATAAGGTTGGCTTTTTTCTGGGTACCATAGCCCACAATCACCACATCACCCAGAACAGATACTACGGGCGATAATCTGATCAGCATTTGCTCACCAGACTCTGCTTTTAAATCTATGCTCTGATATCCAATGAAAGACACCGTAATGATAGAGTGATCAGGAATACCTTTCAGGCTAAATAAACCATTGATGTCAGCGGCTGTCTCTTATACACATCTAAAAGGGGGGGGGGGGGGGGGGGGGGGGGGGGGGGGGGGGGGGGGGGGGGGGGGGG
>NZ_JAELTV010001425.1 GCF_016429005.1 Pedobacter sp. ASV19
CACCCCCTCTAACTACACCGGCTAACGTTCGTCGGCAGCGTCAGATGTGTATAAGAGACAGTCTTTGGCGCTTAACTTCGCGAGCTTTTACTCCTTCTTTTGCCATTATTGATTTGTATTTTGATTTTTAAACGGTAATCCAAATTGTTTTAAAAGTTCCAATGCCTCAACATCATTAGTAGCAGTAGTCACAAAAGTGATGTCCATACCCAAAATCTTATTGATTTTGTCGATGTTGATCTCAGGGAAGATGATTTGTTCAGTAACACCTAAAGTGTAGTTACCTTTTCCATCAAAACCTTTATCATTGATACCTTTGAAATCACGGATACGCGGCAAAGCTACGGAAATTAATCGATCTAAAAATTCAAACATGTTGTTATC
>NZ_JAELTV010001426.1 GCF_016429005.1 Pedobacter sp. ASV19
TCCCCCCCCCCGCCCCCCCCCGCGATCTACGCCGGCTAACGGTCGTCGGCAGCGTCAGATGTGTATAAGAGACAGGGCCGAACCTATTGCCCCAAAATTTGCAAATTGTTTTCCTGGACCAAATCTGCTTGATCCATCTCTTCTCGCGGTTAGATTAATGAAATATTTATCCTTAAAATTGTAATGTAGTCTTCCAAAAATCGCTAAATAACGATATTGAGAAATTAAATTTTGATTGTTAGTAAGTAGCGCGGCTGAGCCGATATTCTCCATTAAATCATCGCTAGTGAATCCCGATGCGCTAATTGTATTTATTTGATAACTATTTTTTTGTAATGTCATCCCTAATAACGCCTCAATATTGCCATTAACGGTCTTGTTTCT
>NZ_JAELTV010001427.1 GCF_016429005.1 Pedobacter sp. ASV19
GATCCTAATATCTTATCCCAAATATCAGAACTTACACCATATCCTTTTGTTGAATCGGAATAATGATGCAACATATGGTGCTGTTTCAACTTTTTCCAAAATCCATTCTTAAAGTTCGCATGGTGAAGCGCATAATGTGTCATGTCATAAACCAGATATCCCCCTATAAAACCAATAAAAAATGCATCATTTGTTCCGGCAGGCAATATATATAAAAACAAATAATAGAATGCCAGCGCCAGAGGTATACTTGCTGAAGGTGGCATAACCAACCGTTTAGCGTCATTTGGATAATCATGATGCACACCATGAAAAATGAAATGTATTTTCTTTCCCCATTCAGATGTAGGATAAAAGTGGAATACAAAACGATGAAGTATATAT
>NZ_JAELTV010001428.1 GCF_016429005.1 Pedobacter sp. ASV19
TGTTTTTAGCAGTAAACTGTTTTCCAATACTTCATTTATTTTTAATAAATATCATTACGCTATCGAGTTACTCGATAAAGATAACAATGCAAGAGTTACTTCGCTTATCCGTGATTTTAACCTGAAAGAGGATCTTCAGTATTTTACCAATCAGCATATTTTTAGGTTTGGTGCGCAGGCAACGCATCATCGCATTGCACCTTCAGATATTACAACAACAGGGAATTCTAGTATCAATCCGCTTTCAGTTGAAAACCGCTATGGACTGGAATTGGCCGGTTACGTGTCTGATGAGTGGAAATTGAATGATAAACTGGAGTTGCTGTATGGTTTAAGGATCAGTAGTTTCTCATTGCTTGGCCCTGGTACCTGTCTCTTATACAC
>NZ_JAELTV010001429.1 GCF_016429005.1 Pedobacter sp. ASV19
CCTTACTTCAGAATTTTCTATGCTTTTATTATCGTATTGCTCAGTATCAATACCATAAATGCCATGATTGTCCAATATAAAGGTAACCTGTTTCGAAATACCAGGTTTCTTCTAAGCATAGGGTTCATCATCTTTTTCATTTATCAGATCATTTATGAAGCCTCCTTCTACGTTGGGTACGACAAATCAATGATTGCAGGCAGGATCATTTTGTTTTTCGGTTACCTCAATTTTTTCGTAAATGTGATTTTTGCAGCTGCGGTTTATTTCATACCTTCCCGGGAAACTTAACATGGAAGATAAGATTCTTCATACGGTTCTTTTCATTTCCCTGCTGATTGCAGTCATTATTGCTTTTTTTATCATTTCCATCATTCGTTACC
>NZ_JAELTV010001430.1 GCF_016429005.1 Pedobacter sp. ASV19
AAGAGACAGCTATTATCCTGGCAAATGAGATCAACCTGCCACATAAAGCTTCTTTTGTTAATCTTAATCTTTGAAACGAGCGGATGTTCTTTTAATTCAGAAATCAACTTCTTACCATCGCTTCGTATCATACAAATATCCAAATCCGCATCTTCAGGAAGCGAGTCAATTTTGCCGTACATCCATTTCAATGCTGCATATTTTTTTTCACCTAGATATTGCCCAAGGTCGCTTAACACTAAATTCCGGGCAGTTAAGACCTCCTGTTTTTCTAGCTGCCAACTCAAAGCCTGACTCCAGGCTGTCAAAAGCCAGCCTACCTGTACATGCCATTCTGGTTGTTGGTGATAAACACTTAGATAATAACTCACTGTATACAGTAG
>NZ_JAELTV010001431.1 GCF_016429005.1 Pedobacter sp. ASV19
CCTTCTTAACGATCCGGCGCCCCCCGATATCTACACCGGCTAACGTTCGTCCGGCAGCGTCAGATGTGTATAAGAGACAGGGTGCAGATATCACCGCACTGAATTCAAATGATATTGCTTCTATAGACATATTAAAAGACGCCTCATCTACCGCTATCTATGGTAACCGGGGAGCAAACGGGGTTGTTATTATCACCACAAAGTCTGGATCAGGTGGTAAAAATGTAATCAATGCTGATGTCTATTCCGGCTTTCAAAAAGTAGGCAAAATACTTGACATGATGAATGCCAGTGAGTTTGCTACTTATCTGAATAAGGTAACCGCCTATTTGAATCAAAACAACACTACACAAACACCTATCCCCTATACACAAGACCAGATC
>NZ_JAELTV010001432.1 GCF_016429005.1 Pedobacter sp. ASV19
GGGTGTGGTACCTATGTGGTTGGGATCTGATGCTTTAGGAGGTGCTATTAATATCGTTACTGGTGATCGCTATCGTAACTATGTTGATGCTTCTTATTCCTTTGGATCTTTTAACACGCATAGGAGTGTGGTAAATGCAGCAGCGACGACAAAAGGTGGATTGACCTTTCAACTGAACGCATTTCAGAATTATTCAGACAACAACTATAAAGTAAAAGTAGAAGCTTCGGATATCTATACGGGTGCATACGCTCCCAAAGCAACTTTAAAAAGGTTTCATGATACCTATCACAATGAAACAGTGATTGCAAATGTTGGGGTAGTGGACAAAAGTTATGCTGATAAATTATTGCTGGGCATCATTCCACTTAAAGGAGACACTG
>NZ_JAELTV010001433.1 GCF_016429005.1 Pedobacter sp. ASV19
GCATAAAGAGGTTGCTCTTCTATGCTTTCTCTGATCAAAAGTTCAACATCTTCAGAAATAGAAAGATCGGCTACGATAATTTTCACCTGTATGCCAGTCTGTTCCAACGCTGTCTTTAATTGTTCTAGTTTATCCTTCCTTCGGGCTGAGATAATCAAATTGGCTTTATGCTGATGAGCCAGTTGAAGGGCCATTTCATGTCCTAAACCGGAAGAAGCGCCGGTTATTAAAACCCATTTGTTCTTAAAATCAAGTCTTTTCACAGGATCAAATCTAGATAATTTACCGGAGATTCCTCTCTTAAAGCAGCTTCAGCTTCTATTGTAATGAATTGTTTTCTGTCTGTTTTTAATTAGTTGTTTTCTTGTTTTGGTTTTTTATTG
>NZ_JAELTV010000153.1 GCF_016429005.1 Pedobacter sp. ASV19
CCCCCCCCCCCCCCCCCCCCCCCCCCCCCCCCCCCCCCCCCCCCCCCCCCCCCATTTTAGATGTGTATAAGAGACAGAGCCAGATCCATCTGTCTCCCTTGGTTTTTTCTAAAAGCGTCTGAACAGCAGTCATATCTTTATAGTTCTTTCACGGCCATCTTAAATTGATTTCCACGGTCTTCATAATTTTTAAACAAATCAAAACTTGCACATGCAGGAGACAACAAAACAGTATCTCCCTTTTTAGCCAAATGATAAGCAACCTGTACGGCTTCGTGTGCAGAAAATGTATTTACAATCACTTCAACATCACCTTCAAAAGCCTCGTGGATACGTTTATTGTCTTTACCCAGACATATAATTGCCTTAACTTTATCCTGCACCAGCTCTCGAAGCATTTCATAGTCATTACCTTTGTCTACACCACCCATAATGAGGATTACCTGTGGATTCACACTTTCCAAAGCATACCAGGTAGAATTGACATTGGTGGCCTTTGAATCGTTGATATAATCAACACCAGAGATCTTGGCCACATGCTCCAGTCGATGTTCTATATTCTTGATATCGCCCATACTTTCGCGAATGGTTGCATTCCGGATATCCAGCACTTTGGCTACGATTCCTGAAGCCATAGAGTTGTAAATGTTGTGCTTGCCTTGCAAGGCTAAATCTGAAATAGACATGGTTAGTTGATCCTCGTGGTTTATATTGATGTGTAAGTTGTTCCCCTCTAAGTAGGCCCCCTCCTCAATCTTTTTACGAATCGAAAAAGGATATTGTTTGGACTCGACCTTTGTGTTTTTTAAAACTTTCAGGGTCTCCTCATCATCTGCACAGTAAATAAAGTAATCTTCAGCAGTCTGATTCCGAACGATCCTCATTTTAGATGCAGCATAGTTAGCCAGTTTATACTCATAGCGATCCAGATGATCCGGAGTAATATTTAATAACACAGCTATATCCGCCTTAAACTGGTACATGTCATCGAGCATAAAGCTGGAGATCTCCAGTACATACCAGTCAAAATTTTCCGATGCCACCTGCGCCGCGAAGCTATTGCCAATATTACCAGCCAATCCGACATTCAATCCAGCCTTCTTCAGAATATGATAGGTAAGCATAGTCGTCGTTGTCTTTCCATTAGAGCCCGTTATACAAACAGTTTTAGCCTGAGTATAACGTTTTGCAAACTCTATTTCAGAAATTACCGGAACTCCCTTAGCCCTTAGTTGCTTCACCAGAGGTACCATTCCGGGAATACCAGGACTCTTGATTACCTCTTTAGCATTCAGTATCAGCTCCTCCGTATGTTGTTTCTCTTCATACGACACACCCAGATCCTCCAGTATCGTTTTGTAGCGCTCGGCAATAGGCCCAAGGTCAGATACAAAAACATCAAAGCCTTGCTTCCTGGCAAGGATTGCTGCACCTACTCCACTTTCTCCTGCCCCTAAAATTACGATCCTGTGCTTTTCCATTATCTTACTTTTAAGGTTACAATAGTGATAATAGCCAGCAAAATACTAATGATCCAGAAACGGGTTACAATCTTAGCTTCATGATAGCCTTTTTTCTGGTAGTGGTGATGTAAAGGGGACATTAAAAATACCCTTCGGCCTTCCCCAAAACGCCTTTTTGTATATTTGAAATAGCTAACCTGTATCATAACAGAAAGTATTTCAATCAGAAATACACCACAAAGCACAGGGATCAGCCATTCTTTTCTGATCATAATAGCAAAGGCAGCTATGATACCACCGATAGCCAGACTTCCTGTATCTCCCATAAATACCTGGGCAGGATAAGAATTATACCAAAGGAAGCCGACACAGGCCCCCACAAAAGCACCGGCAAAAATCATCAGTTCTCCTGAATTCGGTATATACATGATATTCAGGTAATCTGCAATCACCGTATTACCAGACACATAAGCCAATAAACCAAGTGTAATGCCAATAATGGCCGAGGTCCCCGTGGCCAAGCCGTCAATTCCATCTGTAATATTAGCACCATTAGAAACACCAGTAATGATCACCACAGTAAACAATAAAAATACAGCTAACGCATATTTCTCATAACCCTTCCCAGTAAATTTCAACACCTTAGCATAATCAAATTCATTCTTTTTATAGAAAGGAACATTCGTCTTTGTAGATTTTACATCCTGAGTATAATAGTAGCTCCCCCCTTTTTCTCTTAATATGATTGGGGCAGTGGAAGTTGGTTTTTCAGTATCAGAAACAGTTTGACGGACCACAATATTAGGATTAAAATACATGGTGTAACCAATAATTAATCCCAATCCAACTTGCCCAACAATCTTAAACTTGCCTGCAAGCCCTTCTTTGTTCTTTCTGAAGACTTTAATATAATCATCAAGAAAACCTACAGCTCCCATCCAGACCGTGGTTACAATCATTAAAATGACATATACATTGGTCAAATTGGCCAATAATAATGTAGGAACTAAAATGCCTAATAAAATAATAAGCCCCCCCATCGTTGGTGTTCCCTGCTTTTGCATTTGACCTTCCAACCCAAGGTTCCTGACCGTTTCCCCCACCTGCTTTTTCTGCAGATAATTGATCAGCCTTCTACCGTATACTGTCGTAATGATTAGGGAAATTATAATGGCAAGTGAAGTCCTGAATGTAATGTATTGAAACAACCTTAATCCGGGGATATCATAATGCTGACGAAGATATTCTGATAAATGGTATAACATTAGCTAATGAGATTTAGTTGTTCCAATAATATTTCCTTATCATCAAAATGATGTCTTACACCATTTATTTCCTGGTATTTTTCATGGCCTTTTCCAGCAAGCAGAATAATATCTCCTGGCTTAGCCAAGTGACAGGCAGTTTTTATGGCTTCTTTTCTGTCTACTATAGTCAGCGTTTTACGTCGATTGGTTGGTGAAACGCCAGCCTCCATATCCTGAACAATAGAAAGCGGGTTCTCAGTTCTCGGATTATCAGAAGTCAGAATTACTTTATCGCTCCAATCGCAAGCTACCTGCGCCATAATTGGCCGCTTGGTTTTATCCCTGTCGCCGCCACAGCCAATAACCGTGATGACTTGCTCCGTTCCTTTTCTAATATCGTGAATAGTACTCAACACATTCTGCACAGCATCAGGGGTATGCGCATAATCCACAATACCAATAATATTGAGTTTATTGCTCACATAGTCAAAACGCCCCTCAGCACCGGTAAGATTACTCAACAATGTCAGGACATTAAATTTGTCCTCACCCAACAAAACAGCCGTTCCATATACAGCCAATAGGTTGTAAGCATTAAAAGAACCTACGAGTTTAAAGAAAACATCTACATGATCAATATCCAGATTTAACCCGCTAAATTTATTTTCAATAATTCTTGCTTTAAAATCGGCCAATTGCTTTAAAGCATATGTTTTCTTTAAAGCTTTGGTGTTTTGAAGCATAACCATCCCATTTTTATCATCGGCATTTGTTAATGCAAAAGCCGATTTGGGCAAAGCATCGAAAAATGCCTTTTTAGCCTTCAGATAATTCTCAAATGTTTTATGGAAGTCCAGATGGTCGTGTGTAATATTGGAAAACACTCCCCCTGTAAAGTCCAGGCCTTCAATTCTATGTTGGGCAACCGCATGGGAACTTACCTCCATAAAACAGAATTCGCAACCCTTACGCACCATCTTCTGTAACAACTCATTCAATGCAATTGGATTTGGTGTTGTATGTGTTGCCGGGATAATTTCTTCATTAATCTGGTTCTGAACAGTAGAAATTAATCCCACATTATAGCCCAAAGCCCTGAACAATTTAAACAGCAATGTAGCAATGGTTGTCTTACCATTCGTCCCTGTAATTCCAATCAGCTTTAATCCCGCCGAAGGATGCTCATAAAAATTGGATGCCGCTTTACCTAAAGCAATATGCGAATCCTCTACCTGTATATAGGTTATTCCTTCTTTTAATTCCGATGGCATCTCCTCACAAACAATCACCTCTGCACCTGCCTCAACAGTTTGGGCAATATAGGAATGTCCGTCAGACAATGTTCCTTTAATGGCGAAGAATACAGATCCTTTAGCCACCTGACGGGAATCAAATGTTAGCGCACTAACTTCCCTGTTGGTTAATCCAACCAGTTCTGTTATAGCTACTCCATATAATATTTCCTGCAACTGCATCTTATTTCAATTCTATTTGTACTGATAATCCTTTTCCAATTTTACTTCCCGCGGGAATCGATTGACTCACCACTTTTCCACTGCCCTTAACCTGAGCTTTCAATCCGGCATTACCAATTAAGTATAATGCATCCTTTAAGCCCATACCATTTACATTCGGCATTGCCCCCTTAACCGCGCTGTATTCCTCATATACAACCCCATTACTCGTATCTACACTATTGAAATAGTCCGATTTGGCAGCATATAAAGCCTTAATACCAAAAGCATTATATACCCTTTTAACGTCTTTGGTCTGTCCTGACTTTGCTTCCGGACTTTTTGTATTTCCAACCAACCGATCTGAAACTTCATTATACATCTGCATGTCACTGGCATAAATCCTGTCTGCAATTTCTCTAAAAGGAGGACCCGCAACCAATGCCGCATAATAACTTCCTTTAGGATCATTAATGACTACAATTAAAGAGTACTTAGGATGATCTGCAGGGAAATAACCACAAAAAGAAGATTGGTACTGTTTTTTAGCTTTATAACCTTTATTGCCGTCTGCTACCTGTGCAGTACCCGTTTTACCAGCAATTCTAAAAAAAGGAGAAGCTAAACTCTTTCCGGTTCCCTCTGTAAACACACCTTCCAGCAATGCATGCATCTTTTCCAGGGTTTCATCAGAACAAATCTTAGGATTAACTACACGGGCTTTGAACTGCTCAATAGGATTTCCCAGCCTCCTGATCTCTTTCACAAAAATGGGTGCAACATATTTTCCATTATTAGCAATGGCATTGTAGAAAGAAAGCATCTTTAAAGGTGTTAACTGCATTTCATAACCATAAGCCATTTGAGGCAGGGTCATATTCTTATTCCAGCTTTTATTTTTTGGGTTTTTAACCACAGGCTGTGCTTCTCCGGGAATCTGAAGGCGTAATTTCTCATTTAAGTGCCAGTCATACAAATGATCCGTAAACTGCGCCTGATTCTCCTTGTAGTGTTGATCTACCATTTGAGCAATAGCCGCATTAGAAGACTCTTCAAATGCCTTTTTCACCGTAACCACACCAATACTACCATGTGAGTCTTTAATCATATGTCCCGGAATTTTGTAGTTACCAGTAGCAACAAGCGTGTTGGTATCTACTTTTTTATCTTCCAGCAAGGCCATGTATGAGGCCACTTTAAATGTCGAACCAGGATCCTGGTTTCCAGCAATGGCATAGTTAAAAGTTTCCTTGTACTCTCCTTTAGCCACCCTGGTGAAATTAGCTACTGCACGTACTTCACCTGTAGCTACCTCCATCAAGATCACACAACCATGATCTGCATCGCTCGCAATCAATTGTTTTTCCAAAGCACTTTGAGCAAGATCCTGCATATTAATATCTATGGTAGATATAATATCCGCGCCTTCTTTCGGTGCGATCTCTGCCTCATCGTTCACAGGCATCCAAACCCCTCCGGCAATACGCTGCACCAATCTCTTTCCGCTTTCTCCATTGATATAATTACCGAAAGTCCCTTCCAGACCAACACCGTTGGCTACATTCTCATTTTTATACCCGATAGTCCTTGCAGCAAGAGACTTAAACGGCAGAATTCTTTTGTTTTGCTGAATAGCGATCAATCCACCGCTATATTTACCTATATTAAATAGGGGAAATGTCCGGATGGTCTTTAGATCCTGATAATTCACCTTACGTTTAATCAATAGATAACGAACACTATCCTGCCTTGCCGACCGCAGGTATCTTGAATATTCTTTAGGCGTTTTATCACCAAAAAACTGTGACAGGCGCAAGGCCAGCGAATCCACTTTTCCATTAAAAACATCCCGGTCTTCTATCCCTCCGGCATAAAGGTCCATTCTAAGTTCGTACTCAGGAACAGAAGTAGCCAGTAAACTTCCGTCATTAGAATAAATATTACCGCGTGCCGCCTCCACATTGACATACTTTGTAGAGAGACTGTCGGCCATGGCACGCCACTTATGTCCCTCCACAAACTGTACATCGCATAGCCTGATCAGTACTGCCACGGCAAACAGTACAATCAGGCCAAAAGCCAGATAAACACGCAATAATATGTTCGCTCTAATGTTCATCGTTACCTACTACAATTTTTTTCGGCGGCGCCGTTAATTCTTTTATACCGAGAGTATCTACCTTTTTAGCAACTTCCGTCAGTTTACTTTTAAACATCAGATCTGCTTTTAAAGACTTATACTCCCAGCTTAGTTCTTTTACTTCTTTATTTAATTTATCTATACTTCTTATGTTCTTCACAGCCATATGACTGTTTGCTATATACAGCATACATAAAAAGGATATAAACAACAAAAACGGCAACATCTCCGTTGCAGCTTCCTTGGTCACTACGCCTTCAGTAAAAAGCTTTGTAAAAAACGTCCTTCCACTTTCAGGACTTTTTACCTTTTCCTTTTTTACCTTCAACACCGGCTCTTCTTCCGGCTCTGGCTCTTCTTCCTCTATATCTTCTCTGAAGCGGTTACTCATATTCTTTCTCCGATTCTAAGTTTTGCACTTCTGGACCTGGTATTTCTGACCAGCTCTTCTTCATCTGCCATAATCGCCTTTCGGGTAATCACATTAAAAGGCTTTTGCTGATTTCCGTAAAAGTCTTTTTCCACCTCTCCTCTAAACTTCCCTTTCGCGATAAAGTTCTTTACCGGTCTGTCTTCCAGCGAATGGTATGACATCACCACCAAACGACCACCAGGTTTTATGACATCTGCCGTTTGCTCCAGAAAACGCTCCAGCACATCAATCTCCCCATTCACTTCAATACGCAAGGCTTGAAAAACCTGTGCCATATATTTATGCTCTTTTCCCTTAGGAATGTGAGCAGCAATCGTTTTCTTAAATTCAGCAAGAGTTATAATTGGAGCTGATGCCCTTGCAGTAACAATAGTTCTGGCCAGAGATTTTGCATTCTTCACCTCGCCATAAATTCCAAATATTTTATGCAGGTCTTCCTCAGCATAAGTGTTTAATACTTCGGCCGCTGTCAGCTTACCCTGCTTATCCATCCTCATGTCCAGCGAAGAATCAAATCGGGTTGAAAACCCCCTTTCAGGTTCATTAAATTGATGGGAAGAAACGCCAAGATCTGCAAGAATTCCATCTACCTGCCTGTACCCCAACAATCTCAGGTTATTTTTTAAAAAAGCAAAGTTCTGATCCACAAACAAAAACCTTGGATCATCAATTTTATTCCTTTGAGCATCCGGATCCTGATCAAATGCGATCAACACACCATTTTCCCCTAGTTTTTCAAGAATTGCCCTGGAGTGACCGCCACCACCAAAAGTAACATCAACATAAACTCCATCAGGTTTAATATTCAAACCTTCAAGGCAAGCCTCAAGCATTACTGGAACATGATAATTACTTTCCATCATCCCTCCTATTCTTATTTCCCATCACTTCTTCAGCCAGACTTGCAAAATTTTCCGGCTCCTGATCAAACAAAGCATCGTACGCCGTTTTAGACCAGACCTCTATCTTATCAAACTGGCAAGCCAACACCAATTCCGTATTGATAGAAATCCCTACTGATTCCAGCAATGACTTTGGAAGGTTTACTCTTCCAGTTGCATCCAGGTTTAGTTCTGTCGCACCTCTGGTGAAGTAACGGATAAACTCCCTGTTTTTCTGTTCGTAAGGATTTAATTTACTCAAATCTTCCACTATTCCCTCCCACACTTTTTTCGGATAGATCACCAGGTGTTTCTCAAAACCCCTGTTAACAACCAATCCTTCCTGTTCAACATTAGGCAATTGTTTCTTTAGATTCGAAGGGACCATCAGTCGGCCTTTCGCATCTAACTTACAATCAAATTCTCCTAACAATTGAACCATTATAATATGTACACTTTTTATGTAGTGTAAAAATAGGTACTTCTACCACTTTTTACCACATTCTACCACAAAAAGTTTTCAACATAGGTCTTTTTTACCATTTTCTTCTATTTTAGCGCCTTACAGGCTGTATAGCAAGTGGTAAAAAAAACAGGCACCTCGGTTTTTCCGAAATGCCTGTTCTTAAACATCTTTAACAATTATCTCTGATAATCAGATTAATTTAATAAAAGTCAATCTAGCTAAACTAAGAATTAATTGCCTTAACACCAGGCAATTCCTTTCCTTCCATGTATTCCAGCAATGCCCCACCGCCGGTAGACACATAACTCACCTGATCTTCCAGATTGAACTTAGCAATCGCAGCCGCAGAATCGCCACCCCCTATTAAAGAAAAAGCACCGTTATCCTGCGTTGCAGCAACAACCGCATCTGCAATAGCACGTGTTCCATGAGCAAAATTATCCATTTCAAAAACACCCATAGGACCGTTCCAAAGCAATGTTTTAGAACCTTTGATGATATCAGAAAACAATGCAATAGTTTTTGGACCAATATCCAATCCCATCCAATCCTGAGGAATCTGACCTGAATCTACATCTTTCTTTTGAGCCTCATTATCAAACTTGTCAGCAATAACTGTATCCACTGGTAAAACCAAGTTAACCCCTTTTGCCTTAGCTTTTTCCATCAACTCTAAGCACAAAGCCATCCGGTCTTCTTCAAGCAATGATGTACCGATCTCACCTCCCTGTGCTTTAGCAAAGGTATAAGCCATACCACCACCAATGATCAGGTTATCAACTTTTTCCAGCAAACTTTCAATCAGCAGAATTTTATCTGAAACTTTAGCTCCACCCATAATAGCCGTAAAAGGCTTAATAGCTCCATGATTTACCTTTTCGGCATTTTTCAATTCTTCTGCCATAAGGTAACCAAAGTACTTGGCATGAGGAAAAAATTCAGCAACAATTGCAGTAGACGCATGCGCACGATGAGCTGTACCAAAAGCATCATTTACATAAACATCGCCTAATTTGGCTAATTTCGCTGCAAAATCACGGTCTCCTTTTTCCTCTTCTTTGTAAAAACGAAGATTTTCCAACAACAGCACTTGTCCTGGCTCCAGATTTTTTGCTTTCTCAACAGCCGATTCACCAATACAATCATCCGCAAATTTTACTTCCAGATCGAGCATCCTGGAAAGATCGCCAAGAATATGCTTTAGAGAATATTTATCTTCAGGGCCACCTTTTGGTCTGCCCAAATGAGACATCAGTATTACAGCGCCACCATCATTTAAAATTTTATTAATAGTAGGCAATGCAGCACGCATCCTTTTATCATCCGTAATATTAAAATCCTTATCCAAAGGCACATTGAAATCTACCCTTACAAGAGCTTTTTTATCGTTAAAATCGCATTGGTCTATTGTCTTCATATTCTATTTAAGTTGTACATCATATTAAAGTGCATACCTATTCCCGGGACCTCAAATTCATCAGAGATCAATTCAAATCCCTGTTTTTTATAAAAGCCGACCGCAGAACTGCGTGCGTTGCACCAAATATAAGAAGCATTCTCAGCTATTAGCTTATCTATTGCAAAATTTATAATTTGAGCACCATAACCCTGACCAGCAAAGTCCGGATCTGTTGCCATTCCCCGCAAGCGATAGCCACCCAGCCCCTGATCCGGATAATCTTCAGGAAAGAACGTGGCAATACATACCAGCTTTTCTTTCACAAATTTCCCAAGGTGAAACCCTTCGCCATCAGTAGGAAAAATGCATTTATCCTCTGGAGCACCATTTCTAAGCACTATACTCCTTAGCGATAGCGTGTCTCTGTCTGTAATCAATTTAATCATAAAGTTCAGCCATTTTTAACACCAGATCCACCAACCTGGCAGAATAGCCAGATTCATTATCGTACCAACCAACAACCTTTACCAGATCACCTACAATAGAGGTCAACTGAGCATCAAAGATACAGGAATGTGGATTGTCTAAAATATCAACAGACACAATCGGATCCTCGGTATATTCCAGAATAGCACTCATCTCATTTTCAGAAACTTTTCTAAAAGCCGCATTAATTTCTTCAATAGTAGTAGGCTTCTTTAAAATACAGGTAAAATCAGTCAAAGAACCATTCAAAACCGGCACTCGGATTCCTGCTCCACCGAGCTTCCCGTCTAAATGCGGAAAAACATGTGTAATTGCTTTTGCTGCCCCTGTAGAAGTGGGTATTATAGAAGCAGATGCTGCACGCGCTCTTCTTAAATCTTTATGCGGTGCATCATGCAAATTCTGATCCCCCGTCATCGAATGTACTGTAGTAATATAACCGTCTAATATTCCCCAATTGTCGTCCAGTACCTTCACCATTGGCGCTACGTTATTGGTCGTACAGGAAGCATTAGAAAGCACATCGGCTTTCAGATCAATTTCCTGGTCATTAACACCAAGTATCACCATTGGAATATCTTTATCTGATGCTGGTGCAGAAATCAATACTTGTTTCGCCCCCGCCTCCAGGTGCAATGAAGCCGTCGCCCTTGAGGTATGTTTACCAGTAGACTCCAAAACCAGATCTATCCCCAATTCAGCCCATGGCAGCTCTTTTGCATTGGGATTGGAATAGACAAGAATTCTTTCGCCATTAATGATCAGTGCATCTTTGTCAAAAGAAACATCACCTTTAAACCCGCGGTGTACAGTGTCATACTTAAACAGATGAGCCAGGGTTGCTGGGTCTCCAAGGTCATTGATCGCAGTAACGCCAACTCCCCTTTCAATTGCCGTACGTAGGAAAATACGCCCGATCCTACCAAAACCATTTATCGCTATCCTCATGAATACAGTTAATTTTTCCGCAAAAGTACCTATATTCTACCTAGGTAGGTTAGTTATTTCTAATTATGTCTTTTTATTAGAAAAACTGATTAATTTTTCTAAGTTTTTTACAAATTGTAACCAATGCAGGCCAACGAAATCTATGCAACACCAGTGATCTGTAGTCGTAAATACAAGCCCACAAGAACGGACTCATCCCTGCATTACTCATCCCTCCTTTACGCATCCTCACCAATAAAAGATCCAGATACACCATCCTGGTTCCATATGCAGAAAACAATCTCAGAATAAATTCATAGTCTGCTGAAGTACCAAAATTCATCGAATAATTCCCACAACGACCATAGAGCTGTCTCTTATACACATCTAAAAAAGGGGGGGGGGGGGGGGGGGGGGGGGGGGGGGGGGGGGGGGGGGGGGGGGGG
>NZ_JAELTV010001434.1 GCF_016429005.1 Pedobacter sp. ASV19
GTTATATGTTGTCCAGCTATTATTACCCTGAACACCTATAGTTAATTGAGAAAATGGATTAGAGCCAGACGTATTAGACTGCACAATAGGCACGCAGGTAGTAGGATACGTAAAACCGCCGCCCATAGTCACTGTAAAAACTTGACCAGCTCCACTTATTCCAGTACCTGTTGTCAATGTTATGACACCGTCAACATTATTACCAACTATACTTATTGTAGCGCCCGTGCCCACTGCGGAAGTTGAACCAAGAATAATTGTCGGAGCTGTTGACCCACCTGTAAGATCACTTAACCACGCATATGTTTGTCTTGTACTGCCTGTGGTTTGTGTGAAATACCTTCTATCTAACAAAAATTCTTCCGCTCCAGGTTCAGTTATAG
>NZ_JAELTV010001435.1 GCF_016429005.1 Pedobacter sp. ASV19
CCCCCCCCCCCCCCCCCCCCCCCCCCCCCCCCCCCCCCCCCCCCCCCCCCCCCCCCTTTTCATCATCCCCCGCCCACCGACATCTACACCGGCTAACGTTCGTCGGCAGCGTCAGATGTGTATAAGAGACAGCAGGCGTTGCTTGCCTAAGTTATCTGTAACCACCATGGCCCACTGAAGATTCTTTACCCCAAAAAACCTAACCATATAAGTGGTGATTTGCTGTGCTGCCCCACCGTTGGCCAACAATTCTGTCTCTTATACACATCTCCGAGCCCACGAGACAGGCAGCTCTATCGCGTATGCCGTCTTCTGCGTGAAAAAGGTGGGGGGGGGGGGGGGGGGGGGGGGGGGGGGGGGGGGGGGGGGGGGGGGGGGGGGGG
>NZ_JAELTV010001436.1 GCF_016429005.1 Pedobacter sp. ASV19
GTGCCATGCTGCGCCGCCATGCGGTGGGCATAGTCCACCAACGGCGCGTCGGCACGCACCGGCAACATGGCGCTAGGGGAGCGCGGGTAATCGGGGCGCAGATCGGAATGGGTGCAGCCGGCGAGCGCCAATAGCCCCAGGCAGGCAAGGCGACGTAGCAATGGACGGGTCATGCGTCCCTCCTTGGAATCGCACTGTGTCCGAGGCCACCCATGCAGGCAAGCCCCGGTGCGCCGACCGGACAAGGTGCCCGGATCTCAGGCATCAACGCCCGAAGGTGATGTCCTTGCCTTCGTGATCGCGATCCCAGCCGCGCAATTTGTCACGAATGTGCGCCACACGCTGGCGACCCAGCGCATTGCGCTCCTCGTCCAGCACTTGGC
>NZ_JAELTV010001437.1 GCF_016429005.1 Pedobacter sp. ASV19
CAGCGTCAGATGTGTATAAGAGACAGTCCTACACTACCTGGCTGGTTCTTTGCAGAATTATACTCTTTTTTTTGCCCGCCAGAATTCTTATGTACTGCCTTACTGGACACCCGATAACCCTATTAATGACTATGCAAGGCTGAGCTCAGGAACTAGTGGTACCAGTTTTAGTGTTTTTAGAGATAACTCTTTTATCCGTTTAAATACAGTTGCGCTGGCCTATACACTTCCACAAAATTTAATCAACAAGCTGCATGTTAAAAATGCAAAGATTTATGCGAATGTAAATAATGCAGCAGTATATACAAGAAACTGGAATTACTGGGATCCTGAAAACAATGGTCCAACACCTGTCTCTTATACACATCTCCGAGCCCACGAG
>NZ_JAELTV010001438.1 GCF_016429005.1 Pedobacter sp. ASV19
GGCTTATATCATCATTAACAAATGGTTGTCTGGTTATGAATTCAGAGTTGGTCTTTCCTTTCTGCCTTTTGCGATTGCCATTAGCCTGTCTTTGATCATTGCGATAGTCACGGTAAGTGTGCAGTCTGTAAAAGTTGCGAAAGCGAATCCTATAGATGCGCTTAAATATGAATAATACTTAACGAAGGAGTATATGTTTAAACTAAATTTGAAAATCGCGTTACGTAGTTTGTGGAGGCATAAAGGCTTTACACTTATTAATATTGGAGGTTTGGCTATAGGGCTGGCCAGTTGCATGGTCTTGTTGCTGTATGTTGCTTATGAATGGGGTTATGACAAGCAATTTAAGAATTATGATAGAACTTATGTAGTGTATAACAAC
>NZ_JAELTV010001439.1 GCF_016429005.1 Pedobacter sp. ASV19
GCCGGAGCTATTTATGGTTATAGTAACCAGGCTTTTCCAACAAACGGGATAGAAGAATTAAGCTATTATTACTATGATGATTACGATCTGAATAATGATGGAGCAAGAGATTATTCATATCAGCTACAGTCCTTAACAGCAGAAGGTATCGTATCCTATCAGGTAAGAGGACTTTTAACGGCAGCTAAACGGAAAATTTTAAACACAAATACCTGGCTTACAACCGTCAGTTTTTACGATAAAAGAGGGGCTGTAATACAAGTGGTGGGTAATAATCAATTGAACTCCGCTTTAAACGATAGCAAAACCCTGGTTAAGGATTTTGCAGGACAAGTAATGCAAAGTAAAATCATCAAGAAGGTTGCTTCTGGTACAACAACAG
>NZ_JAELTV010001440.1 GCF_016429005.1 Pedobacter sp. ASV19
GTCCTGCTCTTGTTTATATTTTTTGCAACCCGAGACGAAGCATAGTCGAACAAGAGTAGTACAAGAACCGAACTTCTTATAAGCCAAACCTAGGGCCCACTTTTGTGTAGAATTCCTGCGAATGATATTGACAGTTGTGATTCCATGATTTTCCGGTTTTAGATTTCAATCGAGCTCATTCGTCCAATTGCTGAACCGAATCTATACATGTAAAAAATAAAAAACCTTGAATATGTCGTTTCTGGCGCATTTGTACGCAATTGGCGCTTTCTGACGTTTTTTGTAGTTTTTGGCGCTTTTGTCGTTATTAATAGCCAATTGGCTGATTTTCTGTAAATTACATATTAATTGTTTTTTATTTAACCAACTGCAAGGTAGGTTC
>NZ_JAELTV010001441.1 GCF_016429005.1 Pedobacter sp. ASV19
ATTGAAGACTATACAACTGATGCCAGGGGTAAAGTCGGGTGGGGAAGGAAATACAGGTTTTTTTGTTCGTGGAGGAGCTGCTGATCAAAACCTGATCCTTTTGGATGAGGCAACCGTTTACAATTCTTCTCACCTGTTGGGTTTTTTTTCTACGTTCAATTCGGATGCTATAAAGGATGTGAGTTTGTATAAAGGCGGGATGCCTGCTCAGTTTGGAGGAAGGCTGTCTTCTGTACTGGATGTTAAAATGCAGGATGGTAACAGTAAAGAATTTGGCGTAGAGGGAGGAATTGGGCTTATTGCATCGAGGATTAAGGTCTGTCTCTTATACACATCTGACGCTGCCGACGAACGTTAGCCGGTGTAGATATCGGGGGTGGC
>NZ_JAELTV010001442.1 GCF_016429005.1 Pedobacter sp. ASV19
ACCCTGTATCTCGCAGAGTTGCCCTCATGTAATGCAAGGATTTCGGTTTCTACTGCTTCTGAGAAATGGGCTCTGTCTTCATTAGGTAACGCATTTGATGTTGCCATTATCAATTTGGAGGCTTCTTTTGAATTGAGTCCCTCTATAATGATTTGGCTGATCAAGTCCCGAATTTGATTGCGATACTTTAACTTAAACGGATCCGGATCGCCCAATGATTGACGTATTACAGCATATCTTGTAGCAGAACGTTCATAGGCCCACAAGAAAACATCCTTTAGAAGATTTATTTCATTTAACTCATAAATTGCAAGCATTCCCTGCGTGTACAGATCGTCGGGCACATCTATAAATGATAGGGGAGAAAGGTTACCTCTAATC
>NZ_JAELTV010000154.1 GCF_016429005.1 Pedobacter sp. ASV19
AGCAAAGCGAGTTACATTTAAAATACAAGCCTCTCCTTTTACCGATATATGGCGATCAGCCGATCCGCTTAATTTCAACGATGAAGCATCTTTAATCACAGTATACACATCCTGTGCAACAACATTTGCCCAATGATGTTGGGCAAATTTGGATGTAGTTTCTCTACTTTGTTCTTTAATGTACCTATATTTCCACTGATGCTATATTTAAAAGGCCGGTCATTATTCCGGTAACTCAAAGCGACTTCCAGACCTCTGTTCGATACTTCGCCTGCATTGACAATAGTGGGCTGCAGATCGCCGATAAATGCGGGTAGGGAAAGAGGTAAAAGAACTCCGGTGGTTTTCTTTCTGAAATAGTCAACTGACAGGTAAATTTTGTTTTTGAACATTCCTGCATCTATACCGATATTGTTCTGGTTGGTACTTTCCCATTTTAAATCCGGATTTCCATAGCGTATATATTTATATTCCTCGCCATCTTTTTTGATCAGGG
This sequence comes from Pedobacter sp. ASV19, assembly GCF_016429005.1. Lineage (GTDB taxonomy): Bacteria > Bacteroidota > Bacteroidia > Sphingobacteriales > Sphingobacteriaceae > Pedobacter. The sequence continues at coordinate 497 of NZ_JAELTV010000154.1, forward strand.
TAAGGAAAGGATATTGTCCGCCTTCCTGGTTGCCAAGTGTGCCTGTACTTACCCGAAGTTTAAAGTCAGAAATCCATTTAATATCCTTCATAAAGTTTTCTTCCGAAATTTTCCATCCAACGGAAACAGAAGGAAAATAACCCCATTGATTACCTGGTGCAAATCTCGAAGAAGCATCTGCCCTGAGGTTTCCTGTGATCATGTATTTGGAATTGTAAACGTAGGTTGCTGTACCAAATAAAGAAAATAAGGTGTATTCACTTCCACTACCCCCGTTCCATATGTTCTGAGTCGAATTTCCATAATCCAGATACTGAAAAGCAGGAAGGGTATATTCGAATCTGTTTCTGGAGGCATTGATGCCGGATTGCCTGTTGACAACATATTCGCTTCCTATTAAGGCGGTAATGGTATGTTTATTTATAGTCTTTGCATAATTCAAGGTGTTGTTCCAGGTAATGGTACTTTCCTGCCCGCGGTCTTCGGCTAAGGAATTTGGCCTGTTTTTTCTTCCCAATCCTTTGTCAAGATCGCTGCCGCCACCATCGTCATCTCCAAAATTCTGGTTGAAAGCCTTGTTGTGGGTAAAACTGATATCGACGCCGACATTCGTCCTGAATTTTAATTCTTTATTCTTCAGCAGTGCATATTCGCCAAAAAGGTTACCAAAAGTCCGGAAAATATATCGTTTGTCATTGGTGAAATACGCCAGTGCAATCGGGTTGCTGCTGTATTCATATCTGCTCTGGTAAGAACCGTCGGCTTTATAGAACGGAAGATCAGTGAAAGGGTCTGCGGCTGAATAGGTGGGATCATTACTATCTTTAAAGACCGAAAGTATTGGAGGTCTGATAAAAGCATGACGGATTATGCCTGGCTCATCACCCTTGGAGGAAAGTTTATCTTGTTTGGAATAAGAAATCTGGAGATTTGTTCCAAGGGTCAGGCGGTCTGTCAGGTCGGCTGTGATGTTGTTTCTGAAATTAAAACGGTGATACTGATCATTCTTATAGACTACAATACCATCTTGGCCATAATAGGCACCTGATAATAAATATTTGACTTTATCGCTGCCGCCACTGGCTGTGAGCTGGATGTTCTGAGTGTGTCCGGTTTCGAATAATTCTTTTAACCAATCGGTATTGGCAAAATCGGTTCGGCCTTTATCTGCTGTATAAGGATTGGGATCTGAGTACCCTGAGTTGTTCCAGGATTCTTCCATTTTATTCATATATTGGGTTGCATTCAACATCTTTGGCAGATGCGCCACTTTCTGGATACCGTTATAATAATTTATATCTATGGTTGGTTTTCCAACTGCGCCAAGTTTTGTGGTAATTACAATTACACCAGCGGAAGCCCGGGCGCCATACATCGCAGCTGCGGAAGCATCTTTTAGAACAGTGATCGATTGCATATCTGATGGATTGAGAAAAGAAATGTCCCGGGTTGGGTTGCCATCGACGATAAAAAGAGGACTGTTTTCACCAAATGTACCTTCGCCGCGAATCCTGATATTTATGGGTTCTCCAGGGGCACCGGTGCTTTGGGTAATTTGAACTCCTGCAACTTGCCCTTGTAATACCTGAGATACATCAGCTACGCGACGATCCTGAAGGTCGGTCATACTGACAGCGCTCACCGCTCCCGTAAGCACGGATTTCTTTTGAGTATTATACCCCAGAACAACAACCTCATTCAAGGATTCCTGATTTTCCTTTAAGGTGATCTTCAATACGGAATTGCCGTTAACAGCCAGGGTTTGCTTCACGTAACCCACATAGTTGAAAGTGACCGAGGGATTTGATCCGTCTTTCAGAACCAGAGTGAATCTTCCCTGCGTGTCTGTCATTGTACCATTCTGCGTGTTTTCCTGCATCACACTTACGCCGGGCAGTCCGGCGCCGGTGATGTCTTTTACAGTCCCGGATATTTTAGTCTGGGCATAAAGACTTTGGCTTGCTCCAAACAGTAAGAGCAGCAGGAGCCATAGTGAATTGATCTTTAATTTCATTTGGTTTTTTTGTAAAGGTTTAAATCATTAGTTTTTATTTAACTTTTGTGTTTTCTGATAATCAGGGTCCATATCGGGTGTTCTGAGCCCGGCTACTTCATTTGCCATCAGGATAAAGATATTCCAGCAAAGGCCTTTTGTGGAAGGCCACCAGCTTTCGGTTGTGGTCCATTTAGTTGGAATGAATTCCTTACTAAAGGGCCATTTTGGATTAAGGTTGATTTCGGCCCATGATCGGTTTTCCATAAGTGCCGGGGCTTTTTTCCAACCATGTTTCAACCCGGTCACATAGGCACAGTATTCTGCCCGTAACCAGCTCCCTCCATTGTAATAGAACCCGTCATTTTTTCCGTCCGCATAGTTGGACGCACCAAAAGCTTCAAAAGGCTGGTAGTCTGCACTGAGATAGGCATAACCAGGAGGCTTTTGAGTTAGCCGGATACAAATAGGGGCAGTGGTTCCATATTCAGGATGAGGTGCATCTGGTATTTTATTGAGCAGGGGGAACTGATCAAGGTGGCTGGTCACCATTTCGTCACGGAGTATCGGTCTGTTGAACAGCCACAGGGAGAAGAATTCCGGTTCCAGGTCTGTCAGCGAGATGATATCAGGATAGTTCCTGTCAAAAAGCAGGTGCTTTCTTTTTGGATCATAGAAATTTCTGTATTCCTGCTCGGTCTTTTCGATATAGCTTTCTTCTACAGGATAGCCGAGCTCTTTGATGGTTCTTAGAGCAATGGCCAGCATGCCCTGGTTTACAGCCAGGCGATCTGTTTTAGGTTCATAATCTATGATGTCGACCTGGCTCATGGGGAAATGGGACCGGCATTTACCGTCTTTCCCGGCATCGAATTCGTTCAGAACATAGTCAACAGCTTTTTTAATCTTTTCTTCGGGTAATTTGACACCGAACCTCCTTTTGTTGAGCATGGCCCAAATGAGCCATTCAATAGTTGCTTCATTGTCTTTGGCTTCAGTAGACCCCATGGAAGGCGTAATAATGGTGCCAATACCGCCTTTAGGTGTTTGTGTCTTTGACCATTGTTCCCAAATACCAAGATTTAAGTCTTTATTGTAGGTCGCCACAGTAGAGAAAAAGGAATCCCGGTTGTACATGTCCGGAGAATAATTCATGTTGGGTACATTGAAGGGATTAAAATCGTTAACGGCTGTAATCCAGGTTAGCGCATTCATATTTCCATAGAGCATTTTTTCCAGAGTCGTCCCACGGAAACCAAGCCCTTCCGCAAGCTTGCTCTGTGAGGAGATCATGAATTCTTTGTGGTTTTTCCAGGGTTCAAAAAAAAGGTAGCTGGTTTTTTCTATACTTTCTCCCATTGGCAATACATTATAAGCTTCCCGGAGGGGGGTATGTTCTTCTATTTTGAAGTCTTTAACCTGCAAGGTTCCTGCCTTACCGGATTGGGTTCCGATAAACAGAGAAACACTGTCTTTTTCTATATAGGGAACCAAAATGCTGCCTTTAAACAGTGTCCATTTGTCTTTTTTAACATTGAAGTTGTCAATGTATTTCAAGCCCTCTTCGAGTTCAATGGTCTTTTTCCCGTCTTTAACCCGGAATAATTTAAGCGCAAGAGGAACTTCCCCTTTGCATTGAAAGGAAATGGTATATACCTGCTGGTCCCGAAAGGGAACAATCGTTTCCATGCCTTTTTCACCTGGCTTTCCAGGTTTGAAATCCATACCGAAATTGTGTGCCTGTTGTTGTATATGTGGAATTCCGATAGGGCGAAAGGGTTTCTTAAGGAGAAGAACCTTTGTGGTTCCGGCATCCAGGTTATACATCTCGCCAAAGGTCATTTGTATATAGTCTTTTCCTGAAGCCTGCTCTTTTTGGCTTGCTACAGCCATTAATTCGGGATCAGGTAACTTACGCAAGCCTACCATGCCGCCGCCTCTTCCATTAAACCGGCGACGGGTAGTTCTGGTGTATTGGTTTTTGTAGCCGGCATCGGTTAAAAAGGAGAGGAGCATGTGCTGAGAGCTAATGAATCCAACGGAAGGAAACATTTCATGTACAAAGCCCCCCGGAAAATGTTCATGTTCAAAACTGACATAATTCAGGGGTTTTTGTGCCGGAATGAAACGTTCTCTTAAAGTATACAAAATAGAAGGCATCCCAGGCTGAAAGAGGCGGATTGTTTTTTTGACGATATTTTTATGGAGTACCTGGTAGGTCACTTTTACGCTGAGGTTCAGGTCAAGTTCGGGGATATAGCTTTCTCTGGTCAGGACAAGTGTACTGTCATTGCCGGTCCAGGTCTTTCCTGTCCAGGAAGAGAGGAGTGATTCTGCACTATGGTCCGTATTGGTCAGCCTTAAAGAGAACTCTTCTGTATTGTTTAACAGGGGCTCGCTTCCGTTCAGGATAAAGGCTTTGTAGCCTTTTAAGGTATCGCCAACGACACTTAGACGGAGCTGGGCTGATGCGGCCTGGTAGAGCAAGGCCAAAGCAATAAAGTGGAAAAGAAACAGCTGCGGAAATTTCCGGCGAAATGAGGTTAGGTTCATCAGCTACATATTTGGTTGAAACAAATGTAGAGCGGAAGTATCTTGAAGTGGTGTACTATAGTTGCAAACTAGTTCACTATGATTGCACAGGTGGTATGTTTGTTTCGTATTGCCGCTGTCTGAATTCATTGGGGGCACAGTGATATGTCTTTTTGAACTCCCTGAAAAAATAAGACTTGTTGTTAAATCCTGTTCTGTAAAAGATCTCAGAAACGGTATATTGAGAAGCCAGCAACATATCAGCTGCATGTTTTAATCGTATTCTTCTGATAAACTCTGCCGGTGTCATTCCCGTTAAGGATTTAAGACGGCGGTACAACTGCATTTTACTAATGGAAAGCGCATCTTCAATTGAAGCGGCATTCAGCTCTGGCTCATCCAGTTGTTCTTCTATAACTTTTAACAATCTTTCCAGAAATTTTTTATCGGTTTCTGCAAGGTCAGCATCTGTAAATTGACTGCTGATGTGTTGGTCTTTCAACAACTGCTGCATTTTTGAACGGTTGTCCAGGAGTTTTTTTATTCTTACCAGGAGGTGGCTGATGTGAAATGGCTTGGGGATATAAGCATCTGCACCGACTTCAAATCCCTCTGTCTGATGCTCTATCGTGGCTCTGGCGGAAAGGATAATAAATGGGATCTGTGCGGTAACAGGCGTGTTTTTGACTTCCTGGCATAATTGTATTCCATCCATGTCTGGCATCATCACATCGCTGATGATTAAATCTGGAGTGATTTTTCGCAAAGTATTCAGCGCCTCCGTTCCGCTGCCAGCTTCATAAACCAGATATTGATCCTTCAATATATTACGAAGCAGATAACGAAGCTCAGGTTCATCTTCAACAACCAGGATGCTGGGGCCTGTTTTCTGATGCAACTCATCAATCAGGCTGGTTTTATTTTCTTCTTCTGCTGAGGGTTGCTGATGCTGTTTGATCAAAGAGCTGAACACCACAGAAGGGGCTGAACTGATCACCTCTTCTTCTTTTCCATTAAAAGGCAGAGGATCCAATTGGAGATTCAGGCTGAAATGGATCCAGCCATCCTGCAGTTCTGCCTTAATTTCTGCGCGAAGCAGCTGCACGAGTTCTTTAGTAAATGCTAAGCCAATTCCTGTGCTGAATTTATGCTGGGACTGCTGATTGCCCACAAAAAACTGATCAAATAATCTTTCCAGATCTTTTGGCTGCAGATGGCAACCCGAATTGGAAACTGTAATGCAAAGCTTGTGGTTTTCTTCCTGGTAACTGGCCGTAAAATGTACGGTGTCCTCCTGACCAGAATGTTTGAAAGCATTGGATAGTAAATTGAAAAGTATTTTTTCAAGTTTGTCTTTGTCCACGAATCCGGTTATGCCTTCCTGAATTTCTATGAAGTATTTCCGGCCGCCTTTGGCACTCTCTGTCAGGAAAAGCTGTGCGAGGCTGGAAAACATTTTGCTCAGATCCACATAATCATCATTCCTGGTTAGGTAACCTGCTTCTGCTTTTCTGAATTCCATGAGTTGCTGCACAAGATAGCTGAGCCGAACGGTATGCTGATGTATCATAGAAAGGAAATAATTATTTCCAATGTCCTTTCTGTTGTTTTCTTTGTTTTTAGAATGAAGATAATGTTCTATGGAGCCCATAATCAACGTGAGCGGTGTTTGTATTTCATGGGCAATATTGGTGAAAAAATTGAGGCGTTGCTGGTGTACGGTTTCGTCTTTTTGCCGGAGCAAATGCTCCATTTCCAGCTGATATTTCATCCGTAGTTTGTTTTTACGGTAGACGTAAAAAATATAAGCGGAAATGGCAAGAACAAGAAAATATAAAAGGAGAGCCGGATAAGTGATCCAAAAATATTGGTTCACTTTAAGTTTAAAGATCCTGATGTCACCCGTCCAGCCACCCTCCCCGTTAGACCATTTTAGCATCATGGTATAGGTTCCAGGTGGGATATTGTTGTAACTGATATTGCCCATAGCCCCTGAATAATTCCAGTTTTTATCCAGGCCTTCCAGTTTATAAGAAAATTCATTCTTGGCCGGATTCAGGTAACTCATGGATTTTAGAGACATGCGGAAGAAGTTATTTTTGCGGTCTAATGTATACTCCGTCGTCTCACCCTGTGCGGTGCTCAGCACCTGGATCATATTCTCATTGATTGGTGTACTGCCCATTTGAAGGTCTTTGACCATGACATTGGGCTGCTGGCCGGTCCCGGTGACCTCCAGGGGTTGAAAGTAATTGAATCCATAGATTCCTCCAAAGAAGAGTTGTCCATTGGCCGATTTCCATACAGCTCCATCACTGAATTCATTGCTTTGAAGTCCGTCGCTTTCCATAAAACTGGCAATAGCATTTCCCGGCTGGTTTAATCTGGCCAATCCCTTATTTGTACTGATCCAAATGTCGCCTGTATTGGACTCCTCAATAGCATGGATGGTGTTGTTGGGTAGGCCCTGGTCCATAGTGAATTTGAGGAATGCAGGGTTTTGTTTTTTAGATTCTGAATAATTAAGGCAGTTCAGTCCGTAGCTGGTACCGATCCATAACCTTTTTTTCTTATCCATATACAGGGAGAGTACATCATTATTGGACAAACTGTTTTTATAAGAAAACGCTTTATAGGTCTTAAATTTGCCGGTTCTCTTATCCAGAAGGGTCAGCCCGCCATAACGACAGGCAATCCACAGCTTCTGGTTATCTCCATCGACAAGGGCGTAAATGATGTCATTGGCTGGACCTGTAGTTCCGCTGGATAGGTATTGTTTAAAGCTGTCCAGTTTTAATTTTCCAGAGGCTTGTGGTTTCAGACGCAAATGAATTAATCCACTGCCGCTGGTACCCAGCCATAATGAACTGTCCTGGTCTTCCAGAATAGCATACACTGAACTGAAAGAAGGAATATTTCTTACCCCTTCAATTTCCTGCCATTTGATCATTCTCCTGGCCTTCAGGTCGTAAATGTTGATTCCTCTTCCGTCGGTGCCTATATACATATAAGTAGAAGACCTGTTTTTGTGAATAGAGAAAACGGCATCGTTATCCATGCCATTACTGGTGTTGAGCAGTTCAACAGCTCTTTGCTTTTCAGGAATTTGCCAAAATTTTGGGATCTTTATAATCCCGTTGCCTTTGGTACCGACCCACAGATTGCCGTTCTCTTCAGAAAAGCTTCTTACAGGCTTGTCCAGGTCGGTAACAGCCATCTTGCTGACCAGACTGAAATAATTGGAGCGGGGAAAGATTTTAATCAGGCCATTGCCATCTGTTCCCAGCCATAGAATCTCATTCCTGGTGGTGTTTAAAGACATCACCCTGGTTCCAGACAGTTGCCCTGCTTCTTTGTTCATGAACAGGGATGGGCTGAAATTCTGATCAAAAACGGAAATTCCCTGAGTTTCCCAGGCTACAATATAATGATGACGATAGTAGATCAGTGCTTTCATTTTTTGCTGGTTACTCCTCTTTTTCACCAGATGATGCTGTTTATCCAGAAGGTATATGTATTGCGGGCTGGTCAGAATAATTTGGTCGTTGCTGGTGAACATATTGGTCAGACCAGAAAATCCTTCCAGTTGTTGTACCCTGTGTATGCTATTTCCGGTAATTGTACAGACATAAAGGGTACTATTATTGTCCAAGAGCCAGAGTTTTCCATCCGATCCGGTTTCCATTTTAATTATCCTGCTTGCCACAGGAAGCTTAACCGATCTGAATTGCAGGGTAACGGCATCAAAAATACTCAGCCCGTTTGCTTTGCTATAGCAAAATACATGGCCCTTGAGGTCGATCGTTAAGATAAATTCCTTTTCAGCAACACGGCTGTCCTTGCCTTGGTTATAAAAATATTTAAAGAACTTACCACTTGTTTTATTAAAACGTGTAATTCCCCCAATGGTACTGATCCAGATGTTCCTGTTTTTGTCTTCTTTAATATCCTGGATTACATTATTTCCAATGCTGCCATAGGGACTTTCGTTATTGTAATTAAATACTCTGAAGCTGTTTCCGTCATACATGTTGAGCCCATCCCATGTGCCGGCCCATAGCAATTGATCAAGATCCTGGAAAACAACATTGACGGCACTATTTGACAATCCGTTCCTGTTGTCCATTTGCTGAAAATAAAACTGCCTGGGCTCATTGAGCTGATCGGAAAATGCATTAGCCCTTCCGTAAGTAACAAGAAAAAAAATAAGAATAAACAATTTACTGCGGGTTTGCATGGTCTCTCTTAAAATCAATAACAACAAAATAATCAGGCGTATACCAATAAATGTAAACAATTATTGTCTTGAATCGTTTATGGTGTTGAATAATCTAATTTTCAGACCATGACCTATAAAGAACTTCTTCAAACGCTGGCAGATAAATCTTCTGCCAATTATAAAGATTACCTGCAATCAAAAATAGATGTCCTGCTGAGACCTGAGGATGAATTGCTGACAGATAAAGTACAGCAGTATAAAGATGCTTCGACGCATTATGAAAAGAAATTTAGTGCTGTACTGGCGATGGCAAGAAACGAAGAAGAGCTGGACAGGACCGTTCCGGTAGAGGAAATTAATAATTTTCTGAATTGATCTGAAAGGGCCATTTCTTAAGTGCAAAAAAGAATCTATAATTTGCGTTATATTAGCATTTTTACTTATTGCTTGTAACGAAGTTGAATATATTAGCGCACTCAGTTTTTCGGATAACTTTTTTGATCCTTTATTTATTTTTATCACTGGATTCCTCCGCTCAGGTACCGGTAATTTCATATACGACACCTAAAATTTATACTTCTGGAAAAGAAATCCTACCTCTTGTCCCTGTACAAGCCGGAGGTGCCGTTCCGGGTAACTCCTATCATATCGTCAGTACAATGGCGGGGAACGGCGGACAGTACTCACAGGATGGTTTTGGTACAGCCTCGGCATTTAATATGCCGTCTGGGATAGCAGCAGATCAATCTGGAAATATCTATGTTTCAGACTATGGGAGTGGGGCAATTAGAAAGATTTCTCCGGGAGGAGTGGTATCAACAATAGGAAATGTCAGCGTGCCTACTGGAATTACTGTTGACCAGCAGGGAAACATTTTTGTAACCAGTTTTCAGGAAGACAGAATTTATAGGATTTCTGCTCAGGGAGACAAGAGCATTTTTGCCGGGAGAGGAGTTTCTGGCTCAGCGGATGGCCAGGGTACATCTGCCAGTTTCTATAACCTGGGAGGGATAGTGATAGATGTAGCAGGAAACCTTTTTGTAGCCGAACAGGGAAACCACAAAATTCGCAGGATCAGTCCAACAGGACTTGTAAGTACTGTTGCAGGTACAGGAGTTGCAGGGGCGGCTGATGGTCCTGCTGCCTTGGCTACATTTAATGAGCCCGATGGGCTGGCTGTTGACCTCCAGGGCAATATTTATGTGGCGGATACAAAAAATAATAAAATCAGAAAAATATCTTCAGAAGGTATCGTGACCACCTTGGCAGGTAGCGGGGCTGCCGGATTTTTGGATGGTCAGGGTACCGGAGCTATATTCAATTACCCTACGGGGTTAGTCATGGACGCTTCCGGAAATTTGTATGTGGATGATTTTAGGAACAATTTGATTCGGGAGATCACCTCAGATGGCAAAGTAAGTACGCTGGCTGGCAATGGGCATACAGGCAACATGAATGGAGCTGTCTCGTATTCGAACTTTAATGGGCCATTAATGTTGTGCATCGATTCTGATGGCAATCTTAAACTAACAGATTTTTTAAATAATCTGATCAGGAAAATTACGTTGACAGGTTATACAATTGACAAAGTGCTTCCTGACGGATTGTCTTTTGATTCGGAAACGGGAACAATTAGTGGCACGCCAGTGAGTCTGTCTCCTGCTACAGATTATAAGATAACTGCATATAACCGTAATGGAAGTGGAAGTACAATTGTCAATATAACCGTAATTCAGGCAAGTACGATCAGCTTTCCGGCCCTTTCGGTCAGGAAACTTTGTGACCCTGATTTTGATCCGGGGGCGGTGAGCACCATTCCTATAACTTATACCAGTAGTAATGCTGCGGTTGCAACAATCGTTGGGGGAAAAATACATATCGTGGGCACCGGAACCACAACTACTGTCTCTTATACACATCTAAAAGGGGGGGGGGGGGGGGGGGGGGGGGGGGGGGGGGGGGGGGGGGGGGGGGGGGG
>NZ_JAELTV010001443.1 GCF_016429005.1 Pedobacter sp. ASV19
GAGTTTTAGGCTTGTACAATATCGTATACGAGCACTTTCTCCCATAAATGACTGTAATTTTTAATGAATTCCAGATGAATAGGGTGTGTTTGGTAAGTTTCCTGTCCTTCAAGATCGCTAAAAAACATCAACTCTGATACGTCCCAGCTGTTGTCTACAACATCGCGTTTTTCTGTACTGGCAACAAGGCCAACATGTATTTCGCGTACGGTTGGTATTGTTGAAAGTGTTTTTACTCCAGCGACCAACTGATCGCGATCTTCTTTTGAACTTGGGTTTTTTAACCAAAAAAATACATGATGTACAATAGGATAAATCTTATTCATAGTCCATAAATCTATAAAACCATAATGATTATTCAAAACAGACTTAGCCTGAATT
>NZ_JAELTV010001444.1 GCF_016429005.1 Pedobacter sp. ASV19
TGCATGCACAGGACATCGACGGACATCCGGTATCCACGTCGCAGGCGCTACTGTCGATCGGCGCCCTGGTCAGCATGGTGCTGATGATGGAACACGGCCACGCGGTGCTGAGCGCCGGGCTGTTGCTGGTGCCGCTGGCGCTGCTGGACTGGCGCCTGCTGGCGCGACTGGACTGGCTGTTGCTGCTCACCTTCGCGGCGATCTTCCTGGGCCTGGGGCACTTCGCCGAGCTTGTCCCGGTGCAGCATGCATTGGATCGCCTGAGCCTGGAGCAGCCACTTACCCTCTACCTGACCGGCATCCTCACCTCGCAGGTGATCAGCAATGTACCGGCCACGGTGCTGCTGCTGCGCCATGCGCCCGATGCCACCGCGCTTGCGG
>NZ_JAELTV010001445.1 GCF_016429005.1 Pedobacter sp. ASV19
TCCTAAGCCAGCCGCGCTTCATCTGCAGACTATCGTTTATAACGAAAGTTCTATTTTTGATATGTTTCTGTTTTTTTCATACTTTACACCGTAATATGAAGTTTATGAATTGCTATTTGTAACTTTAGGTGCACCAAATTTTACTTAGTAGCTTTGAGCATTTCCATTAGTATCTTCCAGAAGGCAAGGAAACAGATTTTATTAAATAAGCATTTTGTTCTAATTGCATATTTTCTATTTGCCTGTTTAAATTCTCGTGCTCAAATTTCCAAAATAGATAGCCTTAAGAAAGCCCTAAATCTGGAACATACGCCTGAAGAAAAGTTTAAAATAACAACTGAACTAACCAAGTTAAATACCAAAACTAAGCCTTTTTTAGCC
>NZ_JAELTV010001446.1 GCF_016429005.1 Pedobacter sp. ASV19
CCCCCCCCCCCCCCCTCTTTTTTTCTCGCAGAAGACGGCATACGCGTTTGTGCTGCCTGTCTCGTGGGCTCGGGAGATGTGTATAAGAGACAGGCTTATTTCAATCACTCACAACACGTTGTTGTTGCAGAGAAGGCGATCCGTAAAGCAAAAGGTTTAAAACCAAATGAGCCGGTTTGTTTCGCTTGTCACGGTCCTGTGAATACAATGGAAGAAATTTACCAGTATTCTCCTTTGACAATGAAATGGTGTATCAACTGTCATAAAGACACCAAATTGGATGTAAAGGATAATGCATTCTATACGAAGATCATCGAAGCACATGAGAAGATCAAAAAAGGCGAAAAAATTACGCCTGCTGCCCTTGGTGGTTTAGAGTG
>NZ_JAELTV010001447.1 GCF_016429005.1 Pedobacter sp. ASV19
AGAGACAGATACCATGCAGCATAAGAATAAGGATCGTTGTCGATATATTCTTTGTAGAACTGTATGCTTTCTTCCTGTTTATCCAGGATGTCATAACAAAAAGCCAGCTCATACAAGCCATCCTTGTTTTCCATATTCTGCTCCAGGCTCTGCTTGATGTAAACAATCGCCTTCTCGTAATCGAGCATATTCTGATAAACATAAGCAATCTGCAACAAGATCTCATCTGTTGTTTCCGCAAAACCCAGGGCCTTCTGAAAGTTTTCTAGGGCCTCATGATAACGTTCCAGACTGTTGTAAATATTCCCCCTCAGAATATAGATCTCTGCTTCCGAAGCTTCCAGCATTTCTGCTTTTTCCAAAGCAAGGAATGCACGTTC
>NZ_JAELTV010001448.1 GCF_016429005.1 Pedobacter sp. ASV19
GATATTGAAAGAGGTACCTCTATCGACAATTGCTGGAACACAGGCTTATTTTTACCAAAAAAGACTCTTGAACACCCCTTTACAGATGAAAACCAGACCTTCGAAGATCCTCAACTTGAAGAATTTAAAGACCTACCCTATCTGGTGGCAATAATTAAGCAGGAAAAAAAAGAAAAAATAAACCATTTATTCTCCAATTACTTCCAGGAAGAATTCACGCTGCCCTTTTTGCAAAGACTAAAACTTTCTATTCCAAATGAATTTGTAGACTGCCAGCCACTTAGGGCAAGGTACTCACTACTCTTTCACGAACACAAAAAACAATTAATTCTTTGAACTTTCGCAAAATATGGCCTCGACAAGAGGGAGTTAGCTTATGT
>NZ_JAELTV010001449.1 GCF_016429005.1 Pedobacter sp. ASV19
TGCAGCTGGAGTAACAGTTACCAAATTTAGATATAATTGTACAATTAATGATTTTTGTTTACTGAATGCCCTTTCTGAAATACCACAAACTAAGACTATGTTCAATCAGGTTGCTGCAGAACTCAAAAAGTATCTAATAGTTAAATAGAAAAACAAGGTACAAGAGCCTTAAAGCTAAATAAATTCTGCAAAACACTTCAAATTAGTAACAATTAATAGCATAGAAAATGCCAATTCAGAATACATTAAGAAATAAAAAAATACATGTTGCAACAACTCCTGCCGCTGTACTAGATCAGTGGTATATTTGTCATACATCCATTTCATTAAGGATGTGGTTAAAAAACGGTCTTCGCCAAACCTTTTGTAAGATTCGGTTT
>NZ_JAELTV010001450.1 GCF_016429005.1 Pedobacter sp. ASV19
GTATAAGAGACAGTATCAGTACTTATAGTGCTGATGTAAGTAACAATCAGAATAAATCAAACGTGTTGCTAGACTCGCTTCTGAGGCAGAAAGAGCAACTGATGAATGAAAAAAATTCTGCATTAAAGAACTATAAAGTGAATAATGGAGTTTTAAACTTAGATAAACAGTCTGAGATCATATATCAACAGATTACAGATTATGAACAAAAAAAATCTGATGCATTAAGGGAAATTCAATCCAATCAGGGGGCTATTGCAAGTATAGACAGGCGATTGACCAGTAAAGATCAGATATATTCTGGTGGTAATATTATTGCTGATAATAGTAAAATTGTCAATATTAAGAATCAATTGAGTATTGCAAATGAAAGATATAT
>NZ_JAELTV010000155.1 GCF_016429005.1 Pedobacter sp. ASV19
CCCCCCCCCCCCCCCCCCCCCCCCCCCCCCCCCCCCCCCCCCCCCCCCCCCTTTTTTAGATGTGTATAAGAGACAGCTATGCAATTGCAAGGCGAGGTTCAGGAACTTATCCTGGAAGAATTACTTAGAAATGCTTTCCCTTTTGATCTGGTTACGGAAGTAGGAAAAGGGGTTAGAGGTGCAGATTGTATCCATCATATACGCAATCAGTTTGGGCAGGAATGCGGAAAGATCATTTATGAAAGCAAACGAACAAAAGACTTCTCCATGGATTGGATTGAGAAGTTAAAAAAAGACATGCGAAGTGTTGGCGTGGACGTGGCTGTAATTGTTACACAAGCTTATCCGAAGGGAATGGATTGCTTTGGAGAAAAGGATGGGGTATGGATTTGTTCCTTTGATGAAGTAAAAGCAGTCTCCTACATGCTTAGAGATGGCATTGTAAAATTATTTACCGCAAATAAATCGCAGGAAAACAGAGGCGACAAAATGCATATGCTTTATGACTACTTAACCAGCAATGAATTTTCTGAACAATGGAAAGCCATTAGGGAAGGATTTATGAGTATGAAGTTATCTATCCAAAAAGAACGCGATGCAATGGAAAGACTGTGGAAGGCGAGGGAAAAGCAACTGGAAAAAGTACTTCTTAATGCGGCTCATATCCGGGGATCTGTAGAAGGCATAGCCGGAACCGACAGCATCCAGTTACACCTTACCGATGACGAAGACGATGCACTACTATTGGAGTAGCCTGTTCTTAAAAAGACCAGGCAACAAAACGGCTGATTTTCTGACCCTGTGCCATCTCCATCGTCCGGACATGTAATGCGCCTGCTTTTTCCGCATAGCCATAAACAAAAGGAAGGTTTGAACTTTTTGAAACAAGCGTGGTGAACCATTTGCATTGTCCCGAAAATTTGTGGCTTTCCTCTATCATGGTACGGATAAACCCCAGTTCCCCACCTTTACACCAAAGCTCGACGTTCTGCCCTCCAAAGTTAAGCACGTTCTTCGGCTTACCTAAATTGCGGAGTTTACGTTGTGTTCCGGCAGCTGCCTCGGCCGCAGAAGCGTGAAAGGGTGGATTGCATAAACTCAGATCAAAAGATTCTCCAGGTTTGATAATACCTTCAAAAATATGCCGGGGATCCCGCTGCAGACGAACCTGTACTGCACCTCTTAAGTCCTCATTGGCAGAAATGATATTCTCTGCGGATTGCACCGCTCCCCGATCGACGTCTGAGCCTACAAAGGTCCAGCCATATTCCTGATGTCCGATAATGGGGTAAATACAGTTCGCGCCTGTTCCAATATCCAACACTTTAACTGATTTTCCTGTGGGGATTACTCCATTATTTGATTCTCCTAACAGATCCGCCAGATAGTGAATATAATCTGCACGGCCGGGAATTGGCGGACAAAGATAATTCTCAGGAATATCCCAATGTTTTATTCTGTAGTATTGGCCAAGCAACGCTTTATTCAACATCTTAACTGCACTTGGATCAGCAAAATTGATGGATTCGTCTCCATAAGGATTTATAAGAACAAAGTCCCGCAGATCCGGGCAACTTTTCACCAAAAGCGAAAAATCATATCTGGACCGGTGTTTATTTCTGGGATGCAATTGTTTCTTTTCTTCTTTTGAGTCGGTTCCCATGGATTGTCGTTACTGTGTTTTATCTTTACGCTGCAAATTAAAGTGTTTAGTTTAGCATTATTGACGTTTTAGTTGAAAAAGATATGTCAAAGTTCATACAAGGTTTTGGTTTTGCGGGCAAAGGGCTCTATTACACATTTAAAACACAGATCAATTTCAGATTTCATTGCGGTGCAGCCCTAGCAGTGGTCATATGCGGATGGTACTTTAACTTGAACCAAACAGAATGGCTATGGATTCTGCTGTCCATAGCGATGGTATTGGTTTTAGAGTTGGTGAACACCGCAATCGAAGCCCTTGTTGATCTGGTCTCCCCTGACTATCATCAGAAAGCCGGCATAGCAAAAGACACCGCAGCTGCAGCTGTATTAATCGCCGCTCTCCTGGCTGCATTGATCGGCTTGATCATTTTTATACCAAAAATCATATAAATGCTGCATAAAACACGAGGAATAGTTTTAAAAACTACTTTGTATGGTGAAGGAAGCGTGATTGTGCAAGTTTTTACTGAAAAATTTGGCATTCAGTCCTATATCATTAACGGGGTAAAAAAACCCAAAGCTAAAATCCGGATGAATATGCTTCAACCCCTGCATTTGCTGGATATGGTCGTTTATCATAAAGCAAATACCAGTCTGCAGCGCATTTCGGAATTGAGAACATCTCCCATATTCAGAACGATACCTTACGACATTGTTAAAAGTTCCATTGTCCTGTTTCTGAATGAAGTATTGTATAAGAGCATACGACAACAGCATACAGACGAAAATTTATTTAGCTTTATTTTTAATGCTGTCTCCTGGTTTGATGAATGTGAAACAGCAGACAACAGCTTTCATCTGGCATTTTTACTAAAACTATCCCGCTTCCTTGGCTTTGCTCCCCGTACGGAAAACAAAAACGGTCAGAATTACTTCGATCTGCAGGAAGGCGAGTTTAGATCCATGCCCCCTGTACACCCGCATTTCATGAATAAAACAGAGGCTGACCTATTTATTTCTCTATTTTCTACACCTTTTGAAAAAATTAATGAAATAAAATTAAATAATTCCACAAGAAGAATCATAGTAGATAAAATTCTGATTTTCTATACTTTACATACCGCTTCCTTTGGAGAAATCCGATCCCATCAAATCCTTGAAGACGTCTTATCCTAAAATTTTAGAAAAGTTTTTTGGAGTTTTAATTTAGAGGTGTATATTTGCACTCCCGATCACAAGGGACAATGAATAAAAAGAACCAAGGGGAGATTAGCTCAGCTGGTTCAGAGCACCTGCCTTACAAGCAGGGGGTCACTGGTTCGAACCCAGTATCTCCCACCAAAACAGCAGCTCAGCTGTTTCAAAACAAAAAGAGCAGAACCTAAGGGAGATTAGCTCAGCTGGTTCAGAGCACCTGCCTTACAAGCAGGGGGTCACTGGTTCGAACCCAGTATCTCCCACTCAAAAAAAGGACGACATCAATGATGTCGTCCTTTTTTTATATACCTGTTTCCGGTAGATTTAGACCTTTGACCTTGTCGATAAAATAACGACACAAGATCCCATAAAGGCAATAAACACAAATGCAATGCGTAAAGTAAACGCACCAGACAAGAAGCCAATAACCGGAGGTCCAATTAAGAAGCCAATAAAACCAATCGTAGAAACGGCCGCAATAGATGCTCCGGGAGACATTGTCGTGGATCTGCCGGCGGCGCTGTAAACCATAGGAACTACAGAAGAAACTCCCGCACCCACCAACATAAAACCTATAATTGCCGTTGGAAGAGCCGGAAAAATAACAGCAATAAGTAAACCAATTGTACTCAATGCCCCGCTAACCTGCAAAGTAGCCTTTAATCCGAAGCGTGCGGAAAATTTATCCGCAACAAAGCGACCCAAAGCCATTGTACACATAAAAGCCGTATAACCGGCTACCATCCATCCTTTTTCAGCCAATACAATTTTTTTAAAGTAAATGACACTCCAGTCAAACATTGCCCCTTCACAGACCATAGAACAAAAAGCAATCAGTCCCAGGGTAGTCAGAGACTTATCCGGAATTGCAAAAGCTGACCCCGTATGCACCGGCTTACGATCATTGTGTAAATATCGCCAGCATATGACAACAGAAATCACAGTAACCGCAGCTATACATATAAAGTGCGGAGCAGGCAAAATTCCCTTTCCAATCATAAAAGTGCCAATCCCAGCCCCAACAAAACCCGCTAAACTCCAGACTCCGTGAAAAGAAGCCATAATAGGCTTACGGTACAACCCCTCCGTGGCCACAGCTTGTGTATTTACCGAAATATTAACCGCATTACTCGCGAGGCCAAAACCAATTAAACAAATTAACAGCTGATAAACTTCTGATACAACACCAAGCGTGATCAGCATAAGGCCATACATTACCAATGCACCAGCCAAAAGCCTTCGGCTTCCTATTTTAGTGACCAGCCAGCCAGACAAAGGCAAAGAGAGCATCAATCCTACTGGCAACGCAAAAAGCACCGCTCCAAGCCCTGCATCAGATAATGATAATTTTTGCTGTATAGTCGCAATTCGTGATGCCCAGCTGGAAAAACATAACCCAGCCATAAAAAACATGGCAGCTACAGCTCCTCTGGTTACTTTCGGTGCATAATTCATTGTGCAAAAATGGGGATTATTTACAAAACGAATTGTCTTTTTTACGAGTTAATCATTCCGATAAACAGAGAGCTGATAACTACCTGGTGTTACCCCTACCAATTTCTTAAAGGTCCTGATAAAATAATTGGCATCACTAAAGCCCAGTTCATAACTAATTGCTGCAATCTTGGCCCCTGGCCTGGCCAGAAGTTGCTTTGCTCTCTTCATCTTTTCCGTCAGAATATAATCGTTGGGGCTAATGCCCAATTCGCGTTTAAATAAGCGATAAAAAGAAGCCTTACTCATGCAGGCCTTGTTACTTAGATTATTAATGCTGATCTTCTCATTAAGATTGGCTTTGATATAACCAATCACATAACCAAGAGGACTATGGTTACTGCCTGCAACAGATCCGTCGGCAGCTTTTAAATTTTGAGTCTGGATAATCCTGACCAAAAGTTCTTTTAAGGTAAGATCTGCCAGTACGTCTTTCTCCCTGGATCCTTCTGAGCATATCCTGATGATTTTATTGATCAGAAAGGCAATCTCTTCATTATTATAGAAATGATATTCATCGTAGCTTAAAGTCCAGAGTTCCCCCGGACCAGATCTGGGAAAATATTCGTTCAGATAGCGGATTGTCCTTTTAATTTGTTCCTGATCAATTGCAAGCGCAATACATTGTGCAGGTGTGTGATCAGATGCTTCCGGAAAATCGATCTTCATCGTTTGGTCTGCAGGTACAATGACCGTTTCGCCAGGCAAATAGTCGAATGCCTCCTTATCAAAAAGATGCATCACCTTTTTACCCCGCAGCATACTGGTGATCACAAAATCACTGAAGGTTAATGGAACCTTATAAGATTGAACATAGGTCTCGAACACGTTCAGCTCGCAACGCTCCAATGTATAGGATGTTCTGTTTTCCACGAGCGTTTGAAGTCTGGCCTCCCTGCTTAGGTTAACCAGATCTAATTTGTGTTGCATCATACCTACCCTTATTTTTGGTCAGCTACCTTTATCCCATATTGGAAATATAGGATATACTCAAATATAACTTTATTTCAATAGTGTTACAAAGCCTGCAACAATAATGCTACCAGTTGCAACTATTCTCCTATCCTTCCAGCGATTTACCGACTAGGTTTGTATCAACCAAATTTAATACATCATGGAACAGCTTGTAAAAAGACCCACCTTTAAATCACACTACGACAACTATATTGGCGGAAAATTTGTTGCGCCGGTAAAAGGAGTTTATTTCGATAACATATCTCCTATAGACGGCAAAGTCTTTACCAAAGCCGCCAGGTCTAGCAAAGAAGATGTAGAACTGGCGCTGGATGCAGCACACCTAGCTTTTAAGACCTGGGGGAAAAGCGCTCCTGCCTACAGAAGCACGCTATTACTCCAGGTCGCACAAAAAATTGAAGACAACCTGGAATACCTCGCTGCTGTAGAAACAATTGATAATGGAAAAGCTATCCGGGAAACCCTGGCTGCCGACCTCCCGTTGGTGGTTGATCACTTCAGATATTTCGCAGGTGTTATCCGGGCCGAAGAAGGGACCATCTCCGAACATGACGAAAATACAGTAAGTATTGCACTTAACGAACCTATAGGCGTTGTTGCTCAAATTATCCCGTGGAATTTCCCTTTATTAATGGCCACCTGGAAAATCGCACCCGCACTGGCGGCTGGCTGCTGTACGGTTGTGAAACCAGCAGAACAAACACCTGTCTCTATCATGGTCCTGATGGAACTTATCGGAGATATTCTGCCCCCGGGTGTCCTGAACATAGTCAATGGTTACGGAATTGAAGTGGGCAAACCTTTAGCCACATCCACCAGGATCTCCAAAGTTGCCTTTACAGGAAGCACCACTTCCGGACGGCTCATTATGCAATACGCCGCAGAAAATATTATTCCCTCGACCATGGAACTCGGTGGAAAGTCTCCGAATATCTTTTTTGAGTCCGTTGCAGACCACAATGATGATTTTCTTGACAAAGCGGTGGAAGGCGCAGTCATGTTCGCTTTAAACCAGGGCGAAATCTGTACGTGCCCATCCAGGCTGTTGATCCAGGAAAGCATCTATGATAAATTCATAGCGAGGGTCATTGAACGAACAAAAGCAATTAAAACCATCCACCCACTCGACAAGTCCAGTATGATGGGGGCCCAGACTTCCAATGAGCAGTACCAAAAAATATTATCCTACTTAAAAATAGGTAAAGAGGAGGGTGCAGAAATTTTGACCGGCGGAGAAATTAACCACCTGCCTGGAGAACTGGAAACCGGCTATTATATTGAACCAACTATATTTAAAGGCCACAACAAAATGCGGATCTTTCAAGAAGAGATTTTTGGACCAGTGGTTTGCGTAACCACATTTAAAACTGTAGAGGAAGCCATAGAAATCGCAAATGATACCCTGTATGGCCTTGGAGCCGGGGTATGGACAAGAGACGCCCACGAGATTTACCAGGTGCCACGCGCTATAGAAGCAGGCCGTGTTTGGGTAAACCAATATCATGCATATCCTGCACATGCACCATTTGGAGGTTATAAAAAATCTGGCTTTGGCCGCGAAAACCATAAAATGATGCTCGACCACTACAGACATGTAAAAAATATGCTGATCTCTTATGATAAAAAGAAATTAGGTTTTTTCTAGGTTTATGATTCGAAGGTACCTCAAGTAATGAGGTGCCTTTTTACCCAATAATCAAATCCCCCATGAGTACCAAAAGAGTTTTAGTGACACCGGCGGCCGCAGCCGTCATCCATACGCTTCAGGAAGAATATGGTGATTTGATGTTCCATCAAAGTGGCGGATGCTGTGAAGGGTCTTACCCCCACTGTTTTGAAAAAGGTGGTTTTCTAGTTGGGTCTAATGATGTATGCCTTGGAGAAATTGAGGATTGTAAATTTTATATGGCCGGAGATCAGTTTGCCTATTGGAAACATACACAACTTACCCTCGATGTGATGGAAGGCAGAGCAGCCAGTTTTTCCCTGGAATCTACCCTGGATAAAGGATTTCTGATCCACTCCAGGCTATTTACAGAAGAAGAACTCAAAGACCTGGAGCCTGTACAAACAGCAGATGGAGACCTGATTCTCTAATTCCAGATACCACCAAAACAAATTCCTTATCCAACTGTTTTGATTTAACTAAACAATTCAAAGCTATGGAAAAGCAAGAAATCAAAGACCTCTTAGAAATCATTGACCAGCAAGTAAGCTCATCCATTTTAGGTGGCATGCACGAAAAATACGATGAACTTGAACAACTTGGTTATGTGGAAATCCACAAAGGCGCTGTTCAGCACTCTGCCAATCTTACTCCAGCCGGCCTCGCTTACCTGGAGGAATTAAGACATCATTCCGTTTAGCCGTTAACGTTTCCAGTGAACAGAGCGGTGAGGGATACCCCTCACCACCATACTTATTGCATTACAATGAGTCATTCCTTTGGGTCAACGAAAATGGCAGGTCTCCCTTATTCAGGCCACGCGTTTTCTCAGGTTGACTGCTCATTTCCAGTTTCAACACGCCACCCTGCAGCAGATCCCCATGTTTAATGAAGTTTCGGGTATGCGTCTTACCATTTAGAGTGGCAGATTTGATATAGACGTTTTCTTTACTGTTGGCAGAAGCATCGATAACAAAAGTTTTTCCATTCTCCAGCTTAATGGTGATCTTCTTAAACATCGGACTACCCAGTACATATTCATCTGTACCTGGAGTTACGCTGTAAAAACCCAGAGCGCTGAGCACATACCAGGAAGAAGTCTGTCCCTGATCCTCATCACCAGGATAACCATTTTCCGTCGAATTATAGAGCTTATACATAATATCCCTGGCATGGTACTGCGTTTTCCAGGGCTCACCAGCATAATTATACAGGTATGGCATATGCTGTATAGGCTGGTTACCATGCGCATACTGCCCCATATTAGCCATCACCATTTCGGTCATCTCATGGATCATACCTCCATAACTACCAACATTAACCCGGTTGGGTTCAGAGAATACAGAATCCAGTTTTGCTACAAAATTCTGTTTCCCTCCCATTAAATTGACCAATCCTTGTATATCGTGAAAAACCGACCATTGCCAGTGCCAGGCATTCCCCTCCGTATAAGGACCTCCCCATTCTACCGGATCAAAATCCGACTTCCATTTCCCCGTATTGTCTTTGCCCCTCATAAACCTTGTTGAAGCATCGTACACATTTTTGTAGTTATACATCTGGCGGGAAAATACATCAGCATAAAATTCTTTACCCGTCATCCTGGCCAGCGTATATCCGCAAAAATCATCGTATGCATACTCGAGTGTCTTTGCCGTTGCTTCTCTATATTGCGGGTAAGGCACATAACCCAATTGATAATACTCTTTCCAGCCATCTCTTCCATTAGCCGGGCCCCAGGGGCCTTTATGAGTCGCCTCATGCAAATATGCCTTTAAAGCCAGTTCCGGATCAAAAGTATGGATTCCTTTAGCCCAGGCATCTGCCAGCAAAGAGATGGCGTGATTGCCAATCATACTTCCAGCTTCGCTTGGAAATGACCAGGAAGGCAACCACCCACATTGTTCGTAAGCCTCCAGTAATGCCTTCATATATCGTCCGTGCATCGTTGGATGAATTAGGGTATTCAAAGGAAATTGGGCGCGAAAGGTATCCCAGAATCCTGTATCGGTAAACATATAACCAGGATGTACCTTTCCATCATAAGGACTGAAATAATAAGGCTGACCATTTTTGTCCACCTCATAATATTTCCTGGAGAACAAACTGGCTCTGAAGAAACAAGAATAAAAAGTTGCCTTATCCTCTTCTGATCCACCCTCTACTGTAATTTTCCCTAAGGATTGGTTCCAAATCTTTGCGGCATTCTGACGGGTCTGCTCCAGCGTTTTATCTTTTCCAAGTTCTGTATCCAGATTAAGCTGCGCCTGTTCCGCACTAATATA
Source organism: Pedobacter sp. ASV19 (assembly GCF_016429005.1). Lineage (GTDB taxonomy): Bacteria > Bacteroidota > Bacteroidia > Sphingobacteriales > Sphingobacteriaceae > Pedobacter. The sequence goes on from NZ_JAELTV010000155.1 coordinate 9,262, forward strand.
GGATGAAGCTACCTTTACCTGAACCTTTGAACCTGGTGCAAACTCCACATATGCCCCTTTACCCTCGCCTTCCGCCGCTACCGCATTGGCCTGGATACTGTTCTTTTTATTCTCCCAGGTACCCCAGGCTTTAAGGGGATGATCAAATTTAATCACAAAGAAATTTTTAAAGCCCTCTTTAAAGCCCTCCCCGTTATTCACATAGCCCGTGATCATTCTTTGCTTAGGAAAGATGCTGACCCCACTCAGGTGTGTATAACCATCCAGCACCAGGTAACTCTTTTTACCTTTGGGATAAGAAAATCTCAAATGTGCGCCGCGTTCGGTAGGTGAGATCTCGGTTGCAATCTGATTGTCAAACTGTACTTTGTAATAATCTGGCTTTGCGATTTCATTTGTATGGCTAAACTTTGCTTCCCTTGCATTTTCATCCACAATAAGTTCATCAATTAAAGGCATAAAAGAAAACACCGCATAATCCCTCGTCCAGGAACTGCACTGATGCGCCTGCTGAAATCCGCGGATATGGTCTTTCTGGTACTGATACTTCCAGCCATCACCATTTCTGCCGGTTTGTGGTGTCCAGGTATGCATACCAAATGGCAATGCTGTTGTCGGATAGGTATTCCCACGGGTTAGTTCATGGCTGGAATTGGTTCCCTGAAGGGTATTGACATAACTGACCAGATTTGTCTGCTGTGCGGAACTCTTTAGCCCCCACAGCCCCAGAAAAATAAAGAATAAGAATTTAGGTTTCATATATGTGTTGTGTTTAGTGTTCAATTACCAATGGAGATTTACAGTTACCCCCTCACTATAATTTTCAAATTGCAGCAACAGCGTCTTTGTCTTTTCATCCCATACATTTTTAGCGGTCTTCAAATGACCAGACGGTCCATCTATAACTAGCCTTACCGGTTTTGAAGGCAATAAGATGCGCATTACATTCTGTGTTTCTGAAGGGCTCTTGACAATAAATGAGTAGTGCTTTTTCTTTATTGATTCCTTGTAAACCCTTGCCGCAGCAGCCAGCACCTGAGGTACAGACCTATTACGCACCGCATTCAGATCGTATAAATATGCCTGGTTACCGGGCAGGATACTTTTGCTTTCCAGGACCGGAAGGGAGGGATCGAATAAATCTATAACAGGACCTTTTACGGATAGAGGTTTTTGATCTTCAGCTTCAGCTAGTGCTGCTGCTATAACATAAGGCCCACGTCTCAATACAAAATTATTTTTAGTAATCAGTTTACCCGCCTGGGCAAATTGCTCATAAGCCTCCCTTACCTTTTCCAGGTAAGCATGATCTGCATTTGCTGTCATCACCAGTTCTTTAGGATCTTGTCTAACCACAAGTACCTTTCCCCTCCCAAATGCAAATGTTCTCTGAGCAGGATCTCCTTCTATCCCCATCAAAGAGAACAAATGTGCAGAAGGGGCTTTAAAGTGAAATTGACCATTATTCCACCATTCATTCACACTTTGAAAAGGATCGTTGTCCCGGCCATAATATATCAGTACTCCACCCCGCTTTACCCATGCAGCCAACTCTTCATGATAACGCTCAGACAAGGGCTTCATATTCGCATAGCTCATCACCAAAACTTTAATATCTTTTAAGGTATTTGGATGGACGAGGTTTTCCATATGTACCGTTTCTACCGGGATTCCACGCTCCAGCAGAGGCAAAGCCATTCCATAAAAATTAGAGAGTTGAGGATCATCATATCCTTCATGTACAGGAAAGCGCTGGAACATCATGGAGTTGGATAACAAAACACCTATTCCATGACTCCCGTTTAACTTGTTTCCCGATAATGGCATCGCGTTTAGAGAATTTACCATCACCTGCATTTGTGTGGCATAATCGGGGGATATAGGCTGCTTGTCCACACTACCCTCTACTTTAAACTTGCCTTCATAAATG
>NZ_JAELTV010001451.1 GCF_016429005.1 Pedobacter sp. ASV19
ACGTTCGTCGGCAGCGTCAGATGTGTATAAGAGACAGGTCTTTCAGGAGATTATGGAGGTAATTATATTCAAACGCCATACCAGAACCAATTAAAGCCGGAGACAAACCAATAGCCGCATGCCCCTTTCTATAAATATGGTTGTTGATCTCTTCATTACATGCGTCTAGAAAAGCAAAAGGAGTATTGAGATTCTTTGCAGTCCGGTGTGCTTGAACCACCTTAGCTCCAAGATCAAATGCAACATTTACCTCATTTAGAAACCCTTTGGCCATAATATTATCGATGTCCAGGATCAGTGCAATATCATATATTGGTCCCTGTCTCTTATACACATCTGACGCTGCCGACGAACGTTAGCCGGTGGGGGGGGGGGGGGG
>NZ_JAELTV010001452.1 GCF_016429005.1 Pedobacter sp. ASV19
TTTACATGCAAAAGACATGCTTTATTTCTATCAGCAATATCCTGAAATGAACATCATTATGCGCTGTATTATGGAGCGTTGCTTTCAGGAAGCTCACGAACGCTCCAACATGATTAGATTAGGTACTGCCAAAGAAAAATACCAATATCTATTGGCATCAATTCCGGACCATATAGGTCGAATTCCACTTGTGCATCAGGCAAATTACTTAGACGTCCGAAGGGAAACACTTCAAAGAGTTAACAAGGAACTGGATATAGAAAGTGACCAGGTAAAATGTAAACAACTACTTGCAAAATTGGATGCCCATATAGATAAACACAAAGATTTCCTGCAAAAAACCATTACACTAAAAAAGCTAGCCCACATTATCGAAATG
>NZ_JAELTV010001453.1 GCF_016429005.1 Pedobacter sp. ASV19
TTGATACCCATGGAGAGGCAGGCGAATTTCGAAAGAAAAATATTTAAAAAAAAAATGAAAAAAATCAACATTATCACACTGCTTTACTGTCTGTGTTTGCTATTTGCCTGTAAAAAAGAGAAAGCTGAAAGTTATGCGCTTACGGCAGGATCCAGGGCATCCTTTAAAGGATTTTTAGAAAATGATTATTTTAACTCTGGAACCATAGAGGTGCAAGGTTCTGGTTTTACCGTTAGAAATGAGCGGATTAGTTCGGGAGAAATAAAGATACCACTTTCTACTATTCTTATTACCAATCAATTGACTCCTGCACAGAAAGAACAGTTAACAGAACATCTTCAGTCAGATGTTTTTTTCAATATGCTGAAATACCCAAATG
>NZ_JAELTV010001454.1 GCF_016429005.1 Pedobacter sp. ASV19
CTTCTCTGCTGAACCTGCAATTGCTTTCAGGAAACAGGTTCAAAGCTACCCTGCCTGCCGGCGGTGTATATGACAGGGTGGAGATCAGCTTTGGAGCCCTGGTTGCAGCCTTAAGCAGCCTGGACATTTATGGTGCTGAGGTGATCTATCCAAACCCTACCGTAGCAACAACCGGCAGAAACATCTGCTCGGGAAGTACCGCTGCTTTATCTGCCACAGCCAATGGCGGAACCACTTTGAAATGGTATGCTGCAGCAACAGGTGGTACAGCTTTAGCTACAGGATCTACTTTTACGACTCCGGCTTTAGCCGCAAATACAACTTATTATATTGAAGTAAGCAAAGGCACCTGTGCCAATGCACAACGC
>NZ_JAELTV010000156.1 GCF_016429005.1 Pedobacter sp. ASV19
ACCGGCTAACGTTCGTCGGCAGCGTCAGATGTGTATAAGAGACAGCCCTAAACTAATTGAATTCGTTAATGAAGCGATGAAAAACGGTCAGAATCAATATGCCCCAATGACCGGACTTCCCATTTTAAGAGAGCTGGTTGCACAAAAGCTTAATGATTTATATAATGCAAGCTATCACCCGGATACGGAGGTAACTATTACTGCGGGTGGTACTCAAGCTATCTTTACGGCCTTGACGGCCTGTATTAATCCTGGAGACGAGGTCATCATTTTTGAGCCGGCTTATGATTCTTATGCCCCTACTATAAAAATGTTGGGCGGCTTGGTGAAACCTTATCAGATGGCACCACCCAATTATGAAATAGACTGGAATATGGTTAAGAAGCTTTTCAGCGCGAACACCAAAATGATCATTCTAAACAGTCCTCATAACCCTACCGGCAGTATTTTATCTGAAACAGATATACAAGAACTCATAAAACTCACCAGGAATACCGATATCCTGATCTTAAGCGATGAAGTTTATGAACATCTGATCTATGATGGACGCAAACATCTTAGCGTCGCTCTGTATCCAGAATTGAGAGAACGCTCGTTCATCATTGCCTCTTTTGGTAAGTTACTGCATGCTACCGGCTGGAAAACGGGCTATTGCGTAGCACCTGAATCGCTCACCAAGGAATTCAGAAAGATCCATCAGTTTAATGTATTCAGTGTAAATACGCCAATGCAGGCCGCTATTGCCCGATATCTTAAAGATGCAGCAGTCTACAATAGTCTTTCTTCATTCTTCCAGGAAAAACGGGATAAATTTCGCTCGATGCTTCAAAATACCAGGTTTGACCTCCTACCTTGTTACGGTTCTTATTTCCAGTGTGTAACTTACAGCCGGATAAGTGATGAAAAGGATACGGATCTCACCATCCGCTTAATTAAAGACTTTGGAGTAGCAAGTATCCCTGTTTCCGCTTTTTATCTGCACAACACAGACCATCATGTACTTAGATTTTGTTTTGCAAAAAAACAAGAAACGCTCGAAAAAGCCGTTGAAAGATTAATCACCTTATAATTTAATTCCTTTACTCAATTAGAACATGGAAAAACCAGATTACCTGAACATCAGCAACTTAAAGATCACTGTTTTCCAGGCCTATCTTTTCTGGGAAAATATAGAAAAGAACCTTCAAAACCTTTCTTTAAGACTATCCTCAGGGGTTAAGGAAAAAACAGACCTCATCGTTCTTCCGGAAATGTTCAGTACAGGCTTCAGTATGAATGCAGAAGCACTGGCTGAAGAAATGGATGGAAGAACCATGGAGTGGATGAAAAATACTGCGCAAAGATATGATTGCGTTGTAACTGGTAGTATCATAATCAAAGAAAATGGCCATTATTATAACCGTTTAATATGGATGCTTCCCGACGGGAATTATCAATATTACGACAAGCACCATCTTTTTGGTATGGGCGAAGAAAACAAGCATTATACCCCGGGGGAAAAGAAAGTGATTGTAGAACTAAAGGGCTGGAAGATTCGCCTGGCTACCTGCTACGATCTTCGCTTTCCGGTTTGGCTCCGCAATAAAAATGCAGAATATGATATTCTGCTTATTGTAGCCAGCTGGCCCGACAAAAGGACCGCGCATTGGAAAGCACTTATCCCAGCCAGGGCTATAGAAAACCAAAGTTACGTCATTGGCGTAAACCGGGTTGGGCATGATGGAAAAGAAGTATACCACAGTGGTCATTCCATGTGCATAGACCCGCTGGGCAATACCGTTTATTATAAACCCGAAGACGAAGACCTGTACACTTTTAGCATTGGCCATGAAGAACTTGTCAAAATAAGAAGAAATTTCCCTTTCCTGCAGGATGCAGATGATTTTACCCTTTCCGGAATAACCACCTAAACAATATATGTTCAACCGTAGAAAATTTATTAAAACAGGAGCAGCTTCGGCCTCCCTTCTATTACTCGACAAACAAAGTTTTGCTGAAATACTTCCCCGTCAAAAAACAAGTAAAGAACAATTTCCAATCGTAATATCTACCTGGGATTTCGGTGTTTATGCCAATAAAGAAGCTTGGAAAACGCTTTCAAAAGGTGGCCGTGCGCTGGATGCCATTGAAGCAGGCGCACGTGTGCCCGAAGAATTAGATATTACCAACGGAACTGTTGGTCGTACCGGTACCCCCGACAGAGACGGTCACGTTACACTTGACTCCTGCATTATGGATGAATTTGGTAACTGTGGCTCGGTTGCTGCAATGGAAAACATAGCCCATCCTATCTCCGTTGCCCGCATGGTGATGGAGCGAACTCCTCATGTCATGTTGGTTGGTGAAGGCGCCACTCAATTTGCCGTTGAACAGGGCATGAAAAAGGAAAAACTGTTAACACCTAAAGCCGAAAAGGCCTGGAAAGAATGGCTCAAAACCGCCAAATATAGCCCGGTAATGAATGTAGAAAACGGAACTAACCGCCCGGGTGGCAAATACAACCACGATACCATTGGCATGCTAGCCATTGATGCCAAAGGAAATATCTCTGGCGGCTGTACAACCAGCGGCATGGCTTTTAAAATGCATGGCCGTGTAGGCGATAGTCCTATTATTGGTGCTGGTCTATATGTAGACAATGAAGTAGGCGGCGCGACTTCAACCGGAGTAGGCGAAGAAGTAATCCGTAACGTAGGCAGCTTTCTGGTTGTCGAATTGATGCGTCAGGGCCTCAGCCCGGAAGAAGCTTGTAAAGAAGCTGTGATGCGCATTATTAAGAAAAAGCCTGAAAATGCAAAACAAGTACAAGTTGGCTTTCTGGCAATCAATAAAAAAGGAGAATACGGAGCTTATGCCATTCAGAAGGGCTTTAGTTATGCGGTATGCAATGCGGAGAAACAAGACCTCCTTGTTCCAGGAAAAAGCTATTATTAAGACTAAAAATTATTACCTACATGATTAATATGGAAGTTTGTGCCAATTCTGTAAGTTCTGCGCTTGCGGCACAGGAAGGCGGCGCTATTAGGGTAGAACTTTGCGATAATCTGCCCGAAGGTGGTACTACCCCAAGTTATGCACAAATTCTGCTGGCTAAAAAAATGCTCTCCCTGCAGGTTTATCCCATTATCAGACCAAGAGGCGGTGATTTTCTATACAATGACCTTGAATTTGAACTGATGAAAGAAGACATTCAGATCTGCAAGTCTTTAAACTGCGATGGTGTAGTGATTGGTATTTTGAATGCAGATGGCAGCATTGATAAAGAACGCTGTAAAATTCTGGTCGACCTCGCCAGGCCCCTTCCAGTTACTTTTCACAGGGCCTTCGACATGAGTAATGACCTTGAAAAGGCACTGGAAGACGTTATTGAGACCGGATGTGAACGCATTTTAACCTCTGGTGGAGAAAGTTCTGCATTAAAGGGTGTAGAGACACTCGCTAAACTCATCAAGAAGGCCGCCGGGAGAATACGTATCATGCCAGGTGCCGGAATCAGTGAAAGCAACATAGCAGAAATCATTCAAAAAACAGGCGCCAAAGAATTTCATGCCTCTGCACGAACAGCGGTTGCGAGCAAAATGGCCTTTAGAAACCAGCAAGCTACTATGGGCAGCAGTTCTGACGAATATTCTTACCTGCTCACCAATAGCGAGACTGTAAAAAACATGATTCTTGAAGCAAATAGACCACTGTAAGTCAGACATTATCATAGATCTGCACACAAAGCGTAAAATGACAGATCAAAGTCTTATATTTGCGCAAAGATGAAGCATATACGTAATTTCTGCATAATTGCACATATAGATCACGGTAAGAGTACCTTGGCGGATCGTTTATTAGAGTATACCAAGACCATTAGTCAGCGCGAATCACAAGCGCAGCTTCTGGATAATATGGATTTAGAGCGCGAACGTGGGATCACCATTAAGAGTCACGCTATACAAATGAATTATACCGTTGATGGACAGGAATATGTCCTCAACCTGATTGACACACCCGGACACGTGGATTTTTCTTACGAAGTTTCCCGTTCTATCGCAGCTTGCGAAGGTGCGTTACTGATCGTAGATGCCTCACAGGGTATCCAGGCACAAACCATATCTAACTTGTACCTGGCCCTGGAGCATGATCTGGAGATCATTCCAATCCTGAATAAAATGGATCTTCCTGGTGCTATGCCGGAGGAGGTTAAAGACCAGATCATTGATCTGATTGGCTGTAAACGGGAAGAAATCATCCCGGCATCTGGTAAAACAGGTCTGGGTGTTATGGATATCCTGCAAGCCATTATTGATCGTATCCCTGCCCCCGTTGGTGAACCTGAAGCGCCGTTACAGGCCTTAATCTTTGACTCTGTATTCAACTCATTCCGGGGAATTATTGCCTATTATAAAGTAGTAAACGGAGAGATCCGTAAAGGCGATAAAGTAAAGTTTATCAATACCGGTAAGGAATATCTTGCAGACGAAGTTGGTGTACTGAAGCTCAATATGTTTCCTAAAGAGGTGGTGAAAACCGGAGATGTAGGTTATATCATATCAGGAATTAAAGAAGCCCGTGAGGTAAAAGTTGGAGATACCATCACTAATGTAGCCAGACCATCAAAAGATGCCATTCAGGGTTTTGAAGAGGTAAAACCAATGGTGTTTGCGGGTATTTATCCTGTAGACACAGACGAATTTGAAGAACTCCGTGAGGCCATGCATAAGCTGCAGCTAAATGATGCATCCATCGTATTTGAACCGGAAAGTTCGGCGGCTTTAGGCTTTGGTTTTCGTTGCGGTTTCCTAGGTATGCTCCACATGGAGATCATCCAGGAGCGTTTGGAGCGCGAGTTTGATATGACGGTGATCACTACAGTACCGAACGTATCTTATATTGCCAAAACCACCAGGGGCGAGGAAGTAATTGTAAATAACCCTTCAGATCTTCCTGATCCAAGTAAACTGGAATATGTTCAGGAGCCTTATATCAAAGCAAACATCATTACAAAGGCAGAGTTTGTTGGCCCGGTAATGTCGCTTTGTATTCAAAAACGTGGAGTGATCATCAATCAGTCCTATCTCACTGCAGACCGCGTAGAACTGGTTTTTGAGATGCCAATGGGCGAGATCGTATTTGACTTCTATGATAAATTAAAAACCATTTCTAAAGGATATGCTTCTTTTGATTATCATCAGGTGGGTTACCGTCAATCGGATCTGGTACGTCTGGATATCTTATTAAATGGCGAGCATGTAGATGCCTTGTCTTCACTGATTCACCGTTCCAATTCTTACGATTTTGGTAAAAAGATCTGTGAGAAACTAAGAGAGCTTATCCCAAGACAACAATTTGAAATTGCCATACAAGCTTCAATCGGTGCCAAAGTAATTGCACGCGAGAACGTAAGAGCAATGAGGAAAGATGTTACAGCTAAATGTTATGGGGGTGATATTTCCCGTAAACGGAAGCTTCTTGAAAAACAGAAAAAAGGTAAAAAACGTATGCGTCAGGTAGGGAACGTAGAAATTCCTCAAACCGCATTTATGGCCGTTTTAAAATTAGATTAATCAAAAAATACATTTTTATACATGCAGTTACTTGACGGAAAATTCGCATCAGAAAAAATAAAACAGGAAATAGCTGCCGAAGCGGCAGATTTTTTAGTACAGAGTGGTAGAAAGCCACACCTGGTCGCCATATTAGTGGGCAATGATGGTGGCAGTGAAACCTATGTAGCCAGCAAGATGAAAAACTGCGAAAAAGTAGGTTTCCAGTCTTCTTTGATCAGATACGATGTAACCGTTACAGAAGCAGAACTGCTGCAGAAAATAGAGGAGATTAATCATGATGCTGGTGTTGACGGTTTGATTGTTCAACTCCCGCTTCCAAAACATATTGATCCGGAGAAAGTAACCGAAACCATCGACTACCGCAAAGATGTTGATGGTTTCCACCCGGTAAATCTGGGCCGTATGATGCGTAACCTACCCTGTTTTATTCCGGCCACACCTTATGGTATCCTGTTAATGCTTCAGGCCTATCAGATTGACACGGCCGGCAAACATTGTGTCGTAGTAGGCAGGAGTAATATCGTAGGAAGTCCAATGAGTATATTAATGGCCAGGAATGCAAATCCAGGAAACTGTACTGTAACCCTGACACACAGCAAAACAACTAATCTAAAAGAACTGTCATTACAAGCAGATATCATTGTAGCAGCAATAGGCAAAAAGAACTTTGTAACTGCCGATATGGTTAAACCTGGTGCCATTATCATTGATGTAGGCATCAACCGGGAAAATTCAACTGAAACAAAATCTGGTTTTAAACTGTATGGTGATGTCGATTTTGAAAATGTAGCTCCTAAATCTTCCTGGATTACCCCGGTACCAGGTGGTGTTGGCCTGATGACCATTGTCGGTTTACTCAAAAATACGTTAGCTTCAGCTAAAAAAGAAATATACGGATAGGCAAAGCGCCTATCCCTTTTTGAACAGGCCGCTCAGCCAGCCTTCCTTCAACCCCACATAAATACCATCTTTTCTTTGTTCAGTTGGATAGATATGGATATAATCCCCCTGTCCTTCAGCTCCTCTTCCGTTTTCCAGACTATATTCCCAGCGATGTATCGGACAAACCAGGTATCCGTTCTTGCACCAGCCCCCGCTTAAAATGCCACCGGCATGCGGACAGGTATTCTGCACCACATACAATTTGCCTTTATCCCTGAGCATACAAAGCTTCTTTCCGTTTACCTGGATTTGTTCTACAAAGTCATTTTCCGGAATCTCTATTTCTATTTTATACCATTTCAACATTTTTTTATCGGCTCAAATTTCACATACAGGTCATATAAAACAGTTCAAGATACATATAATCTAATTTCCGCTAAAGATTTTTTACCTTTGCACACTTTATATGGCACATCAAATACCAAGCGACGGCACTTTACTTCCTTTAATGGAAGAATTTTACACAATACAGGGAGAAGGATTTAATACGGGTAAAGCGGCATACTTTATTCGCCTTGGAGGCTGCGACGTAGGTTGCCATTGGTGTGACGTAAAAGAAAGCTGGGATGCAGAACTGCATCCATTAACTTCAGCAGATGATATTGTTGCCAAAGCAGAAACTTTTCCAGGGAAAGCAGTAGTCATTACCGGTGGCGAACCCCTCATCTATAACCTGGATTATCTGACAGCAAAACTACAGGAGAAAAAAATTCTGACCTTTATTGAAACTTCAGGTGCTTACCCACTTTCTGGTCATTGGGATTGGATCTGTTTGTCTCCAAAGAAATTCAAGGCACCCCGCCCCGACATCACACCATTTGCGAATGAACTTAAAGTAATTGTATTTAACAAAAGTGATTTTGAATGGGCAGAGAAATATGCGGAAACTGTTTCTGAAAACTGTAAACTGTATTTACAACCTGAATGGTCAAAAGCCAAAGAAGTTACCCCGTTAATTATTGATTATGTAATGGCCAATCCCAAATGGGAAATTTCCCTTCAAACACATAAATACCTGAATATTCCTTAATCCTTAGAATATTTATAAATTAACACTTCAAATTCTTATGTTTATAGTCAGTTAGTTGTATTTTACTCAGCTCTGCTATGATACATAGAAATTCGGCTCAAATTTTGGTGTTCCTCTCGCTTCTATGCGGCATTTCTCGTTTAAATGCGCAAAGCACCAACAAAAAAGCACAAGAGAATTTCAACCGGGCCCAGGACATGATCACTCAGATCAATTACCCCCAGGCCATTGACTTTTTAAAAGCAGCGGTAAAGGAAGACGAACAATTCCAGCTCGCTTACCTTCAGCTGGCAGATTTGCACAGAAAAACCAGGCAGTACAATTCTTCGATCCCCTATTATCAACAAGCCATAAGCCTTGGAAACATTTCCGACTACAGGGTATACTATGGGATGGGCGAATCCCTGCTGCTTACAGGCAACTACGAAAATGCCAGGTCCAGTTTAACCACATTTATCAGCAAGTATACAGGTAAGGATAAAGACATTTTAAACAAGGCAAACAAATACATCAAAGATTGTGATTTTTCTATCGCCGCTTTAAAAAGCCCGGTAAAATATGACCCCATAAACCTTGGACCGGGTGTAAATTCCAAATATAGAGATTATTTCCCTTCCATCACTGCAGATGGTCAAAACCTGATCTTCAGCAGGAATATAGAAGGCAATGAAGACTTCTATTTATCTGCAAAAACAGGATCAACCTGGTTAGAAGCTATTCCGCTCAGCAACAAAATCAACACACCAAATTATAATGAAGGTGCACAATCCATTAGCCCCGATGGAATGTATTTATTTTTCACCGGTTGCAACCGACCTGATGGCCTTGGAAGGTGCGATATATATGTAAGCCATAAAGAAGGCAATGACTGGGGTACCCCTTTCAATTTAGGCGCACCAGTCAACTCCGAATACTGGGATGCACAACCGTCCATCAGTCCTGACGGAAACACGCTGTATTTTGTAAGCAACCGACCAGGAGGCTATGGTGGCTATGATATTTGGAAAAGTACGCTAAATGAAGATGGCAGCTGGCAAAAGCCTGTAAATTTAGGACCGGAGATCAATACACCTTATGATGAACAGACCCCGTTTATTCATCCAGACGGAAAGACTTTTTATTTCTCTTCAGACGGCTGGCCGGGATTTGGAAATAAAGACATATTCATGAGTACCCTGACAGACAATGGTCATTGGACTGTTCCCGTAAATTTAGGCGCTCCGATCAACACCTTTAATGAGGAGACCGGCTTAACCGTTTCACCCGATGGCTCAAAAGCTTATTTCTCTGCTATTTTAAAGGATGGATATGGAGATATGGATATCTACCAATTTGATTTACCTAAAGCCATCAGACCAAAAGAGATCACCTACGTGAAAGGAAACGTAAAAGATAAGGAGACAGGGAAACCATTATCTGCCAGCATCAAAGTAGTTAACCTGCAAAATAAGCAAAATCAATTCAATGATTTCACCAATGAAGCAACTGGTGCGTTTTTAGCGGTTATGCCCGCAGGCCATTCCTATTTACTAAATGCAGAAGCCGAAGGCTATTTATTTTATTCCGACAACTTTGAGTTGAACAACAGCTCCTCATTGAAACCTTATGAGTTGAATATACTTCTGGAGAAAATAAAGTCAGGCGTAAACATTGTTTTAAGAAATATCTTTTTTGATACCAATAAATACGAGCTTTTGCCATCCTCAATGACAGAATTAAACCTGTTAACTGATCTTTTGCAGCACAATAAAGGCCTTAAAATTGAAATCCAGGGGCATACGGACAACATCGGCAATAATGCCCAGAATATGAAATTATCAGAACTCAGAGCCAAATCAGTTTATGACTTTTTGATTATGCACCAAATTACCGCAGAAAGGCTCTTGTATAGAGGTTATGGAGAAAACAAGCCTCTGGCCACTAATGAAACCGAAGCAGGAAGGAAACAAAACAGAAGAACCTCTTTTGTGGTGATACAAGCCAATTAAAATAAGAAAAGCGGTTAAATAACCGCTTTTCTTATTTTAATGAGTTTTTCCAGCAGATCTTCCAAAAGATCCAGGTGAAGCATATTCGCACCATCCGATTTCGCGTTCGCAGGATCCGGGTGTGTTTCAATAAACAATCCATCCGCGCCAACAGCAATCGCAGCCTTCGCAATCGTACCAATCAGTTCAGGCTTACCTCCTGTTACCCCGCTACTTTGATTGGGTTGCTGCAGGGAATGCGTACAATCCATAACTACCGGAACACCAAAACTTTGCATCTCTGGCAAACCACGATAGTCCACAATCAGGTCCTGGTAACCAAATGTATTCCCACGATCCGTTAAAATAACTTTGTTATTTCCTGATTCTACAATTTTTTCTACCGCGAATTTCATAGAACCTGCAGAAAGGAATTGTCCCTTTTTTACATTCACTACCTTTCCCGTATGTGCAGCAGCAATCAGCAGATCAGTTTGGCGGCACAAAAAAGCAGGAATCTGTAAAACATCTACATAAGCTGCAGCCATAGCGGCCTCAGCACTTTCGTGAATATCGGTCACTGTAGGCAGTCCAAATTCTCTCCCCACTTTCTCCAGAATCTTTAAAGCCTTTTCATCACCTATTCCGGTAAATGAACCACCTTTAGAGCGGTTTGCTTTCCGGTAAGACCCTTTAAAAATATAAGGAATTTCCAGTTTGTTGGTTATCTTCACAATCTTCTCCGCAATGCGCATGGCAATTTCTTCGCCCTCAATGGCACAAGGCCCCGCCATTAAAAAGAAGTTATCAGAACCGGTATGTTGTAGTTTATCTAAATTAAAATTAATCATTATCGTTTTTCTATATTAATTACCAAGTTCAGACATAAACTTGATGCGCATCAGCTGAATCTCTTCACGGGTATAGTCTGTTTCACCAAGGTCTTTTAATGCCTCATCAATAGAATCGTTCTCCGCACTCCGGAAATAATCAAACACTTCATCCTGACGGTCTTCATCCATCATTTCATCCACAAAATAATTGAGGTTCAGCTTCGTTCCCGAATTGACAATTGCTTCAATCTCTTTTAGGATTTCAAAATAGGTAATGCCTTTGGAACGGGCAATATCTTCCAGACCAATCTGACGGTCTACATTTTGAATAATCGACACCTTAAGCTGGGATTTATTGGCCTGAGTTTTAATGATCAGATCCACCGGCCGCTCAATATCATTATCCTCAACATATTTTTTAATCAGCTCAATAAAAGGACCTCCAAATTTAAGCGCCTTACCGTTGCCTACGCCTGAAATCTGCTTCAGCTCTTCCATAGAAATTGGATAGTGCGTACACATTTCTTCCAGTGAAGGATCCTGGAATACCACAAATGGAGGAACGTTCTTTTGTTTGGCTATTTTTTTACGCAGTTCTTTCAATAATTGAAGCAACTGTGTATCCAGGGCCCCGGAACCTTGTTTTACTTCATCGTCATCATCCTCTCCCGCTGCATCAATTGGATCGTTTAATATAAATTTCAAACTATAAGGATTCTCTATAAAATCCTGTCCGGAATTCGTTAAACGCAGCAATCCATAATTATCAATATCCTTAGACAGAAAGTTGTTAAGTACCGCTTGTCCTGTCTCTTATACACATCTGACGCTGCCGACGAACGTTAGCCGGTGTAGATGTCGGTGGGGGGGGGGGGGGGGAGGGGGGGGGGGGGGGGGGGGGGGGGGGGGGGG
>NZ_JAELTV010001455.1 GCF_016429005.1 Pedobacter sp. ASV19
GCCAGGTAAGTATAAGGACCTGTTCCGCCGGTTGCCGAAGGCAGGGTCTCTGTTACATATGGAGTTCCTGTGGTACCATCGGCAAGCACTTTTGTTGGCAGCACCAACGGATCGGTTACTTTAATGGTGTAGTTTGTGGTGACGGTTTTTCCATCGGCATCGGTTACTTTTACCGGGATGGTATAGGTACCAGCCAGAGTCGGTGTACCAGTGATCTGGTGAGTTGCCGGATCAAAGTTCAGTCCCGGAGGTAATCCAGTTGCAGTATAGGTATATGGGCCGTTACCGCCGGTAGCCTGAGGGATGGTTTGAGTAGGATAAGGT
>NZ_JAELTV010000157.1 GCF_016429005.1 Pedobacter sp. ASV19
CCCCCCCCCCCCCCCCCCCCCCCCCCCCCCCCCCCCCCCCCCCCCCCCCTTTTAGATGTGTATAAGAGACAGATTTAAAGAAATATATTCATCATCCTGAAGAATTACCTGATCTTATTTTACTGGACATACAAATGCCGGATATGAATGGATTTGAATTTCTGGATTACTATCAAAGGCTTCCAAAGTCTTTCATTGATCGTTGTATCGTCACTATTTTATCCTCAACACTGGATTTTGGCGATATCAAAAAAGCCGAAGCCAATACCTATGTGGCAAAAATGTTCATGAAACCTTTAAATCCTAAAGAATTGAGCGATTTTCTCCATCTCTTATAAGTAGTAGTGTATGCAACAAGAATCCCCACCATCGGATAGAAAAGAGAAACTCTTGAGCTGGTTAAAAAAGATCGGGATTTGGGGATTTCTTTTTTTTCTTGTAAAAGGTTTATTGTGGTTGGTTTTAGGTTATTGGGTTTTAAATTGATATGATTATTAAGAAAAAGGAACATTGGTTTTTAATGCTTTTTATATGGAGGCGTTCGGTGTTACCGGCTTTGCTTCCAAGACTGGCATTACTCCTGTTGTTCTCTATTGCTGTGGTGTTATGCCAACCATATTTATTGGAGTTTAAGGCCGAGCTGAACCCTGCTCCTTTTACCCTTTTCGGAATTGCGCTTGCCTTATTCTTAGGTTTCAGGAACAATGCCAGCTATGACCGCTTTTGGGAAGCCAGAAAACTTTGGGGTGCCTTGCTTAATGATACGCGCTCGCTGGCCAGACAGGCTCTAACCTTATGCAATTATGAAAAAGGCGCTGCTGCACCTGCGCTGTTCATTAACTATCTGATTGCTTTTACTTATGCATTAAAACATCAGCTCAGACATACAGACGCAAGAGCCGACATGGACAGGCTCCTGCCTGCTGAACTTTCAGCAGAACTCGCTACAGTGCGCTATAAGCCTATTCTGCTGCTGAAAGAAATGGCCGCCTGGGTTCAGGCCAGCCGTGAGCAACAGAAGCTTGACCCCATCCTCCAGCTGGCTTTTGAGGAGAATTTCAATAAACTTTCTGATATTGTTGGCGGTTGTGAAAGAATTGCCGGAACACCGATTCCTTTTACGTACAGTATTCTTTTGCACCGGACAGTTTACATTTATTGTTTCCTGCTGCCTTTTGGTTTTGTGGCAAGTTTGGGCTGGTTTACGCCATTGATTGTGGTCTTCATTGCTTATACTTTTGTGGCCCTGGAAGCCATTGCAGATGAGATCGAGGAACCATTTGGTCTGGAATCGAATGACCTGGCGTTAAATGCCATGTCCAAAATGATAGAGAATACTCTGCTGGAAATAAACGGTCAGCAACTGGGTCCAATCCCACAGGAAAAAGACGATATTATTGACTAGTCTTATTGGACGGTCTTTTTTTTTCTTCCTGTTTGTTTTGAAAACAATGTATTCCATTAACTGTTCTTAAATGGCCAAGCAGCGTATGCATCCATGACAAAAAACCGAGCTTCTATTTACAGTGCCCTATTGGCAAACCTTCTCATTGCCATCATTAAATTTATAGCTGGTGCAAGAACAAATAGTTCATCTATGATCTCTGAGGGCATTCACTCTGTTGTAGATACGATCAATGAAATTTTACTTTTATACGGATTAAAAAGGAGCCAGAAACCTCCGGATAAACTCAGGCCATTTGGTTATGGTAAGGAATTGTATTTCTGGTCTTTTATTGTGTCTATTCTTATTTTTGGTTTAGGAGGCGGGCTATCCATTTACCAGGGTATATTACACATCCTGGATCCTGAGCCACCTGGTGATCCGGGATGGAATTACGCCGTATTAATTTTTTCTGCAATCTTCGAAGGAACTTCTTTAATCATTGCCATTAAAGCATTTAACCATACCCGTGGCGAACTTTCTTTTTGGAAAGCCGTGGTCAAAAGCAAAGATCCAACCAGCTTTCTGGTCTTGTTTGAAGATGGCGCGGCAGTAACTGGTCTGGCTATTGTATTTGTTATGATGCAACTCAATCACGCCTATAATTTGCCTGTTCTGGATGGGGTCGCATCTGTTCTTGTCGGTTTACTTCTGGTCTTTGTTTCTTTAATTTTGGCCAGGGAAAGCAGGAGTCTTCTAATGGGGGAAGGTATTTCACCGGAGACTCAAAAAAAGATCATTGCCATTGCCGAGAGTGATAAAGCCGTGATTAAAGTGGCCAATGTACTGTCTACTTATCAGTCTCCGGAGGAAATCATGCTGATGCTGATCATTTATTTCAAAGAGGATCTTGATACGGAGGATATTACGGATTCTATTGACAGGATAAGGGCTGCGATTAAACGAGAATACCAATTGGTTGAATTCGTGATCATTCAACCGCAAACCCTTAGTCTTTCAAATTCCTGAATATTTTTAGCCCTTGATTCCTCCAAATATGCTAAAGAGAATTACACACAATACGATCAGTGTGATAAATATATAAAGTTTATCTCTTTCCAGTATAAAAGCAAACAGTGAACAAGCTACCCGGAGAATGGGCGTTGCTATGAGCACCAGTACGCCTAACTGAATGATCTCCGTTGTACTTAATTTTAAAACTCCCTTAAATATTCCTGAAAACGTAGTATAGCCTGCCCCCTCTCCTTTAAAGACTCTATAGTCGGGCACCCCGCCTTGTCCGTGTTGTGTCAGATAGACAATACCACCGATAAGAACCACAAGGCTTGCCGTAATTACGCCTGTAATCAGCATTTGCCCCACCAGTTGTTCTACATCTTTATCTGCCCAGTAGTGTTTAGAAAATATCTTTTTCATCTTAAACGTTTTTAAAATTTATGCTGATAACCATTGTAGATCATTTCAATAGCCACAAATGTGATGGCGATACAGAAAATGATCCTTAAAACTTTGGGATTCATCCGGGTCAGAAGTTTGGAGCCTGTAAATGCGCCTCCAAGAACACCTAAAATCACAGGAAAAGCAATTCCGGGATCCATATAACCGCGTTGTAAATACACCACTGCACTCGCCGCTGCAGTAACCCCTATCATAAAGTTACTGGTCGTGGTACTTACTTTAAAAGGGATTTTCATCGTGGTATCCATCGCTAAAACCTTTAGGGCGCCAGAACCTATACCTAATAAACCGGAAACCACGCCTGCTACGGTCATTAATGAAAAACCACCGGCTACATTTCTAAGTTTGTAAGCTACTTTCTTTCCGTTTACGGGATAATCGCTGTTCAGTTTCAACAGTTCAGAAAGTCTGCTGCCCTGGGTAAGCGCGACTTCATTTTTTTTCCGTAGTGTCATCGCTGCTGAAAAGATCAGGATACCTCCAAAAAGCATGGCAATGGTATTGGTTGGGGTATATACGGCGATCAGGGCGCCCATCACGGCGCCAATGGTTGTCGCAATTTCAAGGAACATGCCCAGGCGGATATTGGTGATGCCTTCTTTAACGTAGGCACTCGCTGCTCCCGAAGAGGTGGCTATGGAGGCTAAAAGGGCTGCGCCAATGGCGTATCTGATGTCTACGTGAAAAACGAGTGTGAGCAGGGGAATCACGACAACGCCTCCTCCCAGGCCGGTTAATGATCCGAGTAAACCGGCCAGGTAAGCGCCTGCCAGCAAGATCAGGGTAAATGTAAGTATGGTCATTTTAGTAATTGTTGTCTAAGATTTGTTGAAGTACTTGTTGGGCGAGTTTAGGTTTCCCTGATTTTATGGCTTTAAATAATTCCTCGTGCAGATGATGGCTCAGGGCGAAATGGCTGATGCCTGTTTTTTCGCGCGCTGAGAAAAATTTCCGGATAATTGAGGTAAAGCTGTTGTACAAATCTGCGAGTACGCTATTGGATGACGCCTTGGCTATGGCCATGTGGAAAGCGATGTCGGCATCAATGCATTGTTGCTGTTGTTCTGCGTGAATAGCGAGTTTCCGGTCTTCCAGTTTTTCGTCCATCAGCAAGATGTCTTCTTTTGTTGAGTGAGTTGCTGCGAGTTTAACCAATTCATTCTCGAGCAATCTTCTTACCGAGTTGATTTCGTCGAAGTCTGCCCGGATCAGCCGCTGGTCTATGGTTTCGGTGTCTTTTGCTGAATTGACAAAGGTCCCTGATCCTTGTTGTACTTTCAGGGTACCGGACATGGCTAGTGATTTGATCGCTTCTCTAATGGTTGATCTTCCTACGCCATACTGCTTCATCAGTTCTGGCTCTGCCGGGATTTTTTCTCCCTCCTGGTATTTCCCTTTAGAAATATCTGTTTTGATCTGTTCGCAGACCCGGTCAGACAGTCTTTCTGTTTTTTCCATTTGTTTATTTTAAGCACACAAACATATGATGTTTAAATTAAACATCATATGTTTGTGTGCTTAAAATTACGTTTGCATTACATAAAGTTGATTAAGAAGTGAGTTGGAGGTTAGTTAAGGAGGTGAGCCATGCATGGCGTATAGTAGTTTTTTGTAGAACAGTTTTTCGTCTCTCAAGCAGAGTCTTTCCCAGTTTAAACGAAAAGCAATTATTTCCTCTCCGACATGCATAGACTCTTCTCCCTCCTTAAGCGAAAAACAATTATGATGAGTAAAATTTAACAAAAGACACCATCCATAAACTCCTCTGCGCCATACCCGGACTCTCCTCTCTGCTTAAGCGCCATGAAAACGTCAATATACTCTGAGGAGATTTTCTTTTAATAAAAAATAGAATAGCGAAGCGTCGATACGTATGCATATTTTAGCGAAAATATTCTTTTAAATGACCACATTTAAAATTTGGCACAAATACTGCTCATCGGCTTCTGTTATTCTATTTAATCTATTTCATATCATGTCTTTAAAGACTCTTTGTAAGATATACCTCAGGATAGCCTTGCTGTCCCTTTGTTTACTGGGTACTTTCCATACTTCTTTTGCCCAAAAAAGGCGAAAACATGTGGTTACAGAAACGGAAATCCCTTTACTGGTCAACAAGGTAGAGACCTATACATTTACAGTAGATAAAAATAATTTTCAACTCAAAAAGGGCTTTGATTTCAGTGCAATAGAAAACACGTTGCCAGATATAGAAAAAAAGATAAAGGCATTCAAGACTAAATTTGAGGTACAGGGCGGAAAAATGAACCTTCGGAGCTTGAACAGCGCAGTCATTCTTTTAAAAGAACAGTCGGATAACCTCTCTGCTTACAAAACAGTTCTAAATGATTATAACGAACAGCTAACCAAGAGCAATATTGAAGTTAAAAAAATATTAGTTGACCCGGATCTAAACGTCATTATACCTGATTCTGTTTTAAACGAGCAGTTGGGCGACCTCTTATCAGAAGGCCGGTCACTGGATACATTACAACGAAGGATGTTATCGAAGGTAAACCTGTTGAGAAACCGCTTATCCGTTAACCTCCTGCAGTTGAACGATCTTTCTTCAGATATGAACTATCTGTCGATTTCTAAAAAGATCAATATGTTTTCCCGGGAGGAGTCGCCTTTGTTTAGTGCACGGACCAACCAGTATCAGCAAAGTTTTGCAGAGGTTATTGCCAATGGATTTCAGCGTTCTGTGAAAATAATCAGCATCTATCTTGCGGGAAAAATGCATATCGTGACACTCTCCTTGTTAATTTTCATTCTCACCACCGCATGGTTGTTGTCCAACAAGAGAAGGATAAAAAAGCAGGAGGATGCCAAAACCGTGTTTGAGCAGATCAACTTTTTAAAAAGAAGTTTTTTAATAGGGTCTGTTATGGCTCTATTTACCTATGCCCCTCTTCTTTTTGGAAATCCAACCATGTCCTTGCTGCATGCGCTTGAAGCCATCCGTTTGGCGTGTATATGCATTCTGCTCTGGCCTTTTTTAAATAAAGGCTCAAAACCTTTATGGATTGGTCTTATTTGCCTTTGGGTTTTCTATGCCATTGACGACATTTTACTGGATGCCGCATTTGGCGAACGCTGGGGTTTGTTCCTGGCAGGAGTGCTGCTCATGGTTATATGTATCAAGATGATCCGTTCAAACAATGCTTTTTTTATAAAGATCGAAGAGTCTCCTGCCACAAAAGCGCTCCTTATTTTTACGTTGGCACAAGTCACCTTATCGGTTGTGTTTAACCTCACAGGACGCTTAACGCTGGCTAAAATATTCGGGGTAAGTGCCATTCAATGTCTGATGCTTGGGATTTCGCTTAAGGTTTTCTGTACCATGGTGTTGGAGGCCATTTATCTGCAAACGGAAGCTTATCACGACAGCAGATTTTCTGATTTTATTAATTACAAAGAACTTCAGTATCGTTTTCAACGGAATTTATGGATTATTGCTTCCATTATATGGACCATTGGATTTATCCGCAATCTAACGCTTTATGATGTACTGATTAAAGCATCATCTTCTTTCTTTTATACGCAAAGAAGTATTGGCAGTTATCAGTTCACCTTTGCCAGCATTGCCATATTCTTCTGTATCATTTGGGTCTCTTCCTTGATTTCAAGTTTTATCAGCTTCTTTTTTGGTCACGAAAAGGCCACAGCCGGAGGTAAGCGGAACAGTCTGAATTCTATGATGCTGCTCGTTCGCCTTGCTATCTGGACAATCGGCTTCTTAATCGCCGTAGCCGCCGCAGGTATTCCTATCGACAGATTATCTATTATGCTTGGAGCGTTAGGAGTAGGTATTGGTTTTGGTTTGCAAAACATTGTAAACAACCTGGTTTCAGGCGTTATCCTTGCCTTTGAACGTCCTATACAGATTGGTGATCAAATAGAAATTGGCAATAAATCGGGTACAGTTAAAGAAATTGGGGTACGATCCAGTAAAATTCACAATGCAGAAGGCGCAGATATCATTGTCCCCAATGGGGATCTCCTTTCTCAGCACCTGATCAACTGGACCATGCAGGACCGCAGCAAAAGAGTGGAGTTTATGATTGGGGTTCCTTACGATACTGACCTGGACTGGGCTAAAAACCTCATCGCAGAAAAGCTTAAACTGAATGAAAATATTCTTCAGACGCCGGCTCCTGTAATTATCGTTCAGGACTTTGGGGAGTATGCCATTAGCATCCGGATTTTATTTTGGGTTGCAGACCTTGGCGTTGCTGGCTCTATGCGATCAACAGCAATGATAGATACGAAAAAAGTATTGTCAGAGGCAGGAGTACAATTACAAATCAGGCCCCTGAGTTAAAGCCTTCGGCATTCAGGGGCCTGGTTCTTATTTTTCACTTCTCAGTAAAGCTTCGAGATAATAATAGTCTGCATAATTTATCGGTACATCGACTTCGGAATTCGCCGGCCGGTGACCTGTACTGTGCTCCAGGATAAAACCTTTGTTAGTACCAGGTTTACTGGTATAATGCTGATTTAAACTGAAAAGGATCTTATCTGCGGCTTTCCTGTATCGCTGTCCTTTGCTGTATTTATCCAGTTCATACAGGGCTGAGGCGGTTATAGCTGCAGCGGAGGCATCCCTGGAAACATTGGGAATCTTGGGATCATTGTAATCCCAATAGGGAATACCATCTTTTGGTGTTACCGGGTTTTTAAGGATAAACTCCGCGATGCCATTGGCTTGCTTCAAATAGGCTTTGTCTCCTGTTTCCCGGTAGCACATTGTATAG
This sequence comes from Pedobacter sp. ASV19, assembly GCF_016429005.1. Classification (GTDB taxonomy): domain Bacteria; phylum Bacteroidota; class Bacteroidia; order Sphingobacteriales; family Sphingobacteriaceae; genus Pedobacter. The sequence goes on from NZ_JAELTV010000157.1 coordinate 7,621, forward strand.
CCATATAAGGCCCATGCTTGTCCCCTGGCCCAGGCAGACGCGTCGCTATAGCCTTGAGCGGTCACTTTTTGGCGAACATTTCCTGTTTCAATATCATAATCTACCACATGCCAGGAACTGTAATCTGGTCTGAAATGATTTTTCATGGTGGTATTGGCATGGCTTATCGCTATTTTATAAAAAGAAGAATCTCCTGTTAACCTGGTTGCTTCGAAAAGCAGTTCCAGGTTCATCATGTTGTCAATGATGACCGGATATTTCCATTTATCCTTATTGTGGTCCCAGGACTTGATTACCCCTGCTACCGGATTGAATCTCTTCGTCAGGGATTTTGCAGATTGAATGAGTACGGAACGGTAAGCTGTGTCGCCGGTGAGGCGATAACCATTTCCAAAACTGCAGTACATCATAAAGCCCAGATCATGAGTTCCTGTATTGAACTGTTCCTTTCTTACTTTTTCGGTATATGTCCGTGCGAGTTCCATCCATTTTGGGTCTTTACTGTACTGATAAAAAAACCAAAGTTCTCCCGGGAAGAAACCACTTGTCCAGTCTCGGGAAACCACCATCACCAGTTGACCATGCTCTACCGTTCTTGGAGAAACCTGGTTCTTTTTAGCAGCAAGGGTATCTTTCTGTATCTCTGTTAACAAGACCTGTGTTTGCGCTTCTGCGTGTTTAAAAGCTTGAGCTATGTTTACCTTTTGAGCACTTAGGGAGCCAAATGCAAGGCTTAAAGCCAGGGTTGTGATCCACTTTTTATTCATTCGTTTATATATTTAGTTTATTCTTCTTAAGGAAAGTGCATTGAGAACCGGCTTCCCCTTTTGAGGAATAAAGTCCAGGAAAATCCCTGTGCCATTGACCACATTGATCTTCAGACTTTTCTGAACAGCGGTTGCATAGCCGTAATCCTCGCCCAGGTTCAGATTATTCAAAAAAGGTTTTCCGTTCACATTAATGTTAAAAATGCGCTGTTCCTGGATTTCCTTTTGATGGTTATTGTCTAAATTATAAGCCAGCGCTTCCTTATCAGGTCCTCCCATCAACTCTGAAAAGAAAAGGGTCAACTCATAGTTTCCATCTGGCACATCCATTTTATAAGCACTTAGGCCTACCTGCTGCGTCTGGTAAATAGGGTCGTGATCTGTACCCAGAATATTTTTATCGGATCCATAAGAAATTCGGTTATTTGTTCCTTTAAATGGCGCTCCGCCTATATAACCCCATGAGCCTTTTCTATAGGCTTGATCCGGTATCCAGAGGGTATGCTCTTGTTCATCTATGAAATAGCGCTCTGCACCGAGCAGCACGTGGAGAGCAGCAAAATCAGAACTTCCGGTTATATGATAAGGTAATAAGTTAAACCTGATTTCTGCGACATCTTCAATTCCCGGTTGCTCCGCGTTCACCGCCCGAACCTGGTTCCATCCGGCCTGAAAGGGTACGGACCAGTTGCAGAGGTGATCTTTACTGAATTGGACACCAAGGCTTTTTCCGTTCAAAAAGAGTTCTGCTGAGGAAAAATTGGTTGCCACCTGTATCTGTTGGATAGAAACCATATCATTGGTCGAATCAGCAATTCCAGTTCTTTCTGTCCAGTTTCCGGATGCGATTTTAATAAAGGGTTGTTTGAGCAAATAAGCCTGATACAAATGGTAAGTATCTTTTGGCTTGCGTCCTATAGTGAGTAAGCCTTTATTATTAATATGAGGCATGGTTTCCTCTCTGGTTTCAGAATTGAAGTCGGCCAGATTCCAGACCATGGCGCCACTAACAAAAGAACGGCTTAAGATGTCGTTGAGATAGACCTGGCTAAATTTCAACGCATATTCTACACTCTTATCAAATCGCACAGGAACAAAAGAACGAATCCTCGGATCTGCATCGGCGCCAAATTCTGTGACCATCACTGGTTTTTCCGGAAGCTCTTTCCTGTGTCTGTCCAGGAATTGCCCAAAGCCTTTAAGGTCACCGCCGTACCAGCCCTGATAAAGGTTCCAGCCTACAATCATCGGTATCTTAGTTAAGCCTACTTTGGTGTACCGGTCAAAATCTCCATGAAAAGCCATCATCGTATAACGGGAGGGATCTTCTTTTCTGGTCAGATCCTCCAGTGACTGAGCCAGTTCTCTGATGTGCTCAAAATACAGATGCTGACGGTCTTTATCTCCAGAGAATTTCGGTCTCAGTAATACTTCATTCATATAAGCCCAAACCACAACACTTGGATGATTGAAATTCTGACGGATCATCTCCAGCAGCATATTTTTACAATTTTCTGTAAAGGCTGGACTTTCTGTAATGGCATTTACCACCGGAATTTCCACCGATGCCAGGATACCTAAACGGTCACAGGCTTGCAGGATCACCGGGTCTTGCGGATAGTGCGCAACCCGTAGAAAATTGCCTCCCATTTGTTTGATCAACTCTACATCCCTGATTTGAAGGGATTCGGGAACGGCATTGCCTAATCCTTCATAATCCTGGTGACGACTTGCACCCACTAATTTGAGCGGCTTTCCATTGAGAAAAAAACCTTTTTCTGCATCAAATTTAAACCACCGGAAACCGAGTGAATTGGAAACCAGATCAAGCACGGTATGATCTTTTGCATCGAGAATCTGACTCACAACCCTGTAGAGATAAGGATGTTCAGGAGACCATAAATGAGGCTGTTTTACCTCGGGAAGGTCTTGTACCATTGTGATTTTTCCTCCGGAATGCAGATCAACCCGGGAACTTTTTGAAGAAATTGCCTTTCCCTGCTGGTCGTATACCGTGGTGATCAACTCTATGCTTTTACTTTTTAAGGAAGCACTTTCCAAAAGGCTTTTCACCTGAACTGTTCCCCTTTCAGCGGATACAAGAGGTGTATTGATATAGACTCCTGCAGCACCATGATCTGCCAGAGAAAAATATACGGGTTCGGTAATCAGCAGATCAACCTTGCGGTAAATACCCCCAAAAAATGTAAAATCTGCTGTTAACGGAGCAATATCTTCATTAAAACGATTGGTGACCTTTATTACAATTTCATTTTTAAAATCACCGTCAAACTTCAGCAATTGATGCAATGGAACATTAAAACCTGTATAACCACCTGCGTGTTTAGCTGCAAGGGTGCCGTTTACATAGACTTCGGTTTCCTGATTTGCGCCTTCAAAACAAAGAAATATTTCTTTCCCTTTCCTATAGGGCTTTGTACTGAGTTCCTTTTTATACCAGCCAAATCCTCTATAGTAACCAGGCTCATCATCCATAACATCCTTTGCGTTCCAGGTATGCGGAAGCGTAATATTCTCCCAGGTTTTCTCGTCTTTACTAAAGGACCATTGTTGGTTAAAGCCAATCCGGGTTCTGCCGGTAACGACACTGTCTCTTATACACATCTGACGCTGCCGACGAACGTTAGCCGGTGTAGATGTCGGTGGTGGGCGGGTCGGTGAAAAGGGGGGGGGGGGGGGGGGGGGGGGGGGGGGGGGGGGGGGGGGGGGGGGGGGGGGGGGGGGGGGGGGGGGG
>NZ_JAELTV010001456.1 GCF_016429005.1 Pedobacter sp. ASV19
CTATGCCCAAATGCAGCAGCGGGTAAACAGCAATAAAGGAAAAAGAATGAAAAAAATAAGATCCGGTACCGTTGAACCGGTAATAGGCACACTGGTTAATTTCACTGCCATGAAAAAAGTGAATACACAAAGGGCATTCAACTGGCCAACAAGTCTATGATTATGGCTGCTGTTGCCTATAATCTGAAAAGACTATTAAGACGTAGGGATATAAAAGATACTAAAACGCCTAAATCTGCACTCAAAAGTCTAAAAAGTGAAGCAATCAGCTGTTTTTATAGTCTCAGGGAACTCTTCTGGCATCATATCAATGAGATT
>NZ_JAELTV010001457.1 GCF_016429005.1 Pedobacter sp. ASV19
CCCCCCCCCCCCCCCCCCCCCCCCCCCCCCCCCCCCCCCCCCCCCCCCCCCCCCCCCCCCCCCCCCCCCCCCCCCCCCCCCCCCCCCCCCCCCCCCCCCCCCCCCCCCCCCCCTTTTTAATCATCCGGCCACCACCGAGATCTACACCGGCTAACGTTCGTCGGCAGCGTCAGATGTGTATAAGAGACAGATCCTGTTCATGGTGCATTGCATGGATCACAGAACCTGCACACAGGAACAATAAAGCTTTAAAGAAAGCATGCGTAATTACATGGAAGAAGGCACCATCATAAGCACCAACACCAAGACCAAGGAAC
>NZ_JAELTV010001458.1 GCF_016429005.1 Pedobacter sp. ASV19
CGAACGGTACCTCAGTAACCAGTGGTACTACTGCTCCGACAGGTACAGGATCTACAGGTGATACTTACATCAACACGACTACGGGTGAAACCTATGTTTATAATGGCACGGCCTGGGTTTCAAATGGTAACATTAAAGGCCCACAGGGAGATGCAGGTGCCGCTGGCCCTCAAGGTGCAGTTGGTCCGCAAGGCGTTCAAGGTGCCGCAGGGACAAATGGAACAAACGGTACCAATGGAGTTGATGGAAAATCTGTAACCAGTGGTACTACTGCTCCGGCAGGTACAGGAGCTACAGGTGATACTTACATCAACA
>NZ_JAELTV010001459.1 GCF_016429005.1 Pedobacter sp. ASV19
TGAGGTCGTGTACGAGCCCGAATAACTGACTTGTGTTTTACCCTTTTTTCCCGTCTTTGTAGTAATCAGAATTACACCATAGGCCGCTCTGCCACCATAAATAGCTGCGGAAGCGGCATCTTTTAACCTGTCTCTTATACACATCTGACGCTGCCGACGAACGTTAGCCGGTGTAGATCTCGGTGGGGGCCGGATCATTAAAAAGGGGGGGGGGGGGGGGGGGGGGGGGGGGGGGGGGGGGGGGGGGGGGGGGGGGGGGGGGGGGGGGGGGGGGGGGGGGGGGGGGGGGGGGGGGGGGGGGGGGGGGGGGGGGGG
>NZ_JAELTV010001460.1 GCF_016429005.1 Pedobacter sp. ASV19
TTCATAGCACCCATTCCCAGGGCCGATACTTCAAGTCCGCTATTTCCTAATTTTCTTGTTTTCATTTTAGTTATTTTAAATATCAGGGAAGTACATTTTTTAACCAACCCCTTCGATAGGACAAAGTCTGTCTCTTATACACATCTGACGCTGCCGACGAACGTTAGCCGGTGTAGATCTCGGTGGTGGCCGGGTCATTAAAAAGGGGGGGGGGGGGGGGGGGGGGGGGGGGGGGGGGGGGGGGGGGGGGGGGGGGGGGGGGGGGGGGGGGGGGGGGGGGGGGGGGGGGGGGGGGGGGGGGGGGGGGGGGGGGGG
>NZ_JAELTV010001461.1 GCF_016429005.1 Pedobacter sp. ASV19
CCCCCCCCCCCCCCCCCCCCCCCCCCCCCCCCCCCCCCCCCCCCCCCCCCCCCCCCCCCCCCCCCCCCCCCCCCCCCCCCCCCCCCCCCCCCCCCCCCCCCCCCCCCCCTTTTTTAATGATCCGGCGCCCACCGAGATCTACACCGGCTAACGTTCGTCGGCAGCGTCAGATGTGTATAAGAGACAGACATTAATGTCAGCAGCAGTTGCCGGCGGGTTAACGGTTAAGGTAACTGCTTTTGCAGTCGCAGCCGTATTTTCACATTTATTCGAACCTCTTACGGTTACATAGTAAGTTGTGGTTGCTGTAAGTG
>NZ_JAELTV010000158.1 GCF_016429005.1 Pedobacter sp. ASV19
TCATACCACTCATTTCAAGAAAAGTGATGGCCGAACAACTCAAAGAGTTGGAAGAAGATGGATTGCTGGAAAGATTGGCCTATAAGGAACTGCCGCCGAGGGTAGAATATAAATTATCTGAGAAAGGCTTGGCTTTCTTACCAATTTTAGAAAGCATCAAAGAATGGAATTGCAAATATGAGGTAGCTCCTATGCCTGGAGAAACGGATAAAAAAAGCAGGGTCACTTACGGCTAGTTTAATCTGGGCAAAGACATACTCATTTCTTTCATTAAGCATAGTGTCTTACTGTTTCAATTGACAGCTTCTGTTGATTTGCAGTTTTGATAACGTTACCCAGTTTTACCCCCATTTTCTCATGCTTTTTTGGATAAAATTTCTCTTTGTTAGCTGTATCCTTTCAAATATCAGCCATAATTTTTTATTAGAATTTCCCATCTCTACATTGGCGCAATTCAGATAAAATATGACCGATAAAATTAATGGCCCTGAACAGGGCAGCTTGTATGACAAGTTACTACGCGAAAACATGGAAGAGACTCTGCCAGACATTATGAAAGATGTACTGCACCTCCGTATTGTTAAAAGTGAAGAGATTCCAGATGATGTTCAGCACACTAAGGAACGAAAACCGGACCTTCTAAAAAAGGTGGAAGACGATAAGGGAAACACTTTTATTGTCCACATAGAATACCAGCGTAATAACGAGAAAAATCTCCCTTTCCGTATGGCAGAATATAGTATTATGCTCCAAAGAAAGTACGGGTTACCAGTTATCCAATTTATAATTTACATTGGTGCCGGAAAGCCAAAAATCCAAACAGAGATCAGTAATAAATATCTCCACTTCTGGTACAATTTGGTGTCATTATCGGAGGTTGATCCCCAGGTGTTTTTAAACTCAGATAAAATAGAGCAAAAGATGCTGGCTATCCTGGGCGATTTCTCCACCGGAGACCCGGAACTCATCATGCAAGAGATCGTTCAGGAAATAGAAAATCGGAGTAATGGAGAATTAGAGGAAGGAAGATATTTAAAACAATTGCGCGTTTTGATGCAATTGCGTAACTTACAAAAAGATTCATTTAATAATATGGCACTAACAGGAAAAATTTTCAAAGAAAAAAAAGACATCTTGTACATCAGAGGTGAGATTAATGGCAAAATGGAGGGCAAAATGGAAGGTGAACATATAAAAGCGTTGGAAATAGCTCAGGAATTAAAAAAAGAAGGCTTATCCAATGAATTTATAGCCAAAACTACCAAACTTTCGGTTCAGGAAATCGAAACACTCTAACACCCTCCCCCCCAGTTCTTCCAATTCATGGAAGAACGCGCGCCAGACACTCCAATTTTCTGCGCAATATCACAAAATACAATATCAAAATCTACATTATAGGAAAATCACTTATCGAATTGATGCAATAGCTGCAACGGAAATGGCGAGCATCACGCAAGTGAATTGTCCCCACGACCTATGGAGTTTAAATTGAACTGTGCCTGGCGATTGAATTAATTATACTCTAGACCATTATATATAAGAACACTGGATTTCCCCTTTTTATTGGCAAAATAGGAAGATAATTTATTAACATCCTTTCCCTTTTTAAAATGTATATCAGGATCATTTAATGTTATTTTTTTCATGAGTTCAGAGGCTGAATTTGGCCATACATGCTGCTTCTCAAAATTCATTCTCCAACTCGCTTCGATGAATGAAGGAGAATGAGATAAACCTTTAGCATTTAATAAGGTTCCTGGTACTGCTGCCAAGAACAATAGTCCAATCAATCGTATTGCTGTTTTCGAAGTTTGTTTCATAGTAAAGAAGGTATGTAGCTTAAATTTAACATTTTATTGACAACCAACAAGAAAGATCTAGGTCCCTTCTTTATTTTGGTCCTGACATTTACAACAGCCAATTCATTTCCTTATCTAATCGTTATTTTTAGCTTTTGGGAAATGTGATCTGATGAATTTCCGAGTTGCAGGATAAAGTCTCCTGCTTCAATATTCCAATCTTTTTTATGCTCATCATAGAAAGCAAAATCTGCAACCTTTAGGTTCATTTCAACAGTTTTCGTTTCTCCGGGTTGAAGGAATACCTTTTCAAATGCTTTAAGTTCTTTAACCGGGCGCGAAACCGTACATACAGGATCTTGAACATACAATTGAGCAACTTCCGCACCTGAACGCGAACCTGTATTTTTAAGGGTGAATTTCACCTTGATCACATCCTCTTTGCTGTAAACTGATTTATCTGCAGTAAGTGTCCCTAAATCAAAACTGGTGTAAGAAAGGCCATGGCCAAAGGCATATTGAGGTGTTATCTTTTTAGTATCGAACCAGCGGTATCCAACAAGAATGTCTTCCTTGTAATATTGGTTAACACTATCTCCAGGATAGGATATTTTGCCGTAGGAATGTGCCGCATTATCTTCAAGTTTTTTAGGAAAAGAGAAAGGCAGCTTACCAGATGGATTCACATCGCCAGAAATGACATCGGCTAAGGCATTTCCAGCCTCAGAGCCAAGATACCATCCCTGCATGATGGCCGGCACTTTGTTTATCCATGGCATGGACACTGCATTGCCGCTAAGCAATACTACAGCTGTATTTTTATTGACTTTCAGCAAAGCATCGATGAGCTTATCCTGGCCAAAAGGAAGACTTAAAGACTGGCGGTCACCACCTTCACAGTCCTGAAAATGATTTTTGTTCAGTCCTCCGATAAAAAATACGATATCGGCATTCCTTGCTGTTTCTATAGCGGCCGCCATTAATGAATCTGCATTTAGTTTGGATGGTTCTTCACGTCCATATAGCGACGGTCCGGAAGCATAACCAAGGCTGTAAATAATATGGTCTTTTCCGTATTTAGCTATCAAACCCTCTAATGGCGACTGTTCATAAGCCGCTTTGAGTGAGGATGACCCACCACCAATGACCAGGCTGCGGCTCGCGTTTTCTCCGATAACGGCAATCTTTTTGAATTGACCAACTGGGACAGGAAAAAATTGCTTCTCGTTCTTCAAAAGTACAATTCCTTCCTGGGCAATTTTACGTGCAGCTTCACTGTGTTCAGGAGAGACAAAGCGGCCAAATGGCCGGTCGACGCTCATGGTCGTACGAAAAATTAAACGAAGTATCCGGCGAGCTTTATCATTGAGCAAAGCCAGATCATACTTTCCATCTTTAATTCCTTTGAGGAACGGATTGGCCAGATAGTATTCTGAGTATGGAAAATTTCCTTTAGTGGTTAAACCATTGGTATATGTACCCATTTCGAGATCTAAACCATTCCTAACTGCCTGATCTGTATTATGAACACCTCCCCAGTCACTAATAACCACTCCGTCGAATTTCCAATCCCCTTTCAGAATCTGGTTCAACAGCAGGTCATTATGACAACAGTGCTCGCCCCTAAATTGATTGTACGACCCCATGATAGACCAGGCTTTCCCTTCCTGAACAGCGGCTTTGAATGCAGGCAGGTAAATTTCGTACAATGCCCTGTCACTAACATTGACATTGATATGTCCACGCCACTCTTCCTGGTTATTTAATGCAAAATGTTTTACGCAGGCAGCAACGCCCTCAGATTGAACACCTTGAATATAAGGCACCACCATTCGCGAACTGAGATAGGGGTCCTCTCCCATATATTCGAAATTCCGGCCGTTTAATGGCGTACGGTAAATATTGACTCCTGGCCCCAACAATACCGTTTTATTACGGTAACGAGCCTCTTCTCCAATTGATTTACCGTAAAGCAGTGATAGTTGAGGATTGAAGCTTGCTGCCAGGCAGGTAAGTGCGGGAAAAGCCGTACACGAATCACTTGTCCAGTTGGCCCCGCTCCATTCATCCCAAAGAGCTTCCTCACGAATTCCGTGTGGCCCGTCATCCATCCAGACTTCAGGAATTCCCAGACGGGCAACGCCTTTTGAACTGAATTTAGACTGTGCATAGCAAAGAGACACCTTCTCTTCTGTAGTCATTAGTGAAAGTGCATTTTCCACGCGTTCTTCTACGGGCTTGCGTACATCAAGGTAGGCAGGTTGCTTTTGTTGTGCAGCGGCCACTAGAGAAGCGCCTATTCCTACTATAGTTACAAATACTGATTTTACCAATTGTTTATTTTTTTGGATATTAATTTTCATCTGTTTAAACTTGTTTTTAAAGTTTTACAACAGCTTTAGAACCGTTGTATTGAACAATTTTAGCTGGTGCCATGGTTTTTCCTATAGCAACCACCCGAAAGATCCGCTGTGCCAACATCCCTTCATAACTTCCTTTGCGATCACCGATCGTCAACGTTCCATCGGCATTATTGTATTCAAAATTGATGGTAGAAAAGGTACCCTTTTCATAGTTATAGTTGGTGCCTTCGTCTTCGTATAAACTGAACTTCCCATCTTTACCCTGGTAAACTCTTATCTCAATGTCATCAGCTTTTTTCTCGGAAGTGTATTGCATAACCTCCCCAACTGGTAAAATGGTACCTGAAGGAACAAACACAGGAATATGTTCAAGCGGTGCTTCTACATTTATCCTTTGCCCACCTTCGGTCTTTTTCCCCGTATAGAAATCATACCAACTGCTTCCTGCAGGGAAATAGACTTCTCGGCTACGGGCTTTGTAACTGTAAACAGGACAAACCATCAATCCTGAACCTAAAAGGAACTGGTCGCTTATATTAAAAGTCTTTTTATCTGCAGTATAATCCATTGCCAGCGATCTCATTAGTGTATAGTCTTTGTGATAAGCCATCCCTGCCAGTGAGTAGATGTAAGGCATTAAGCGGTAACGCAGCTGATCGTAATAAACAAGACTTTTATAAACCGGGTGATCTTCTGGCGCAAGGTTATAAATCTCCCGGTAAGGAAACTGACCGTGGCTGCGGAACAGCGGACAGAATGCGCCGAACTGGAACCATCGTAAATTCAGTTCACGCCATTCATTTAGATCTGCATTTTCTTTACCCGTCCGGTCAAAGACAAGCTGGCCATCTGAGTAACGTTTCTCTACACAGAATCCACCAATATCCATCGTCCAGAATGGAATGCCCGACATTGCAAAGTTAAGCCCCGCTGGGATCTGCGCTTTCAAATCTTCCCATCTTGATGCGATATCGCCGCTCCAGGTAGCCGTAGAATATCTTTGTAAACCAGCAAAACCAGATCGTGTTAGCAAAAATACTCGTTTGTTAGGATCTGCTTCACGCTGCCCGTTATAAATAGCGTTGGCATTCATCAGTGCATAGGCGTTAAAGTATTTTGTTGAAGATCCAAGAGCCGTTGGGCCACACAATTTTTTGCGGTATTCCATATCTGTGCAATCCCGAATATTGGGCTCAGAAGCATCCATCCACCAGGCATCGAATCCTTTTACGTACAGGTTATCTTTCATTTGTTTCCAAAAAAGCTTTTGTGCATCCGGATTATAAGCATCATAGAATGAGCCTACATATCCGGGACCAATCCAATCGCGGACACTGTCTTTTACCGCCTGCATATACATCCATCCTTTCTGGCTGAATTGTTTAAAATGTTCAGTTGAAGCATAGAACTTCGGCCATACCGATATCATGATGTTTGCATTTTGATTATGTACAGAATCTACCATTCCTTTAGCATCCGGAAATCGTTTCAGGTCAAACTCATGGCTTCCCCAGGATTGCTCCGGCCAATAATTCCAATCCAACACAATATTGTCTAAGGGAAGCTTACGTTTCCGGTATTCGCTCACCACGTTTAACAGCTCGTCCTGTGTTTTATAACGCTCCCGGCTTTGCCAGAATCCCATAGCCCATTTCGGCATAATACTCGCCTTTCCGGTCAAGGTACGGTAACCACTGATTACATCGTCCATATTTTTGCCAGCCACGAAATAATAATCCATTTTATCTCCCATTTCTGACCAAAAGGATATGTTGCCATTTTTTTCGACCGGGGAAGAGGAAAGTGCTTTAAGGCCAACATAAGAAACACCCCCATCGGGTTTCCATTCTAATTTTATTTTAGTGCGTTTCCCTTTGGTTAGTGGAAATGAAAATCTGTAGGTATTCGGATTCCAGGATGTTCTCCAGCGTTCGGGTACGACTAATGAATCGTTAAGCCAGACTTTGGTATATCCAGCATAATACAGACTAAATTTGTAAATATCAGTTTGGTCGGCAAGTATATCTCCTTCCCAAACCACAGCACCATTGTTAAAATTAAAGTCAGCAGGAAATTTCTTAACAGTTGTCAGATTTTCATAATCAATCGCTGCCTCCTGACGGACAATTGCGGGCGCACCTTTTTGAGTGTAAGTGGCCGTAAGAGAACCCTTCTTACCTTCCTTATCAAAAAGGGTAAATTGATTTAAATCTTTGTAATCGCGGGAGTCACCGTATTTACTTTGCGAATAGTTATCCCACAATATCCCATAATTGTTTGTGGACATGATAAATGGCACGGAGACTTTCGTATTGTATTGGAAAAGGTCTTCACTTTTATGTTTATAATTAAAGTCATCGGACTGATGCTGACCGAGCCCATAAATGGCTTCGCCTGGTGTACCAGAAAAAACCTGTTGTAAGGTATAACCTTTATCGTTCTCAACGTTAAATGGGCTAAAACTTCTTTTTGTTTCCTGGAGCAATACTTTCCCGGACTGATCAGTAAATAAAATTTTTCCCGTAAGGAGGAAAACTTTCACTGTAAGCTCTTTAGTAGACAGTTGTGCAACTGTTCCATTACTTGTTACACGGAAAGGCACTGAGGAAGTTAGACCGGGTACCACGCAAAGGCTGGCAACTTGAGGAATAGTACTTTCGGGCGAGGCCTGAACCCGGACAATCCGGCTATTGATAACATTTATTTCTATAGTTTTGGCAGCTCCGGTTTTAGGATGAATCTTCATCCCGTTCCGTAGCGTTTCAACAGCGCCCGCCGCGAGAAGTTTGCCTGCGATAAGCAATAATGCTATAGAAAAAGAAAATCTTTTCATAAAGAAAATTTGGTTAGAATTTAGTGAATAGTTGCTTGATTTTAACGACGCAAAACTACTGTGCCATACCTGGACAGCAGGGTAGTAATGTTAAATTAGCAGGTAGAAATGTTAACCCTATAGACGGGTTAACAAGTATTTTAATTGGGATTCCTTTTTTCTACTATATACTCTGACGGGAGTACATTATATTTTGCTTTAAAGGCCTTGGCAAAGTAATTAGGGGTGCTAAAACCTACCATGTAACATATCTCTGAAATTGTCTTGTTGCTTTTTTCCAATAAGACGATGGACTTCTCTAATTTAACTGATCGGATAAAGTCTACAGGAGTTTTACCCGTTACTTTCAAAAACTTTTTATACAAAGACACTCTGCTCATGGCCATATGCTTACTTAAATCTTCTACAGATAACTGGGAGTTCTGAAGATTCTCTTCAATGTAAAGTAAAGCAGTGTTAAGAAATTTCATGTCCTCTGATTCAATTTCCATTTCTGGCGAAGGAACACTAATTTGTCTGGAATAGGTTTTTTTAAATGTTTTATGAAGTGTGAGCAGGTTCTTAATTTTTGAATGTAAGATCTCAAAGTTAAAGGGTTTCGTCATATAGTCGTTGGCCCCTATCTCTAAACCTTTAAGCTGATCTTCTTCTGTAGCCAGTGCTGTTAATAAAATAATTGGAATATGTTTTGTCCGCTCATCTGATTTTAGTTTCCCGCACAGCTCCTTTCCATCCATTTCAGGCATGTTTATATCGGAAACAATCAAATGTGGGTGGAGTGCAAGTGCCTTTTGCCAGCCTTCCTTTCCATTGGAGGCCTCCACTATCTTATAAAATAAGCTCAGATTATCTTTAAGATAGAATCTGAAATCCTCGTTATCTTCAACCAATAAAATAACTGGTGCATTTTTTAAGAGGAGACGTTTATCAGCAGATCCTTTTTCCTCATTGTTTCTGTCCGGCTCCTCACTTGCTACATCAGCGCATCCAGAATCTTCATGCTCCTGAGCCAGCGTAACGGATGCAAGACATATTTGCGCAGTAAAGCAACTGCCCAAACCGGGCTCACTTTCTACTGTTATTTCACCGCCTTGCATTTTCACAAATTCTTTTGTGATGGAAAGGCCAATTCCAGAGCCTTGGTTCAGAATAGAAGAGGATGTTTCATTTTGAAAAAAACGTTCGAATATCTTTTCTAGTTTATCTTTTGGAATGCCTATTCCTGAATCTGTTACTTTTAACTGTAGTAAAACACTATTTCGCTCATTTTGATTCTGCAGTCTTTCCAGTTCAACACTAACTGTTCCTCCTGATGGTGTAAACTTAAATGCATTTGAAAGTAAATTGAATAATATCCGCTCCACCTTATCATGATCATATGATACATATAAATCATCAATAGTGCTTTTAAAAGTAAGTTTTATCTGTTTTCGTTCTGCTAAATCGTAAAAAGAGTCTGTTGCATCTTTAATAAAGGATACAATTTCGCCATCGCTATTATTAAGACGCAGTTCCTGCTCTTCCATTTTACGGAAATCGAGCAGCTGGTTGACCAGATTTAATAAACGCCGGGCATTTCTTTTCACCATGGCCAATTGTCCATAACGGTCCTTCTCTTTCGTTTCGGTTAAAAGTTTATTTACGGGAGCCAGAATTAAGGAAATAGGTGTTCTAAACTCGTGGCTCAGATTGGTTAAAAATTTAATTTTTAATAAGTCAAGTTCTCGTAGCCTTTCAGCTTCTAAACGTTCCTGTTCGTGTAATTGCCGTTCCCGGCTTCGTTCCTGTACTAAAGCAAATTCGCGTTTTAATTTTTTGATTCCCCTGTTTCGGATGTACAACAGCAAAAATCCAATTGTCAGGATGTACAAAATATACGCCCAGACAGTCCTCCAGAATGGAGGCAAAATGGTAATTTGCAATTGTGATTCGGCTAAGAGTACCGAGTCACTTTCATTAAAAGCCCTTACGTGGAGTATGTATTTGCCTGGGTCAAGATTTGTAAAAGTAGCTTTATGGGTTTCTGAAGGAACTGTAAGCCAACGTTTATCGAATCCTTCCAAACTGTATTTATAGATTACTTTTTGGGGATTAAAATAGTTGAGCAATGCAAATTGAACCGAAAAAATATTCTCTTTGTAGCTAAGGACTAAATTCTTAAGCTCAGTTATGCTTTCGGGCAAAATAATATGTCCATTTATTTTCTCGCCAACGCTTACCTTATGGTAAAACACTTCTAGATCGGTCATGACCAACGCTGATGGAAACTGGCTGTTCTTGATCTGTTCGGCCCTGAAAATATTGAAGCCGTTCGGTCCTCCAAAAATCAGTTCATTGGATTTTGTCTTACCTGCGGCATTAATATTGAACTGCGTATTCTGCAGCCCATCAGATTTATTGTATTTACTATATCTGAATTTATAGGTTTTTCCTGTGGAAATTACTGTTATTTTATAAAGCCCCTTAAGGGAACTGTACCAGATATTACGATCCTCATCTTCGATAACTGCAAGCACCGCGTTTTCCGGCAAACCGACCTCTTCGCTTAAATTAGTAAACTTTTCAGTTATAGGGTTATATATGCTCACCCCTTCTCTGGTACCTATCCAGATCCACCCCCTGCTATCTTCAGTGATTGAAGTTACGATACCCTGTAACAGCGAATTGGTATCCTTACTGTTATTCTTTAAGTGTTTAAACCTGGAGATTTTTCTATCCAGGATACTAACCCCAGCTGTAGTACCTACCAGGATATTCTTATTCCTGTCTTCATATAGGCAGGTTACCACATAAGCATTTAGTGTGTTTTTAACTGAAGGGTTAAAATGTCTGAATTTTCCGTCGCGCCGATCCAACATATCCAGCCCGCCGTTTAAAGTGGCAATCCAGAGCCGGTTGGAAGAATCTTCCAGCAAAGCATAAATCCGGTTATCTGAAATACTCGAGGGATCCGCGCTGTGCTTAAAATTCGTAAACTTCTTTCCGTCAAAACAATCAAGCCCCCCCAAATAGGTACCAATCCATAAAATGCCTGAATGATCGATCGTAAGACTTACCACAATATCACTGCTTAAAGAATTACTGAGGGCAGGATTATTACGGTATCTTTTGATTTCGCCGGTGCTTCTGTTTAAATACAACAGACCTGTCCCATTTGTTCCGATCCACAAATTTCCTTTGCTATCTTCTGCAAAGGAATTAACATCTTCATTTAGGGCATTTTTATCGGTCAGGGACTGATTTAACGGAAATTTGTAAATACTTTTATGGTAATAACAGATCCCCTTTTTATAGGTTCCGGCCCAGACTATTCCGTTATTGTCTTTATATAGAACCCCTATGCTATTGTCGCTTAATCCCCTGGGGTCATCTTCTTTACTTAAGATATAAGTGAATCGGTGGGTATGCTTGTCTAAAATATTAATTCCGCCATGATCAGTCCCTATCCAAATATTTCCATCGTCGCCCTCGATTACCTGGCTTACATTATTCGAGCTTAATCCAGAATGATCCTGCTTTTTCCCAAAATAGGTGAACCTGTCGTTTGATGTACTAAAGCAATACAGTCCAAACGGATTACCTCTGCTATAGATAAAAATGTTGCCTTCAGAGTCGCGATTGAGATTAAAGGTATTGACCTGCCTGTCCAGTCCTTTGTTTACTGCAAGGTACCTTTTTGTTACGCCCGGATTCCGTAAGTTAAATTTATCAATGACACCATCGGTATAAATAACCCATAAATTACCTTTCAGGTCGTCGATAAAATCGCTGATCTGATTTGAGAGGACAGAATTTGGCACATTACTTTGATGAAAGTATTTTGTTGTCGTCTTGCTTTTTGAATCATAACAAAAAATGCCTTGATTTTCTACGTAAAAATAGAGTCTGCCCTTATTATCGGTTTTTATCGTCTTGAGGTATCCACCTGGAAGTTTATACTTTTTAAAGTGTTTATCCTGAAACCGTTCAAAATTTTCGGTAGATGGATTGTAAATGGCGAAACCGCTACTGGAAATAATCCATAACTGTTTCCCTGGGCCCTCAAATATATCTGCTGTCTCTTTATACACATCT
>NZ_JAELTV010001462.1 GCF_016429005.1 Pedobacter sp. ASV19
CGCCCATTGCTGGATTACAACTCATCTGTGCGATGGTTTCCATATTCATGGTAATCAATAGAACGGAGGATCCAAGATTTGCAGCGGCAGCAGCAGCTTCACAACCTGCGTGTCCGGCACCTACAACCTGTCTCTTATACACATCTGACGCTGCCGACGAACGTTAGCCGGTGTAGATCTCGGTGGGGGGCGGATCATTAAAAAGGGGGGGGGGGGGGGGGGGGGGGGGGGGGGGGGGGGGGGGGGGGGGGGGGGGGGGGGGGGGGGGGGGGGGGGGGGGGGGGGGGGGGGGGGGGGGGGGGGGGGGGGGGGGG
>NZ_JAELTV010001463.1 GCF_016429005.1 Pedobacter sp. ASV19
ATCAATACTTAAATACTTTGGTGCAATGCTTAACTTTTCGATGGCCCTGTGCATGGCAAGAAAGGAAGCATTTAGAATATTTATACGGTCTATTTCTTCATTATCTACAAAAGCCACAGCCCAGGCCCTGTCTCTTATACACATCTCCGAGCCCACGAGACAGGCAGCTCTATCGCGTATGCCGTCTTCTGCTTGAACAGGGGGGGGGGGGGGGGGGGGGGGGGGGGGGGGGGGGGGGGGGGGGGGGGGGGGGGGGGGGGGGGGGGGGGGGGGGGGGGGGGGGGGGGGGGGGGGGGGGGGGG
>NZ_JAELTV010001464.1 GCF_016429005.1 Pedobacter sp. ASV19
ATTGAAAAGCTATACCGTTTGGAATGGAAAAGGTACACCAACTCCACCCGATGAGGCGAAACTCAAAGCGGTAATTGATCAGGCGCATCAAATGCACAAACCTTTCCGCTTCTGGGCCACCCAGGACCTGTCTCTTATACACATCTCCGAGCCCACGAGACAGGCAGCTCTATCGCGTATGCCGTCTTCGGCTTGAAAAGGGGGGGGGGGGGGGGGGGGGGGGGGGGGGGGGGGGGGGGGGGGGGGGGGGGGGGGGGGGGGGGGGGGGGGGGGGGGGGGGGGGGGGGGGGGGGGGGGGGGGG
>NZ_JAELTV010001465.1 GCF_016429005.1 Pedobacter sp. ASV19
CTTTGGGATACTACACGTTACACCAACTTCAAAAAATTGTTGATTGGCAATACCGCACATGCAACCAATGTACAGGCTTCCGTATCCGGTGGCAGTGAATTGACCCAATTTAGGGTAATTCTGTCTCTTATACACATCTCCGAGCCCACGAGACAGGCAGCTCTATCGCGTATGCCGTCTTCTGCTTGAAAAGCGGGGGGGGGGGGGGGGGGGGGGGGGGGGGGGGGGGGGGGGGGGGGGGGGGGGGGGGGGGGGGGGGGGGGGGGGGGGGGGGGGGGGGGGGGGGGGGGGGGGG
>NZ_JAELTV010001466.1 GCF_016429005.1 Pedobacter sp. ASV19
TCTACACTGTTTCTGAATTCCTGAGCCAAACGCACACTGATGGAAAATCGCTGGCGGCCCTCAATGGTATTGCCAATATTAGCGCCGCCCAATGCCGATTCTATCGTTTCGTTGATCTGGTCTATGCCTGTCTCTTATACACATCTCCGAGCCCACGAGACAGGCAGCTCTATCGCGTATGCCGTCTTCTGCTTGAAAAATGGGGGGGGGGGGGGGGGGGGGGGGGGGGGGGGGGGGGGGGGGGGGGGGGGGGGGGGGGGGGGGGGGGGGGGGGGGGGGGGGGGGGGGGGGGGGGGGGGGGG
>NZ_JAELTV010001467.1 GCF_016429005.1 Pedobacter sp. ASV19
GGCACCAGATTTAATCTGCGCGATTACGCCAGTGAAAAATTAAGCTGGGTAGTTGTGGAAGAAGGTAAAGTCCGCTTTTCTGGAATAGCCGCTACAGAAAATTTAATACTCACTGCAAACCAGAAAGGTATCTATGAGCCAGATGCAAAGCCAGTACCTGTCTCTTATACACATCTCCGAGCCCACGAGACAGGCAGCTCTATCGCGTATGCCGTCTTCTGCTTGAAAAGGGGGGGGGGGGGGGGGGGGGGGGGGGGGGGGGGGGGGGGGGGGGGGGGGGGGGGGGGGGGGGGGGGGG
>NZ_JAELTV010000159.1 GCF_016429005.1 Pedobacter sp. ASV19
CCCCCCCCCCCCCCCCCCCCCCCCCCCCCCCCCCCCCCCCCCCCCCCCCTTTTTACTCCTCACGTTCGTCGGCAGCGTCAGATGTGTATAAGAGACAGGCCTTACAGGCTCTGAGGCTTGATCAGTAAAACATATTTTTCCTGGGTGCAGACCGGGGAGGGTGGTGAAAGAGAAAAGAATTAGATTGAATGGTTCTCCTAAACTTCAATCTGGAACAAACTTACTGTTGCGTTGTTATAGTGGGCTGGTAGTCCTTCTGTATTTTGAAGTTTTAGCAATCCTAAAAAGTCAAAGCCGCATTTTGTATAATAATTAATCAGCCCAGTGTTCTCACCGACGGTGTCTATACTGAGAGACTTTCCAGATTTGATATTTTTCGGGGAGACAGCGACCGCATGGCCTATATCCATTAGATAGAGCTTCGGCTTCATCCTTAAAGAAAACACGGTTTTCAACTTTCATTCTTTTGCCCGATGAACAAGTAAGCAGGCCATATATCTTCGCCTTCTTGTAACCACCAAGGGTAACATCACCTTTGCGTATTAAGGAGCCGATAGCCTTTTTTCTTTCTTTAGGGGTTCTTCCTATATCTATGTGGTTTATCATATTTCTTATACAAAAGTAGCTGGTCTTCGTTTAGTAGAAAAGCCGTTTCTTGCGGTTTTAAGTTGAGCTTTTTCTTGCTTACCGTTTTGACGTGAATGCTTTCGGCTCTTTGAACCATATTATTTTTTTATTAAGGTTAAGGAAATGCCTAGGAAAGTCTTTTTGAAGAAGTATGTTTGTTTAAAAGCTGAAAAGATGCGTCATTTCCTTTCAAAAGGAAAGCTACATTCAATCGCACTTTTATAATAAATGCATGGAAAAAATGAAACTGTTTCTGGTCACAATTTGCTTCATTCTAATTTCGGGTATTGCCAAGAGTCAAACAGGTAATTATGCGCTGTGTCTGGATGGTTTGGATAATAATCCTTGTATCGGGATGGATATTATTAAAAATCAATGGACACTTGAAGCCTGGATTAAAGGCAACGGTAAGCCCTGGAAAAATAGAGAGGCTATTATTGGAACAGGTGAATATGGAGAAATCAATACAATAGATCAGTTGCCGCTAATGCTTAAAAATGGGAAGCTATGCAGCCCAAAGGCTGGTCTTGTAGCCGCAGAACCGCTGGATGATAAATGGCATCATGTGGCGGTCAGTTGTAATGGAACTGAGACAAAGTTATATCTGGACGGTAAGGAAATAGGTTCAAAGAAATTTGCTGTTGATATTTTACCGGGAGAAATCGGTACCAGCGATATTGATTCAACAGGCTTTAGCGGGTGTATTGATGAGGTAAGGATATGGAGTTGTGCACTCTCCAGAGCTACTTTGAGCAAATGGATGTACCGGCCTCTTGGCCCTGGTCATCCTGATTTTAATCGGTTGAAAGGCTATTATAATTTTGATAATCTGGAGAACGATGTGAGTCTGAACCTGGTTGGAAAGGGAGCTCAGGCCTATCATCTTAGAAATACCAGGAAGAAGTATAACGGAGATATGCCACTGGCCTATCTGGTTAAAAATGATAATCCGTTGTTTGTCTTAGCGGAAAAGAAACAGCAGGTTTTTAATGCGGTGGTGATACAAAGCGAATGGGATGCTGATCAAAATGCAAAAAATGATGAGCTTTTGAAGTTGAGAATTGTAGTCAATGGTTCGCGTTCCCCTCTGAAACTGACCGCGTTGAACCTGGATTTTTCTGGCTCGACATCACTAAGCGATATGGCCAGGGTACATGTTTATTACGCTGGCCAGTCCCCGCGCTCCACCACCAGGATTGAACTGTTTGGTAAGGGGAAAAAACCAGGTAAAGCAATCCGGTTTACAGAAGGGGTAGTTCATGGGTATCCATTGAAAGAAGGGGTAAATTATTTTTTAGTAACACTGGATGTGAATAGAAATGCGGTAGCTGGCAACACGCTGCATGCAAAGGTGAGTTCCTTTATTCTAGACCATCAAATACATATTCCGGAGGAAGACAAGACCGCAAACATCCCCAAATTGATTACACCAAATTCTGCTACAAATCCAAATGCAATAAAACTATTGCAGTGGAATATCTGGCATGGCGGGTTACATCTAGGTCATATAGAGGGACCAAACCGGGTTAAAGAATTGATACGGAATACAAATGCAGATATCATTACACTGGAAGAGGGGTATGGCACACAAACTATGTTAGCTAGCGCTTTGGGTTTTGAATTGCAGACGGCCTCACCCACAGAAAATCTAGCCATCATCAGCAGGTTTCCGATGAAGGAAATTTCTTCGAATGCCAAGTTTAAATCTAATGTAGCAACCGTTACATTGCCCAATAATAAAAAAATACTGATTGGCAACTGGTGGTTAAGGTATGCCTCCAAACATGAATACACGGGTTCTTATGCCAATACGGGCTTGAATAGTGAGGATTGGGTTAAAGAAGACCGGGAACTTGGAGCTGTTGATGCGCAAACTAATCTCGACAAAGATATTGATCCTATACTTCGTTCAGATCCTACTTTGCCGGTCATTATTGCCGGAGATTTTAATTCGGGAAGCCATCTGGACTGGACAGCCAGAGCTGCCTTTTTACATTATGGTTATGGACCGGTTGATTTTCCTATTTCAAAATTAATGTTGCAGCGGGGGTATACGGATACTTATCGAATACTGTACCCCGACGAGGTCACTTATCCGGGAGGTACATTTGCAGCCATTTACGGGCATATGCAAACTTCGCGTATTGACTATGTTTATTCTAAAGGACTGGGGTTAAAAGCCAGGTTTTCAAAAATAATAAGGACACCTCCTCAGATTGATGATGTGTGGCCTTCCGATCATTCGGCGGTATTGACCGTGTTTTATCTATATTAGACCCGACTATGATAGAGATGATATCAACAGGTATTGGCTGGCTGGGCGTATGTTTATGTACACTGGGCTATTTACTGTTAAGCATAAAAAAGTTGACTCCAGAATCGTGGGGCTTCCAGATACTGAATATCACTGGTGGATTATGTTTGTTAATAACCGCTATTATTGCTGATGACACACCAAATGCAGTAGCCAATTTATTATGGGCTTCTATTGGTTTTTATGCTTTAACAAAAGGTTGGAGAACAAGAGGTACATCAGGTAAGGATTGAACTGGAAGGCCTAAAATTTCATAAGCCTTGTTTTTGTAATCTTCAAGTTTTTCTTTATAAGCTTTTTTATCGTTTTCCAGTGAAAGGTAGAAATATGCTCCGTCTACAAGTACAAATATTAAATCGGCTGCAGCTCTGGGTGAACTCACATTTAATAGCTGTTTTTTATTGCATTGTTCTATCATGAATGCAAGCTCAAAATGGAGAGAGTCCAATATGGTTTTATATTTGGCTTTAATTTTTTCTTCTCTGAAGGACAAAGCATAAAAAGTATAGAACAATCCATCATCAAACAAAAGATTCCATTTCTTGGAAAAAAGCAGGTCAATCGTTTTTTGCAGGTCTGAAAGTGTAATGTTTTCTTTGTTTTTTGTTTTATAAATGAGCAAATACTTTTCCAGTATGTAGTCTATAAGCGCGTGGGTTAAGTCATCTTTCGTTTTAAAATAATGGATAATAAGGCTTGGATTAATGTCCATAACCTTAGCAACTTTAGCAATTGAGGCGTTTTCGTAACCGTCTTTTCGGGCGGTATCATAAAATACGGTGATAATTTCTTGTTGCCTGATTTCTTTGAGGCTTTTTCTTCCCATATAGATTTTATGTAAAGCGCAAATTTATCAAAGTAATCTGTATTCGGAAATGAATTAATAATGGATTAACATACTCACCTCAACTGATCTTGTTTTTATAAAGCGTATGTCAAAAAACAATCGATAATAGTCAATATTGTATTGGTTTTCAGCTGATGAATTGGGCTATATTGTCAATAGATTGATTGACTGTTCAATTAATTTATTAATACAGTCTTAACTTTTACTTGTTGGCATGAGTATACATTTGCCCTCGATTTAAGAAGTGATCAATCTTAAACCAATAAACTCAAAAACTATAAATTGTATGGAAAAAAACTACACTTCGTTCTCGTTGTTTGGACGGATTATGCAAAAAAGGCACTCACTATTCTGGATGATTTCCTTTTTTCTAATCACAACGTCTGCTTTTGCGCAAAACATCACCCTAAAGGGTAAAGTTTCAGACGCGGAAACCAAAGAAACCCTTCCTGCCGTAAGCATTATGGTGAAGGGAACCAAACAAGGGATTTCATCTGATATTAATGGTTTGTTTACCATGAATGTAAGCCCCAATGCAGTGCTCATTTTTGCCTATGTTGGTTATAAACAACAGGAAGTTGCACTTCATGGGCAAACCCAGTTAAATGTTTTAATGCAGCCACAGGCTGGGGGACTTGACGAAGTGGTTGTTGTTGGTTTTGGTACCAAGAAAAAAATCAACATTGCGGGTGCTATTGATCAGATTTCGGGTAAAGACCTCGAATCACGTCCTATTTCGAATGTAATGCAGGGTTTGCAGGGAATCAGCCCAGGTTTAAACATTACCTATGGAGGTGGAGCACCGGGTACTGTTCCTGTTATCAACATCCGGGGTATGACCTCCATCAACGGTGGTTCGCCACTTATTGTTATCGACGGAATTCCTGCAGCAAGCAATGACGATTTATTGAGGTTAACTCCTGCTGATATTTCATCTTATACAGTGCTTCGTGATGCGGCATCAGCAGCAATTTACGGCGCAAGAGCTGCCTTTGGTGTCATCCTGATCACCACAAAACAAGGTGCTGTGGATCGGCAGACGGTTAGCTATAATATGCTCAGTACCTGGGGAAAATCTACTATTCTTCCCAAACCGGTTACAGATCCGTACATCTATTCCAGGGTTCTGGAAACATCAACCAATAACACCCCATGGGATTACGTAAACTATAGTGACCAATATTATAAATGGGCAAGAGAAAGATCAGACAATCCATCCCTTCCTGATACACGGGTAAACTTAACAGACCCTACCAAATGGGAGTATATGGGGAGTAACGACTGGTATAAATATTTTTTCAATGACGCCAGCTTTTCACAAAACCATACTTTGACATTTTCGGGCGGGGCAACAGTTAATAATACCCCTTTAACCTATTATTTGTCTGCGGATTATACCAAAGAAAATGGATTGAACAAACTCTCCGATGATTTCTGGAACCGATATGGTTTAAGACCAAGGGTTAGCTTTTTACCTTTCAAATGGCTTAAAATAGACAACAACCTGAATATTTACGAAACCAAACGGGCATATCCATATACAGGCATTACTGATCTGTATTACCTTCAGCCAACAGATGTAGCAGTCAATCCAGATGGCACCTGGGCCAATACCAATGCAGGGCGTTTGGCAGCCAAACTAACGGATGGTGGTAAGAACCTGGAAACGATGTTTGGTTTTCAAAACATCAGCAGCGCCACCGCAACTTTTTTGAACGGGGATTTAGTGGTTAACGGTGATGCTTCCTTTAAGCGGGAACTGTGGAAATATCATGCGGATTCCAAGTCCTATAAAATTGGATACGGACCGAATGATGTAAGGGAAGAAGGCGGCACAGGGAGTGTAAGCGAGAAAAACGGTTATTTATATAATAATGCCTTTAACTTGTATGCAACCTACAGAAAAACAATAGGTGACCATTTTTTCAGCGCAATGCTGGGTTACAACTCTGAAAACTATAACTATTCTACCGTAACCTCCTCCAAAGATGGTCTGATTTCTTCTTCTTTACCCTACCTTGGCTTAACCAATGGTGCAGCGGGGGTTGGTGCAGAATACTCGGCTTATGCGACGACCAGTGGATTTGGCCGTTTAAATTACACCTATAAAGAGCGTTATATTTTAGAGGCTACCGGAAGATATGATGGTTCTTCTCGTTTTTCTTCTACAAGACGCTGGGGTTTTTTCCCTTCAGCTTCTGCAGCCTGGATAGCTAGTGCTGAAGACTTTTTTAAGCCATTAGCGCCAGTGCTGTCTACCTTTAAGCTGCGTTCTTCTTATGGTTCATTAGGAAACCAGGCCATCAGTAGCGATCCTTATCTTCGTGATTTTGGTTATATTCAGTCGCTGGTACCAGGTACATCTGGATATCTTATTGGTGGGAACAGTCAAAGCCCAATTATAAAAGGGGCACCGGGTTTATTGGTCGATCCGAATACCTATACCTGGGAAAAAGTATCTACGCTTAACATGGGGACAGATGTTGGTCTTTTTAAAGACAAGTTCCTCCTTGGATTTGATTATTTTATTCGCAATACCACGGGTATGCTTACCGGAGGACAAGAGTTACCAGGCGTACTTGGAACTCAGGTACCGAGGCAAAATACGGCAAATTTAAAAACAAAAGGATGGGAGTTGTCTGTAACATACAGAGATAACTTTTTGGTTGCTTCCAAGCCTTTTAATTTTCAAGCAAAGGTTTTCCTTGCTGATTCCCAAACAGAAATCACTAAATTTCCAAACGATCAGAATCTTTTCAGCAACTATAGGGTAGGTCAAAAAATTGGAGAAATCTGGGGGCTTGAAAATGATGGTATGTTTCAGAACAAGGCAGAAATAGCCGGACTTGATGAGTCTGCTATTATTCCCTGGGGCGCTTTGTCTATTGTTCAGGGCTGGCCGAAATATAAAGACCAGGACGGAAATCATAAAATTGAAAAGGGTTTAAGCTCAAATGACCCTAAAGATCTTAAAATCATTGGAAACAGCAGCGACAGATATAGTATTGGTGCCAATTTTAACCTAGATTGGAATGGCTTTGATGTTTCTATATTTTTGCAAGGGGTATTAAAAAGAGATTTTTATCCGCACCACTATTTATTCTGGGGTCCGTACCAACAACCTTATGCCAATGTTTATCCGTGGAATCTGGACTTTTACCGCGCTACAGGCGATTCACCTGAGTTAAGAGCTCAACATTCGGCATCTTATATTGCTGCAGGTCTGGCCGATGCGAATACCAACTCTTACTATCCTGTTTTGCAATCCTGGTTAGCGGATAATAACTACGGAGCAGGATTAGATATTCCACAAACCAAGTACCTGTTAAATGGAGCCTATTTAAGAATTAAAAATATCTCCTTAGGTTATACCTTACCTTCTGCGTTTACCAAACGCTTTAAAGTCAACCGCCTTCGTGTATTTGTAACTGGTGATAACCTGTATGAATTTTCATCTATAAAGAAATATATAGATCCTGAAGCTGTAAACCAAGGTCCAAGTGCATGGGCATATCCTTTTCAGAGAAAATATGCAATCGGTTTAAACCTGGATTTTTAACTATTAAACAGCTTAACAATTATTAAAATATTAGTTATGAAACCATATATTAAATATATTCTATTTATTGCAATTGCATCTGTCGGTTGTAAAAAAAGTGACCTTGACCGTTTTCCGCAAACAGCGATTTCGCCGGGCCTTTTCTTTAATACAGAAAGCGATCTGAATTTATATGTCAATGGTCTGCTTTTGATGCCAGACAGAGGAAGCTACTTAAATGACCAAAGCAGTGATAACGTAGCAACAACAGCCAACGTAGAAGTGAAAAATGTAATGGCGGGTAGTGCCAATTCGCAAAATATTACTTCAGGTTGGGAGTGGAGCAGATTACGTGACATTAATTATTTTTTAGAAAACTATAATAAAGCAAAGGTAAGTGCAGACATAAAAAATCATTATGCCGGACTGGCCAGGTACTACCGGGCCATGTTTTATATAGATAAAGTGAAGCGGTTTTCTGATGTGCCATGGTACTCAGGTACCATGAACCCTGGGGATAATGCATTATACAAAGCACGCGATCCGCGGAAGTTGGTGATGGATAGCGTGATGTCGGATCTTGATTTTGCTTATCAGCATGTTCGGGAAAACGTGCCTACCGGTACTCCAGGAAAATGGGCTGTAGCGGCATTCTATACCCGTACAGCACTGTATGAAGGTACTTACCGTAAATATCATTCAGAATTGAATTTAGCAGCAACAGCAAATGCTTTTCTCGAAACTGCTGTTAAAATTGCCGGTGATGTGATGGCCTCCGGAAAGTTCTCTGTGTATAGTACCGGAAAGCCTGAACAGGATTATGCGACTTTGTTCAACAGTCAGGACTTAACGACGAATACTGAGGTGATACTGGCCAATATTTTTGATATGAGTAAGAACAGGAGCCAAAATGTTAACGGAACAGTTTTCGGTGACTATGAACAAGCTCCGGCTAAAGACCTGATCCAAACGTATCTGATGAGGGACGGCAGCCGTTTTACAGACCTGCCAAACTACGATAAACTGAGTTTTGTAAAGGAGTTTCAGAACCGTGATCCAAGGCTTTCCCAAACGATGGCTTATCCCGGATGGATCAGAGTTCCGGATACCAAGCCTTACATTCAGAGTTTAAACAAAAATTTTACGGGTTATCATCAACTCAAGGGCTATGTGAACAGTACGGATGCAAGTACTTTAAATGGCGTAGATTTTCCGGTATATCGTTATGCAGAGGTACTATTGAGTTATGCTGAAGCGCTTGCTGAACTGGGTACGTTAAAACAGCAGCAGCTGGATGTTTCTGTAAACCTGCTCAGAAGAAGGGCGGGAATGCCCGATCTTAACATGGCTCAGGCAAATGCATCGCCAGATCCTCTTTTACAGCAACAATATGCTAATATTACATCAAATGCTGGGGTAATATTGGAAATCAGAAGAGAAAGGAGAGTAGAATTCGCATTTGAAAACACCAGGTATGATGATTTGATGCGATGGAAAGCTGGGAAATTATTAACCAAAAGCCCGGAAGGTATGTACTTTGCAGGATTGGGAAAATATGATTTAACAGGGGATGGTATTGAAGATATTATATTGATAGATCAGTCTTTAACTATTCCTGCTGAAGAGAATAAGGAAAAGAATTCATTAGGGGTAAAGCTGGTCTACTATCGTACGGGTACAATCGGCTCAGGTGCTACAGTATATCTTAAAAATGTAAATACAGGTAGCCTTATTGTAACGGAATCCGTAACACGGAATTTTGATGAGCCTAAATACTATTATCGTCCGATACCGCAACAGCAAGTGTTGCTGAACCCTAATCTGAAACAAATATTCGGATGGTAACCGTTGGTAAATAGTTCTTATTTGAATATGTAATTGAAAAGATGAAACTGAACAGAAGATCTTTATTAAAAACAGCAGGATTAGCTACAGGCGTAGTGATAACCGGAGGGCTTCCTGCTTTGGCTTCCGGGCTTGACGGAGAAAGTAAAAAAGGTAAAAAACTGGCCATGACGGTTGCGCATATTACGGATGTGCACATTGGGGCGGGAGAAAATGCACCTGAGCGGTTTAAAAGCTGCTTAAAGCATATTATAACTAAACACAAACCAGATTTCTTTTTAAATGGTGGTGATTCCATAGGTGATGCTTCTTATGATCACGTAAAATATGACCAGGTTATTCAGCAATGGCGGATTTGGGATGAATGTACTTCTTTGCTTGATCCTTATGAGGTGCATAGTTGTATTGGCAATCATGATCCATGGTGGAAAGCGCCTTCTAAAGAGGATGAGATGTACGGAAAAAAATACGTGGTTAAGCGGTTGAAAATCCCGAACAGGTATTATAGCTTCAGTAAAAAGAACTGGCATTTTATGATACTTGATAGCATTAATGACAATGTTTCTATAGATAAGGAGCAGTTTGAGTGGCTGGAGAAGGAACTGGATAAAGTTCCTGCAGGTGATTCGGTATTGCTGATGTCTCATTATCCGATTTTGGGAACTACTCAGGTTTTGGTGGGTGGTGGTCACTCTGATTGCAAGAAGCTAAAGGATTTGTTTTATAAACACCACAGTAAGGTTAAAATTTGCCTGAGCGGGCATAATCATTTGTCTGATCATACGCATTATAATGATGTATTGTATTGCTGCAACGGGGCTATGAGTGGTTTTTGGTGGGGCAAGGGCGATAATGAATCGGCTGGACCTGGTTATTATCTGGAAACTCCTCCGGGTTATGCAATATTAAAATTGTATACGGATGGAACGGTAGAGAATGAGTATATCCCGCATTCTTTTTAATGGGATGAAATTTTAATTGAAGGAGGTGCCTGAAAAGGCGCCTCTTTTTTTGTATGGGCAAGGTTCGGGAAGTGGCTTGGTATAGGATTAGAACCCAGCTTCTGCGTATTTGCTGCGGTACTTGTTCGGTAAAAGGGTGCTTTTTCTGGGCTTTTTGCGCAGCAGATGAGCAGTTGATACGGCTTTGTCCGAAGGAAAGGATTTAATATCGCTTGACGTCGTTATTTTTTAATCCTGAATTGGCTTAGTGGGTGAAAATATGTTTTATGATCTAGCTGAATCTTACAGATTCTGAGGCTTGATCATAAAAACATATTTCCCTGGGTGCAGACCGGGGAGGGTGGTGAAAGGGAAACTTTTGTGTATCAATCGGCATAAGCGATCAATCCGCTATCCTGGGTTTGGGCTGCATCTAGCATTTGCAGCAGGGGGCTTACGTCACTATCAGGAATTGCTTGTTTTTGAATGTTCTTCCGGATTTCCTTGATTAAATCCTTATCCCACCGAAAGTCTGAGTGATAATCAAATCTTTCTGGAATGATCTTCTTGAGTTTTAATCTTTCAAAGGTCTGCTGGTTTATCTGGCCAATAACGTTGCCTCCTGTTTCTTCAGGATAATTCGGTACATTTTTCTCATCGGGCAATAAATAGAAATCTAGCATATTTTTTTTGTCTTGAATTGGCTTAATGGGTGAAAATAGGATTTATGCTCTCTCTGGACCTTACAGGTCCTGATGTTCGACCATTAAATCCTATTTTCCTGGGTGCAGACCGGAGAGGGTGGTTAGATAAATGGTTTTGTTTATTGTTGATGTAGCTATCCTATTATGTGGGTTTTAATATCTTATTTTGTGTTTTTGCGCAGAAAATTGGAGTGTTTGGCGCGCGTTCTTCCATGAATTGGAAGAACTGGGGGGAGGGTATTAGAGCGCTTCGATTTCCTGAATCGAAAGTTTGGTGTATTGGACGATTTTGGAGATCGGTT